>LNEX01000537.1 GCA_001464165.1 bacterium Ga0077546
CAACGTCCCACTCGATGATACCATTCGTTATACGACGGACCTCACAGACCAAGACTTGAGCATAAGAAGTTAGGTACGGTGCGTTTACTTGCTCAAAGCCAACTGGTGCAACCGTCAAACAGACCACGATGAAAAGAGGCAGGCTGAGTGATAGGGCAAAGGCGGCATAGGTGATCTGAATCAAGTTAGTAAACATTCCCAACTTGAGGAGTTTGGCTACGCCTTTGATGTCGAGCTTTGGCCAATGTGCCAGGCTTGTACCTGGTGTTCCGTGAATTTCGACTTGCATTATGTGCAGGTAGTAACCAGCAGCAATGCTTTCAATAATGAAACTTAGACCCAGACCTATCCATGGAAGCTTGAAGGCACCAAGACAAGCCAGAAGGAGTAGATAGCCGTAGCAGAAAGCAGCTAGCGACTCACCGCGAATAAAGAGCAGAATGTAGTCGCGAAGGCGAGGCTTAGGTTCGCAGGCCTTGTTTTGCAATGTGGCAGCTAATCCTAATGCATCGGCCTCTGCCTCTACCACCTGCGGTTGATTGACATTTTCATCTATGGGTTGATTTTCCATAGTTTTGCTCCGGTAATTTAGATAAAGGCACTACCTTGCTCTGCCCTAGGCCAGAGAGACTCTTCTGAAAAACATGGGCCTTAGCCAATTGATACTGGATAGGTAGTTAGAGTTTTAGTTTTTAATTGAGTTGGTGAATCTCTTGGGTAAAATCTCTTGGGTAAAATCTCTTGGGTAGATGGATAGTGAATTACTCTTCAAGCCAAGCAAAAAAGGCCAGGTATAAGCCATTGGTCGTAAAGATTGTGAACAACTGATTGCTAGTTACAGTTGCTTGAATGCTTGACCAGGGCCTGTCAGTAGATTGCGGCCGAATCTGAGCAAGCTTTAAGCTGGTGCAAGGCTGTGTTTCTAGTTCACGCGAGCTGTCGATATTTGAGGATAAAAGTGCGTTCTTTACGCTTCGATTTGTTTGTTGGAGCTTCGATGTCGCAAAGCTTCGATATGGCAAAACTTGTTCATGCGACAGAGCTCATCAAGATTTGTAGAAATTTCGAGCTATTGATGACTTAGGTTTGGTGTATCAACCACACACACTCTTTTTTTTGTAAAACACCTAAAACATATCCTCACCATCATTTATGTTTCTCCCAACCGCTTTTACAGGCGATATGAGATGCGTTGGTTTGATTCACGTTAAATAACCAGGAAAGTTTATGCATATCACTGAAACCGCCATAGTTCCTATGTTTCTTGCGTTCGTTGTCGTTATGGCACTGCCTTTAGTGTCTCTTCTCTCCGCTTTCTTCACTGATGAGCCTTCGCAAGAAGCTCCTGCGCCCCGCGAACCACTAAAGGTAGATGAGGTTTACCCTTCAACCTGGTTAGCGCCTGGCTGGAACCGTAAGTATCTCCGCGCACCATTGTCATGTGAATCGCTTATGGAGCTTTACACCACTAGTGTGCGCTATATCCGTGAGCGCGACTGGGATACTTCCATTCTCTTTAGTGAACGCTGTTTGACACTGTGTCAAGAGCAGGGTTTCTCGGCAACGGCACTTGAGGCAAATATCCTCAATAACATTGGTGTAATTGCCTTTCGTAATAATGTCGCTAAGGCCGAAGCAAGTTTCACCAAAGCTCTGACAATAGCTCAGGCTCAAGAAGACCAGTTGACCATGGCATCAGTAGCACGTAACTTGGCCGCCGTTTATCTCTTCAAACAAGAACTAACTGCTGCTAAAAGTGCATTGGAAATTTCTGAATCAGCTATTACAAGTCTTTACGGAGCTGAAGCCCGCGAACTTGTAGATATCACCTGTCTACGAATTGCTATCGATCGTGCTTCTGGCAAACTTATTGGCAGACGCTAAAGACAAGGTAAAGACTAGTCTTTGATGATTGCCGCCAAAGGCTAGTCTTGATCTGCTTAAGTTGCTTAACCGGGGGGCTATTAATTAGTCCCCTTCACTAGAGCTCAACCATCAAAAAAACTCAAACATCAAATTATGATTATCACAAAAGAAACAGTTGACACATATGAACACCAGATTCAGCTAGAGCAATTAAAAGCCCTGCTAGAGCGTCTGCAGATTGCTTATGAGAATTTCCAGATGGCCCGCTACGCTCATATTTCGGGAGCCTTTGACCATCCCGAACTCTCTGGTGAACACTGGCGCTCTCGGACGCTGGAAATGCATATTGCAGCGTCCATAAAATTTCTAAGTCTTGCCATTGATGGCACGGAGAACTTGTCGATCTCTACTATTTCAGGAGACCTTTCAAGCACACGTTTGGAGCAACTCTGGCAGTGCGTGTTTTGGAATTCGTACTGCTATTGCAATGCGTCTTACTTAGAAAATGTAATAGAAGAGTTGCGTAAGGCTATTGGTGAACGTGACGGCACGTTCTATAACGCTAATTCTGTCTCCCGTTTTCTCTGTGCAAAGGTTACTGCGCTGCGTAATTCTTGGCGCCAAGAGGGGGTGCCAGAAGCACTTCTTGAAGAAGTTGTTACGCAAATTCGCCAACTCTCTTCTGAGCCGATTCAGCCTCTTGCTGTTACTGAGACTTGGTCACGCGGTTTGGCAGCTCTTCGTGTCTCTATTGAAGAGTATGAGAGTCTTGTTGAGCGCTACTCGCAGTGCGTCTCTTTCATAGTCTCCTCTCTTGCTCTGAATTAAGCACAAAGCGATTTTCAGTGAGACCAATTTTTTGTCTAATCTGGCATGTCAGCGATTGCTGACTGCCGGTATCTAATTACTTTTAGGAGTCCTACAATGATTGTTGAAACCCTTTTTCTTATGACTTGTTCTATCCTTGCCGGAAAATCTATAGCGGCATGGACTTTGAAGAATTACTCTGCCAAAGTCTTTATCGATTACTGGAACATTTTCATGTCTCTGAGCCTACTGGCTCTAATTGGTACCCTAGAGTTTGGCGGTGAGAGCGGCATCCTACTAAGTACCTTGTTTTTAATTGCGGGTCTCAGTGCTCTCACTCGCGCTGGTCGGCTTTAAATGACGGCTTTAACTTTCGGTTTATAACGAGCCGCGACATCTAGCCATTTAGACCCGTCTAGGACCATTTAAAAGGTGCGGCACGCAAGTAAATTACTTTGGATAATTTACTTGTCTGTCTCCACACTTTTCTTTCTAGCCTTTCGTAGTAGACCAGTCTATTGATAAGTGCTTAAAAAAAAGCCTTTCGAAAAGGCTTTGGCAAATGGAAATTTTGAAGAGCTAGAAATCTAACTTTCTATTTTTTTCCAGAAGAATCAATGTCGTTCAAGCGCTGAAGAATTTCGGCTTGGTTCTGCTCGACTCGTTCAAGCAAAACTTTCATGTTTTCGAGAGCTTGCGCTAAGGAGTGCACGTCAATTTCGCAAGACGCTGACTTGTTATCTGCCACTAGTTGGTGAATCCACTCTGTGACAAAACCATTGAGGGCACTGAACAAACCAGTGCCGAAGAACATAGCTAACACCGCAACCACTCTACCGGCATTCGAGGTTGGCACCAGGTCACCATAACCGACTGTCGAAAGAGTTTCGAGAATGAAATACACAGCTGTCGGGAAGTTTTGAAATGACTCTGGGAGAGTAAATGAAAGGGCACAGAGCATTGCGGCAAAGAAAGGATGTTCTCCCCAACGTTGCCTGCCAGAGCGGCTCAGAAGCCAGGCGTGCGCGGTGACACCGATAAGGTGAAAAAAGCTATAGGGTATTTCCAAAACGCCCACCCGAATATGGAAGGCAGAGGGAAACCAGGTAAAGGCAATGAGCAACTCAGGGAAGTGTTCACGAATAAACCTGATTGGATTGCTTGAGTCAAAGTAAATTAAGATGTATGCGAGGTACAGAAGCCAAACCACTTCGTGTACCAGAAAACCCAATTGCAGCAAATGATTTGATTGTTGCGGCAGCTCTAGTGAGGCCACAAATATGAATGTGCTGAGAGATGCCAGAACATTTAGGCGATCGGCAAATCTCTGATGCCCGAGGGCGAAAGCTTTCATTGTCACTAGAAGACGTATCAGTGCAGCAATTGCAATTTTCATAGGCGTTATAAACAATCTAAGGATATGGACGACTGCAGACGAAGTAGCTTACTCCGAGGCAGATGATGATGAGAATGGGAGTGATTAGTTTGCTGGCAATTGAGTCTTCAGGCAAATCCACTAAGACTAATCCGCTTAGTGCTATGCCAAATAGCATAATGATGATGAGGCTCGTATTCTGTATGAATTCGTGCATTGCTCTCCTGATAAACTTATTTAAGATTGAGAAAGTCTGCCAGTTGCAGTACTTCTGTGTAGCTGGCAATTGGGGCAGAATCAAGACGATCGGCACTCCCTGGCTCCGAGTGTTGCGACCAAGAGAGCGAGATAGTGTCGTATCGAACTTCTATCTGCACGTCTCGGCTGCTCGAATTGCCACCGTAAGCATAGACCTCTCCGTCCAGCAGTCCGAAGCGCACCACTCTTGCTAAGATGCGTTTTGCCCATTCTATTTGGGTTATTGGTTCAACCATCTCACCAAATAGTTTGAAGACTCCTGGGGCGTCTGGTGCGAGAATCACCAGGGCGCGTAGAAGGTCTTTAATCTTCACCGCATAGCCATTTTCGATGATGTCGATCTGGTTGGGATGGATAGCAAGCTTGCTAAACATTCCACGTTTAGTGTCGAGCATGACCTCGCGCTTCAATACTGCTTCTAGCTCTGCACCGAAACCGCGGTAGATGGTGCCGGAAACTTTATAACCAGCAGGGGTGAACGCTAGAACGATACTATCTATGACTCCGGCAATGACGGTGTCATAGATGGTATCGTGGATGTCCGGCTGGATGCGCAACAGCTTTAGCAGATCCATAGCTCCAATTAGTATGCACTGAATGCGCGGACCATAAAGATTGTTGCCATCAAGAATGTCTCGCAGGCGCAGAAGCTTATCAGTTGAGAATGTTTCCATCGTTTCCAGAATTGGCATGATGGCAAAGTTGGAGTTTCGTGGCAGACGTTTGAAGTAGTCTTTGACGTTGGTTGTGTCAAGTTTTGGCAAAACAAAACCGTGAACTTTTTCGATATTTGGCAATTGCAATAGCGCTGACAAGTTGCTGGCATCGCGCGCCCGCACGTACACTTGCACCGAGCTATCTGTAGAAAACTCTGTGAGCGCGTGTCGGAGGTTGTCCATACCGCGAGGCACATCATCTTGTTTTACCGAGTCCTCCAAGTCAAAGATGACGGTGCGTAGGTTGGGAAATTTGATTCCATTGGCTATTTGAATCAGAGCTGGTGCGCCCTTTTCGATTGTCGTTGGCACAAACAACATTGCGCCTAGAGAAGGCATTAGTCGATGGTCAATCATAATTTTTATACTATTTGCTAACTAGTAGAGCCACAGCCTGACAGCCTAGCTCAAGGTCTTCGATCACTTGAACGTTCTTTTCTGAGGCAAGCACCAGAAGGTGTTTGACGTCGGGGTTTGTTCGGTTCTTCACGACAAGGGCGCGGCAGTTGCGTCGTAGCATGGCCCGTGTTGCCTCTGTGATGCCTGGCTTGATAGAGGCTGGTGACTCATCGTACTTTCGGCAGAGGACGGCTAGGAAGTCGGCAGAAGTGTCTTTTGCATTGAATGTTGCAGTTCGATAGCCTGGGTTTTCTCCTTGCCGGTACTCGCGCCGATATTCTTGATGCAGTGTCATGGCTTGCCCCAGGTTCTGCCGCCATTCGCCGCCTAATAGTTT
>LNEX01000538.1 GCA_001464165.1 bacterium Ga0077546
TTCTGGTACTTCGTCATCAACAAAAAGGGCTGACGAAATTACTGACAAATCCGGCCTCTATTTGACCCCCAGTGATAAGAAAAAGTTGCTACCAATAGTAGTGGCACTAGCAGTTTTCACTTTAGTTGCTAGCTCGGCCACATACTGGCTATTGTTTGTCTGGCCTGGCCCTGAGAACGATCGGGGAACGCTGGCAAACCGCTGGACCTATACTTTCTGGATTGCTCGCGGTGACGAGTTAGCTAAGCAGAGAAAATTTGAAGATGCCAGCAATGCCTATGATAAAGCTGAAGTTGTAGCAAATAAGTTTGGCGACAACTTTGGCCGCAAAGTAAATGTTCTAAAAGCAAAACTAGAATTGGCCAGCAATCTGAATCAGCCAAAGAAAACTGAACAGATTCTTCGCAGCCTAGGGCAAGTCAATCGCGATCGAGCGCTAGTCGATTGCGAGCTATCACGCAAAGAAATAGCCCGAATTGACTCGCTGTATAAAGCGACAGCGGCAAACAAACAAGCTGGCAGCAAGACATCCGTTTACGAACTAGCTCTGCAAATGGGTACAAAAATAGAAGCATTTATTGGTGTCTCTCGCAGGCTCGGCGCCGTCCAAGCCTATGACGATCAAGAAGATTTGCTGACGAAGGCCTATCAACTCTATTCACAGCTAGCTGGTGACGATGACCCGCAACTAGCCGATCTAAAAACAGAGCTGGCCTACTCTCACTGGCAGCAAGATGAAGTGAGCCAAGTGCGCCCGCTACTGAAAGAAGCCTTAGCTATAAGAATCAAGGTCAATGAGCGCAGCAAATCGCAGACTAGCAACCTTGATGAAGGCGAAGCTTGGCTAAGGCTAGGCCAATTCGACCGCGACCGCAGCAAGTTTGCAGAAGCAGAGAAGGAACTGGAAAGAGCGCTAGTCATATTGCGTCAATACAAGAAGCTAGACAAATCTAACAATAACTCAGTGCGCGCCTACAAGCTATTGATAGAAGCGCTAAACGCCATGGTCGACTATAAAGCTCAAATTCAAAAAGAAGACGAAGCAGCCTCGCTGCGCAAAGAAGTGACTTTGATGAAAAGAGTAAGACTCGACTACCATCCTGATATTGAATAATACTTCTGAAATTTAATGCTCGCGAAACTTTGCCGAACTGTTTCAAGAGCGCTTTGCTTCGGAGCGAGCCGCTCTTAAGCAGTTGATCAATTTCAGCATCATTTAGACTCAAAAAACTCTGCCTAAGTATTTCCCGAAACCATTACAGGTGGGCACTTTGCTCGCTTGACATCAATCTCGTAGTCAACTATCACTAAGGTGTTATTTGGCAAAGAGGTATGGCAAAACAGATGCGACACAAATCAATAAGCCACTGGCATGCCTTGGCAGTAACATGGTTAGGTTGTCTATTCGACGGTCTCGACGCCTCGATTTTTACCATCGTACTCTACCCGGCCCTTTCTGAATTACTAGGAACAAAGTCTCATAGTACCGTTGGATACTATGGTGCAATCATCATCGCCACATTCTTAGTGGGATGGGCCCTAGGCGGACTGGTATTCGGTCGTCTAGCCGACCAAGTAGGGCGGGTCAAAACTCTGATAATTAGTATTCTTGTTTATACGATAGCCACTGGACTTTGCGCCACCAGTCAAAACTGGCAAGAGCTAGCAATATATCGTTTTCTGGTTGGCCTCGGAATCGGAGGGGAACTTTCAGTTGGTGCCATTATGCTATCGGAACACTGGCACGGCCGACAAAGACTGCATGCAGTCTCATTCATGGCCACCTCATGGGGTGTCGGATATTTTGCCACAGCCGCAATCAGCTTAGGCCTTGGCCAGGCTAGTTGGCGCTATCTTTTCGCAGCTGGTGTCATCCCAGCTCTAATTACCCTGTACATCCGCTTGAAACTAAGCGAGTCAGAAAAATTTGTGGCGCTACAGAATTATCGTGCCAGCCTGCGAAAACAAGAGAATCTCAACTCTGCACAGAGAAAGGTTTTCGCCGAGCCTCTCAAAGAACTATTCAAGAAGGAAATGCTTCGCCCACTCTTAGCCATAGTTGCCATCACTAGCTGCGGCATTATTGGTTATTGGACAGTGCTGTCATGGATACCGGCCTGGATAAATCAGCTCACTGGCACCGAAGCTACTTATGAGAGGAGTGTAGCCCTAATGGTGATGAACCTAGGGAGCATTATCGGCGCAGCCATAACTGGGTTTATCGTACTGCGCATCGGCAGAAAGCTAACCATTGCTCTTGCTTTCGGTTTGACACTGATTTTGTGTCAAATAATGTTTAACACCATCCACGGCTTCAATAGTCAGCTTTTGCTGCTACTTTTCCTCTGCGGGCTCTTCTCAATCATGAGTGCAGTAACAATTTGCATCTACGTACCTGAGGTCTTTCCTCTGCACATCCAGGGTACGGCATTTGGTTTAGCGTTCAACTTCGGGAGAATAATAGCTGCTGCTTTTGCGCTCGTTAGTGGTCAGCTCATCGCTACTTTTGATGGTTCATACGCAATGGCGGCATCAGCTCTTTCGCATGTTTATGTACTTGGAATAGTTGCAGCATGCTTCTTGCATAGCCCACGCGGCGGACAGCTTAACGAGTTAGAGAGATACCTAAAAAACGCTGTGGGCAAGCGACAAGGCTCTAAGGCAATTGCCACTAGCCCAGCAAAATGAAGAGCATTTACTATAAGAAAAGGAAGGGAAGAATATGAGTGCGGAATACCAACATTGTTTTGCTATCGCTGATATCGATTGGCTTCCAAGTCAAGACATTGACTCATTTGAGAGCAGCATAACCACATTTCTCTCGCATTGGAATATAGAGGCAGTCAGCGTAGAGCGCAGATTCGATAACAAGCGACTTTGTCGCGTTGCAGCCGATAGCGAATGGGAAGAACGCAATCAAAAGATTAGGACGGGGCTCAGTTCTGAATTGCAAAAAGAATGGAGGCTCGACTGGAGCCCAGCCGATGATACCATTTGCGCCGAACTAAACCCCGGCAGCGAAAATAACATTCAATGGATTTCTCTGCAATCAGGTCCGAACTTTAAGATAATAGAAGACCAATCAGGTTCTTTCTTTAACCAGATTGAAAATAAGTCATTCCAGTGCACGGCCTGCGGTCTCGCCATAGAGCAACTTGACGATCCCTGGTTTCCGAGGTTATTGAACGGAACTACTATTTGCCAGTCTGTCTGCAATTGCGGTGGCAAAGTAAATTCCGCATCAATCAATTTTGAACCGCTTGACGAAGTGACCACCCCAAAACTCAGTATATGGAAAACCGCACTGTTTCTCGACTTTGGCAAAGATATACCAGCTTTTGCCTGTCAGCCAATTGCCAATCGCCAGTTTGTCAGCGAGCTAGAGAATATTTTCTCTGCACCAATAATAGAATACGGAAACTGGTACTAAGGAATTCACATAGCAAAGTCATACTAATGGGTACAAAGTATCCGCAAGACAAAAACTCCAGCCCGATCAATTTGCATCTATGACCGACAAGAACAACCATCAGTCAGATACACCCATACCAAAACGCGACGAAATTGCCTCCGACCAACCATCGCGGGCACACAACGAAACCTTTGGTGACCCTAAAGCTTTCCGCAATCATTTTTCCCAAGCTCAAAGTCAGCAGTTAGACGCAGCCGCTGAGAATGTCCTTGAATTGAAAACATACTTTGGCGGCGGCGTCGAAATCAAAACAAGTAGTGCCGTTGTTCTAAAACTAGACGCAGAGCAAGAAGCTAGCAGCAAGTTTATCTTAACGGCAAACCATACAGTGGCAGAAATGCCGAACTGGGGTTTTACTTTTCAGTCGAAAAGAGATTTTGGCGAAATAGACAAAGACAATGATGGACAGCTCCTGCGCCAAGAAGTCGAAGACTACAGAGAATGGGAATGCCCTGATGATGAGCTGACCAGAGAATGGGGACAACTGCGTGAGAAAAGAGCACAATTGACTCATTTACTTGAGCACTTTGAGCAGATACAAAAAATTAGTCGCGATTTGAATCCAGAAGCAAAAGGCGTGACAATGGCAGGCCTAGATGCCTTCTACAAGGCAGCCACACGCTCTTCAGTAAGAACAGAAGATGGCTTTATAGATGTGCAAGTTGTAGCCAGCGATCCACAATCAGATCTCGCTCTGCTTGAGGTGAATGACAGTTCACAAAAACACAAGAAAAGTTTTCCAGCGGGGCTTACCATATCAGATGAAAAAGTAAAACCAGGAGACACGGTGGCTTCAGTGGGCTATGTCGATGGCAAATGGACAAGAATTGATTCGACTGTTGTTGGTCGCGACCTAGAGCCAGACGATTACGGCAAAGTTTCAACCTTCACCACCGATAAGCTTCTTACCCCGGGCACATCAGGCGGTCCGACAATCCGTGAAGGTGACAATCAATCGACATTCGTTGGTATAAACCACGCCCATGGCAGCGACACTGGCATAATTGTCGATTCTGCGGCAGTGCGCACTTTTCTTGCCGCCTATTTCGCAAGCGGAAAGCAAATTAAAAGACAGTTGAGCGACTAATCTCAGGCCTTACTTAGCAGAACCAGCCAAGACAGTCACTTTAGCCAAGCCAGCCTCAAGGTCTTTGACGAGATCGTCAATATCTTCGATACCGACAGATAATCTCACCAGAGCATCAACCACACCACGAGCATCGCGTTCGGCCTTAGGAATGGAACCATGGGTCATCGATACTGGATGGCAAACAAGAGACTCTACACCACCAAGGCTTTCGGCTAACGAAAACAGTTTGGTCGAACCCAAGAACTGACGAGCACTTTCTTCGCCGCCTTTGAGCACAAACGAAACCATACCACCGAAGCCATTCATCTGAGCTTTAGCTAGAGCATGCTGGGGATGACTGGTCAAACCAGGATGCATAACTTTCTCAACGGCTGGATGCTTTTCTAGATACTGCGCAATGGTCATAGCATTTTTCTGGTGAGCTTCCATACGCACGGCCAATGTCTTCACTCCGCGTAGAACAAGCCAGCAATCCCAGGGGCCAGGTACGGCACCGACTGCATTTTGGTGGAATTTGAGAGTTTCATAAAGATCATCACGCGATGTGAGAACAGCACCACCAATGACATCACTATGACCACCAATATACTTGGTCACCGAATGCACAACAATGTCGGCACCAAGAGCAATAGGGTTTTGCAAGTAAGGGCTAGCAAAAGTATTGTCGACAACAGTGATTAGCTTTCCGGCTTTGGCTACTTCAGCAATAGCTTTGATGTCGCAGAGCCTGAGCAATGGGTTTGTTGGTGTTTCAATCCAAATCATTTTGGTATTTGGTTGAATTGCTGCTTTTACTTTAGTGGCATCGCTAGCATCGACGTAAGTGAAGGTAATACCGTAGCGCTTCCATACTTTTTCAAATAAGCGATAGGTGCCACCATAAACATCATCACCGCAAATAACATGATCACCACTAGAAAGCAGATTCATGATATTGCCTTCGGCGGCCAACCCTGAACCAAAGCGAACCTAGTCGGATTCTGCGTACGGGCATATTCAAAGCCCTTATGCTGATTGAGGCCTTCTTGCACATAAGTCGAAGTTTGATAAACAGCTGGAATAATGGCTCCAGTAGTTGGATCTGGCTCCTGGCCTGCGTGAATAGCCTTGGTCGAGAACTTCATCGATAATCTCCTCTGATCTTTATTTTAGACAGAAATTTTAGTGCCTTTTGCTTTGACTTCGTGAGCATCAAGATGACTTGATGCCTTCAAGTGCGAAACAATGTCAAACTTGGTCAAGACAGCGCAGGCCTTACCTTCTTTAGTGAGGATGACCATATTGCTACCCAACTTGAATTGCTTATAGACTCTATCGATTTCGCTATCGACATCAAGCTGCGGGAAGGGGCGACCCATAACCGATGAAACCGTAGTTGTTTCTGGATGTTTGCGCTCGTAGACAATTTGCATTGTGATCAAATCATTGATGTGGCCAACGTTTTGACCGGCAGCTGTGACAACAGGAAGCTGATCGATTTCATATTTTTGCATAATTTCGATAGCCATCTGCACTGTATCATCAGGCTTGATTGTAATCATGGCTGGTACTTTGCCTGAGCTAGTCTTACCGGCAAGCAAATCTTTAGCAAAGAAGCTCAAACCTTCGGCTTGCAAATAACCAAATTCACGCATCCAATCATCTGAATAAATTTTGCTCAAATAGCCCCTGCCACCATCTGGCAGAATCACTACAATCACATCTTTCTCAGACATGGTGGCGGCCACGCGCAAGG
>LNEX01000539.1 GCA_001464165.1 bacterium Ga0077546
AGACGACGAGCCATAAGAAAAGACTCTTTGTCAGATACACGTTCGAAATGATCGACAATTTTCAAATCGGCATTGCGTGGAATGAAGTCTTCACCAATACCTTCAACCTTGTAAGATCCTGGTGTGTCACCAGAATAAATAGATCCTTCTGGGTCGGCGCCAATAATTTTGATATTAGGATTTTTTTCTTTCAAATATCTAGCAGTACCAGAAATGGTGCCTCCTGTGCCTGCGCCTGCCACCAAGCAAGTGATTTTGCCTGAAGTCTGTTCCCAAATTTCGGGCCCAGTAGTCTCATAGTGCGCATCGGGATTATTAGGATTAGCAAACTGGTTAGGCTGGAAGGACCCAGGAATTTCCATAGTGAGGCGATTGGCGACAGAGTAATAGCTCTCTGGCGAGCTGGCCGAAACAGTTGAAGGAACCATTACTACTTCGGCACCGTAGGCCTTAAGTAAGTTGATCTTTTCGGGGGCGACCTTGTCAGGACAAATCAAAATGCATTTATAGCCTTTGACTGCGGCAATTTGGGCCAGAGCCGCGCCGGTATTGCCAGAGGTCGGCTCAATGATTGTGCCGCCCGGTTTGAGCAAGCCAGCCTTTTCGGCTTCCTCAATCATTTTCAAAGAGGGTCTATCCTTGATCGATCCTCCCGGATTAAAAACTTCAAGCTTGGCCAAAATTGTTGGCTTCAAGCCCAGAGTCACCTTGTTAAGCTTAACAAGAGGAGTTTGACCTATAGTTTCCAGGATGTTCTCGCAGTACTTCACAAGGAAGTCCTCCATTACAATATGTATGAGAAAGAATAGGTTTAATTATACGGCGATGACAGACAACAAAGACTGCTACAAACCTGAAGATCTATCAGATTTTGATTGGAAAAAGGACCTCGGGGCGCCTGGAGCCTACCCCTTCACCCGTGGAATCTACCCAGATATGTACCGATCGCGCAAATGGACAATGCGTCAGTATGCGGGTTTCGGTAATGCTGACGAGACGAATAAAAGATTTAGATATCTCTTAGGTAACGGCCAAACCGGACTTTCTGTCGCCTTTGACTTGCCCACCCAAATGGGCCTTGACTCAGACGATCCCATGGCCTTAGGCGAAGTTGGCCGCACCGGCGTACCGATTGACACCCTCAAAGACATGGAGCGCCTGTTTGATCAAATAGATCTTGGCAAGGTTTCTACCTCTATGACAATTAACGCAACGAGCGCCATTCTCCTTGCCATGTACAGAGCAGTAGGAGTGAAACAAGGGGTTAGTGCCGCCAATTTGTCAGGCACAATTCAAAACGACATTCTTAAAGAGTACGAAGCACGCAACACCTATATTTTTCCGCCCAAGGGCTCAATGCGCTTGATCACTGACATCTTTCAATTCTGCGCCAGCGATATGCCTAAATGGAATACCATTTCAATATCTGGTTATCACATTCGCGAAGCCGGAGCAACAGCCGTTCAAGAATTGGCTTTCACCTTCGCCAATGCCATTGAGTACGTGCGAGCAGCTCAGTCTTCGGGCTTAGAAGTTGATAGCTTCGCTGGACAACTGTCATTCTTCTTTGTTGCCCAAATGAACTTCTTTGAGGAAGTGGCAAAATTTAGAGCAGCCCGGCGCATCTGGGCCAAAATCATGCGAGACCAATTTGGCGCCAAAAGCCCTAAATCACAAACCCTCCGCTTTCATGTGCAAACAGCAGGCTCTAGCCTTACCCTACAACAGCCAGACAACAACATTGTTCGCACAACCCTTGAGGCCCTAGCCGCAGCCCTCGGTGGCTGCCAATCTCTGCATACAAATTCTAAAGATGAAGCCATTGCCTTGCCCACAGAAGCTTCAGCCCTGACAGCCTTGCGGACGCAGCAAATTATTGCTTTCGAAACTGGTGTGACCAATGTAGCCGACCCCATGGGAGGCTCATACTACATTGAAGATCTCACCAACAAAATTGAATTGGAAGTTGAACAGTATTTGAGGCGCATTGAAGAAATGGGCGGCGCCATCAAAGCAGTTGAAAGCGGCTACATTCAAAAAGAAATTCAAGATTCGGCCTATGAAGACCACCAAGACATTGATCGCAAGGCTAAATTAGTTGTCGGAGTCAATTCATTTATAGATGAGCACGAAGAAGAAATAAACGTGCAGCGCATTGATCCGGCCTTAGAAGGCCGCCAAGTGACTGCTCTTCAAGAACTGAGAGCAAGCCGCGACCAAGAGAAAGTAGACGCCACCCTGGCTAAGCTGCAATTGGCCGCCAATTCTTCAGACAACCTTATTCCCCTGATTTGCGATGCCGTGGAATGCTATGCCACAGTTGGCGAAATCAGCAACACCTTAAAAAAATCCTTTGGCAAATTCCGGCCGATGGTGACAATTTAAAGGACAATACGGCCAGGTAGCCAAGCAGCAAAATTTTGTTTTCGATGAAGACATCTTCATCTTTGACGAAGATATAGACTGGCTGTGGCGCAGGTCAGAGCTATGAGACTAATTATTGGCGAAAAACTACTGGCAGGTAGCCAATCGGCTGGTGTATGCTGCAACCTGGAAGGGCGCGTTGCCAGTAAACGTTGTCAATCTAGCAGCCCGATGTCAAGCTTTGTCATCAAGGGCTGAGCTCTCTTATTGGTTGCTGACAAATATTGGTTGCTAACAAAAAGGTATCTAGGAAGCATGGTTCAAAAGGCTGGCCTAAAAAAGATATTGGTCACTGGTGGAAGTGGGATGATCGGCCGCGCCATCATATCGAGACTGGTTTCAAGCAATCAGTGCCTAGTCAGAGCGCAGGTTCGAGATAGGCTCGATGCCCGCTCTAAAATGGCTAACGGCGTCGATTTAACTGTAGTTGACTTACAAGCCGCCGATTTCACCAGGGTAGGCGATCAAGAAATGCGCGCCCTGACCAAAGACATAGAGTTTGTCGTGCACGCCGCTGGCCTCGTGCACCAAGAATCTGCCTCTTACCAAGAGTACGAAGTTGTAAATGTACGGGCAACCCAGCAATTGGCAGAAGCATGCGTGGCTAACGGCGTACACACCCTTGTATTTCTCAGTACTTCTGCTGTTTACGGCAAAGGCCCCTTCAAAGACATCAGTGAAGCTGGCCCTTATTCAGCAAAAACGCCCTATGCCGTTTCGAAGATGACCAGTGAAAATTATCTGCAGACTCTAACCCAGAAAATTCCGCGCATCATTGTGCTCAGACCATCTATGGTCTTTGGCGAAGGCGATCGTGGCAATATGCTTTCACTCATTCGTCAAATCAAAGAAGAAAAATATGTCCACATTGGCAGCGGTGCAACACCGAAGAGCCTGATTTACTCAAAAGACTTAGCAGCGGCCGTGCATCTATGCTTGCAAAAAGTGCCAAATGGTTATCATGTCTTCAACGTGGCTAACCCCACGGCAGTGTCGATGAGAGACCTAGCCGATAACATTGCGGCCACCATGAATATCAATAAGAAATTCAGCTCCGTACCTGAAGGATTACTAAAAATGGGCCTGAAAGCAGCGCAAGCTTTTATGCCAGGAAAAATCAACGTCACTCCGGAACAGATAGAGAAACTAGCCACAGAAACAACTCTTGCCACCGACAGTCTAGTTGCTAGTACTGGTTTTGCTCCAGCCACAAATCTTCAATCAGCAATCAAGGCCGAAGTCGATTGGGCAACAACAAACAAACTTATCTAGACCAATATTTCAAAATCAGTGAGCGTCAGTCTTCTGTTCGCAGCGAATTTTTAGGCGGCCTCACAACATTTTTGACCATGGCTTACATCATCGTAGTCAACCCAGCTATCCTTGCCTTTGCTGGTATTCCCCAAGGGCCGTCGACTGTAGCTACTATTTTGACAGCTGTGTTTGGCTGCCTAGCCATGGGCCTATATGCCAATAGACCTCTAGCAGTAGCGCCCTATATGGGAGAAAACGCCTTTATCGCCTTTGGCCTTGCCTCCTTAGGCATCAGCTGGCAACTGCGATTAGGCGCAGTGTTTGTCAGTGGCTTTGCTTTCCTTACTATGTCGTTGCTAAAAATCAGACCATGGCTAGCCAATTCGATTTCGAACAGCATGAAGCACAGCTTTGCTGCTGGTATTGGACTGTTTCTAACACTAATCGGACTCTATGAAACCGGCATAATTGAAAGTGCAGTGCAAGGCATGCCAGCCAAAATCTTGCTATCAGCAGACGGTATCACCCTCGAGTACCACTTAAGCTCGGCAATCTGCACGACATAAAAGTTATTTTGGCAATAGTTGGAACAGTGCTCACGGCCACTTTACTCGCTCGCAAAACGAAAGGTGCCATTCTAATTGGCATAATTGCCACAGCGGCTCTAGGTTTTGCCTTCAATGTGGGCGAGTTACCTAAAGCAATTTTCTCAATGCCATTCCAAGGCGACCTCAGCTTAGAGCCAATATTTTTAAAACTCGACATCGCCTCGACCTTAAAACTTAGCTTTCTACCAATTTTGCTAACACTATTTCTCATGAGTTTTCTTGATACTCTGAGCACGATCGTTGGTGTTGGTGCCAATTGCGGCATGGTCGATGAACAGGGCAATTTGACAGACATCGAGAAGCCGATGATTGTTGATGCTTGTTCTTGTATCTTATCGGCTCTCATTGGCTCATCTACCAGTGGGGCCTTTATCGAGTCGGCAGCAGGTATTAGAGAAGGGGCCAGAACGGGCTTAGCTTCAGTCTTCACGGCCTTATTTTTCTTTGCTACACTATTTTGCATTCCCCTACTGGCGCCCCTGCAACATCTCAAATACGCCTACGGACCAGCGCTAATTTGCGTCGGCTTACTGATGCTCGATTCACTTCGAAAAATCGAAGTAGCCGACTTAACAGAAGCGTTTCCATCATTTGCCACCATTGCCATGATGATTTTTACTTATAGCATTGCCAACGGTTTAACAGCTGGACTAGTGCTATATGCAGTGATCAAAACCCTTTCTGGCAGAGTAAAAGAAGTATCTGCCGGAGCCTGGATACTAGCTGTTATGTGCATGCTCTACTTCGTCTTTGGTCTGCCGCACTAGAGCAGATTAGTCACCGATTGGTCACGACTCCGTCACCAATCGGTTCTCACTCTACTTCTATAGTGACTGCATTGACGCACTTACTATTTTCTTAGGAGCGCATATGCCAATCACCGATAGTCCCCTCTCAGAGAGAATCACCCAGGCGGAGCTAGCGAACAGCAATGGCGCTTTATTCGCCGATGCATATCACAAGTACAGTGATTCTAAAACAAGTCGCTCCGAGGAATTTTTTCTAGGCGGCGGAGGAAGATATAGAGACGCTAATGAAGAAGAACAAAAAGACTCGACAATTTTTCCAAAGGTAGACATGCGCGAATTGCAAGAGCTGACCAGGAAAGCGAGAGACGAGCAAGATGTATATTTTAAAAACTTGGAAGCAAAAGCTCGGCAAGAAGAACGAGACAGCAATGACGACCGCCTCCTTCAATTGCCGCATTTGGCAATTGAATCAGCCAATGAAGGAAAGTATTCAGTTGATGTGCTCTGCCTCAAACAAAGCCCAAGTGGATCAGGCAATACCGTTACAACTAGTTCAGACAGAAGCGAAATCTCTTTAACTGAAGAAGAGAAAAGAATCTCTAAAGCAATTGAAGGCATGGGCTTCAAAACATCGATAGCTACGGGATACGACGATACGGTCGAGAGCATAGACAATCCGTCTTCACCACCATCTGGTAAGAAATCTTGCTTGGTTATCAGAGCCGAATGGTAGCAATCGCAAAACGCAGAAAAGAGAACCAGCGTGCTTTCCAGTTTCGCCTATGCCGCACTTCATCCTAGCTCCTGCGGGAAATAAAGTCGAAAGCGCTAAAC
>LNEX01000540.1 GCA_001464165.1 bacterium Ga0077546
TTGGCAAGTATCTAGCTGATGGCGTCAGAACTGCTGCTAGAGCTTTAGGTGCAGCCAGATATATAGTCATGCCAAAGTTTGATGGGACAGCACTCCTTCATGAGCTCGAATGGTTAATACCAGAGCAAAAGACAGGCAGTTACTACATTGGTTCACAAGCGTCTAACGTTCATGACGGAGACGGGCATAGTGAATTAATCAAGAAGCATTCATGAGTAATTCAACTCTAATACTTGTGGTGGACGATCACGAAACACAACGCATTCTATTTAAAGTGCTGGCTGAACGTTTGGGCATAGCAGTACATGTCGTCGCCAGCGGGGCTGAGGCACTTGAGGCTGTGGAGACTTACCAATTTGATGCAATTCTGATGGACGTTCGCATGCCAGGCATGGATGGTTTAGACTGCACAAAAAAAATCCGCGAAATGGAAAAACAAACTGGTAGGCATACACCGATAATAGCCTCGACGGCCTGCTGCTTTCCAAGCGATCAAGCCCTATGCGCCGAAGCAGGTATGGACGACTTCTTGGGCAAGCCGTTTACTTTAGAACAACTAAAAGACAAATTGAACAAGTGGACTATCTCTAAAATTTCCGGGAACCATGATATGAAGTTTAGTTCGCCACCAAGATTGGAGGAGCTAGAAAAATTTCGCCGAAATATCCTGGCAGATCTAGCTGTGGCGGAACAACTTGCGGGCCCTCAATTTAAGGAGGAGCGGACAATGAAAAGTGCGCTTGAATTTATCGATGAAAATATAGAGAATTTGAGAAACGAGACAGTTGCGTAAGGATGCCAATTACTGAAAGGCAATCTGGCTCTTAGAAGTCTGCCATGTAGTCAGGGCCCCAACCGAACTTTCTTATAATTTGGCGTTCATTGTGTTGCACTACCGATTGTGCTCCGATACCGCTGGCACCGACGCCGACGCTTACTTCGCCGCTGTTATAGTCGTTGTAACGATCGGTGGCACTATAGCCGGTGCCTGCTCTTACATCTAGCTTTGGTCCGACCTGCGCTCCTACATTGAAGCGCGCTTTCTCTTCGCCCGAGTCGGCGCTGATGTGTAAGTCAGGATTGATCACCGAATTATTTTTGGTGTTGATGTCGGCTCCTGCTCCCAGTGAAGCACCACCTAGATTTGTTCGGGCACGGCCGCCGAAGGATGAATCGTCATTGAGATTAGCGTGACCGCCTGCTTGTACACCAACTACCTTAGCCAGGCCTACGTCGCCTTTATAGCCATTGTTGAAGCCGTCATCGCCTACGCTAGAATCAAATGTATGGCGGGTATGTGCAAACAATACTTTGGCGCCGGTGTCAGCGTAAACACCGCTTTTCGGACCGAGATTGGCTTTTACCGCAGCGCCAGTGTCCACGAGCTTTGCAGCATGAACGCGGCCGCCTACATCGCTGTGCAAGCCATGACGATCAACGCCTACACCGACGCCGCCTCGGGCTCCGACGGGGCCGAGATTGACGCCAGCATCTACTCTGGTTTCTTGACCGATTTGTGCGCCTACTTTAGCAATACCGATGTTGACACCTAATGACAGAGAATGGTTTTGGAAGCCAATCTTGAAGAGCCCGAGGTTGAGACCGCGAAATTTGTGCTCTGGCTCGTTTGATTTTTGCTCCGCTTTAGGCGGGCAAGCTTCTGCTGCTGGCGCTTGCCTGTAAGCTTCATGGTAAGCTTCTTGGCTCAGTCTTGAACTAGCGGAAGTCTGTTCGTTGGTGGCAAAATTTTGAGTGTTGTCCATTTGATTTGCATCACACTTATCTGAATGATTGGCCATGATTTAGAACACCGTTGCGAGGGGGGATGCATTCAGAATAGCCATTGGACAGTGCGATGTACATGGTCGGATTACGACATATTCGCAGCGTTTTTCGTCGCATATTTCACACTCGTGTCACAATTGCGTGATTCCGCCATACTGGCTCCAGAAGCTGCCCTTCAGGCTGTGGGCTTTACGCAGCTGGCTGACATAATCGGCGTGAGGCACAATGTCTTTCCAATCTGCGATTTTCTCAGACATGGCATCGAGTTTGCGCAAATATCCAACACCGTGATGATAAGACTTCGAATAACCTTGTTGCAGCAGTTCATCAAGCACCACTCTATATAAGAAACTGGCCATGAGGTGGCGCTCGTTTAGCTCCATTGCTTGAGCAAGAGGCAAAATGTTGGCATACAGACCGCGTTTGAGAGGCACCACATGTTGCCAGAGATATTTCTCGGCATCATCTATGCGTTTACCATTTAAGAGAAAATGTGCATCAGAGTAAGTCACGCCATGCCTGGCAAAGATTTCGGACATCTCTCCGTCGATGACCGCTTCACGCTCGCTTTCACCGATGGCCCGCAAAAGCGCCTCGAAATTGTCTTCGCTGCGCACAGACTTGAACAACTTCCAGGCCTGCGCGGCCTCTTCATCTTTCATGTCCAGCGCTTTGTAGACAGCGAGTAGCAATGTGTTGAATTCGGTCTGACGATTGCGGGTGGCGTCGACTTTCTTCAGTAAGGCAAGCGCTCCAGAAGCGTCGCCGGCGTCTAAACGCAAACGGGCAATTTCGCAAATGTCTGCGGTAGACAATGTGCTGCTACCGGCAAGGCGAATTTGCTCGAGCAGATCGAAATCTTTGATTTGTATTGCCAGCGACTCTAAAGCATACGACCACTTCGCTTCATCACCAGGATTACTCTTAACAGCACTCTGCATGCGTTCAATCAGCATGCGCAATTTTTCTTCAGGAATGTATTCAGCAGCACCAGCAAAAATATTCCAGCGAGAGCCGATCGCGTCTTCATCATAAAGGCGGAACAGCTGGTGGCAGAGCCACTCTTTGTCAGTGCATCCGCTGCCGTAATGAACGAGCAAGTCGACGGCATCATTTTGAAAAATGCGCGAAAAAGTGCCGTCGTCGCGAACGTTTTCGAAGACATAGTGATCGTTTTCAATAAAGAGAGAGGTCAATCTGAACCCTTCAAAGCTGTCGTGCACACTAAGGCTGAGATCGTGCAACAAAAATTCGAGTCGCTGAATAAAGACAATTGGCCCAACGATGTCGGCATCTTCGTCGTAAACGCAGTTGGCGATGCGCTCTTCTAGGCGAGCAATATTGGCGGAATCATCAGAGACTATTCGCTCAACTGTTTGGTCCGCTTCGTCTGTGAGTGATGCCAGTTCAAGGATGACATCAGCGAGGGCCTCGGCACCAAGTTCGATCAGTGCCGTGCGGCGATCGTCATCATTTGTTGTCATTGGTTTCCTTTTTGTCTATCAGTCTGGCAGCGATGCGCTCTGTTGATAGCTGATTATACCCGGGATGATTTCTCAACTATGCCTCCCGTTGGTCATGAACTTTCATGAATTTAGCTACAGCTTGTGCAGACAGCCTTCTGATGGGCATGCGCATTTAGCCTTTATGCAATCCGAGATAAGCACGAGGAACGAAATATCACTCTAAAAGGGCGGCATTTATTTTGTCATTTTGCATCCGTTGCTGAGCGGTTTTTTTCTCCAATTGCCGCAGCTCTTGCCTTTAACCTTTTTGCATCTGAAGTTCGGTTTGTTTTATCCAGTAGAACTGCATAGTTCTCCAGCGCTGTCGCTACATTTGGGTGGTCAGGACCGAGATTCTCTTCCAGTATCGCCAGCGAACGCTTAAACAGTGGTTCGGCTTCCTTGTATTTGCTTTCCGCAGTGTAAAGCAGAGCCAAGTTATTCAAGCTTCCCGCTACATCTATGTGATTAGGACCAAGAGCCTTTTCCGCTATCGCCAGTGAACGCTTATGTAGCTGCTCTGCTTGCACGTACTTGCCCTGTGTTTTGTACAGGTGAGCTAGATTATTTAAGCATGTCGCTATATGTTGGTGTTCAGGACCAAGAGCCTTTTCCGCTATCACCAGTGAACGCTTGAGCAGCGGTTCAGCTTCCTTGTATTTGCCTTGATAAATGTATAGCGCAGCAAGATTATTCAAGCTTTGCGCTACATCTAGGTGGCCAAGACCGAGACTTTTCTCGCGTATTGCCAACGAACTTTTATACAGGGGGTCAGCTTCTGTAAATTTTCCTTGTGTGCTGTATAGCTCTGCCCGATTATTCAAGCTTTGCGCTACATCTGGGTGGCCAAGACCGAGACTTTTCTCGCGGATTGCCAACGAACGCTTATACAGGGGCTCAGCTTCTGTATATTTTCCTTGTGTTTTGTATAGCTCTGCCAGATTATTCAAACTTTTCGCTATTTTTGGGTGGTCAGGACCGAAAGCCTTTTCCTTTATGTCCAGTGAACGCTTATACAGTGACTCAGCTTCTGCGTATTTGCCTCTAACTTCGTACAGAGAAGCCTGGTTATTCAAAATTGTTCCGACATCTGGGTGCCCAGGACCAAGAGCCTTTTCCTTTATTTTCAGTGAGCGCTCAAACATTGGCTCAGCTTCCGCATATTTGCCTTGTGTGTTATACAGTTCAGCTAGGTTGTTCAAGCTATTCGCTACATCTTGGTGGTCAGGACCAAGCACCTTTTCCCTAATCTCCAGTGAACGCTTGTATAGTGGCTCAGCTTCTGTATATTTGCCTTCTGTGTTGTATAGCTCTGCTAGCATGTTCATAGTGCTTGCCAATCGAATGTCTTGAGGTCCAAATTTGTTAGCTTCTCTCTGTGCCGCATTGAATAATTTTTCCGCGTCTAAATAGTGGCCTTGTTCATAGGCTTTCGTACCATCTCTCATGCAAGTATCCCACTCAGAAGCCTGAGTGCATGCAGTCAGGCAAAAGCAGCAGGCAATATCAAATAGAACAATTTTGGATCTAGAATTCATCAAGGCCTATTTGGGCTGGGGATTTGTTTGTACCAATACTTGATCAACTGACCTTGCCCTATTTGTTGAGCCAGTCATTATGAGACAGCTGCCAGATTTACGTTCCCATTGGGTACCTATCGCAAGAATTCATCGATTCCTTAATATCTTCATCGGTGGCTGACGTACTAGTATAATCAACTATCGCCTTTGAGCAAGTATGTCAGACCTGGAGCCAAAACGAAAGCTAGAACATAACGAGAAGGCGCTGGACAGCTCTACAGACCAAGCATTTGATGCAGGCACTCATATTGTTGACCCCGCGCAAGTAAAGGCAACGGAAAACGCAAATCCACATCGACATAGCGGAAGTGCTGGGGGACCAGTTTGTTGAGGAAAAACAGAAATGAGAACAATAACCCCCATATCAATAACAGCTGAAGGTGAATACGCACCAAATTTGCATCGCTACCGCGTTCGCTTTCAACGCGATACAGGAGAACAAGAATTTGCCTTTACAGTCGAAGATAACGGAATAACAGGAGTTAGATGGGATGATGATGAGTTCTGGAAAATCACTTGTGAAGATCCAAAAGTGTCTGACCTAATGCAATCACTGATTAATTTCCATGAGGCCCGCAAGACCATTTTAGTGTGAAGCCCATCTCGAATGCCTGCGCCGTAAGAAAACTAACACATGTGAAGACCCATTCGTACCAGACTTAATGCAAGCTATCCTCAATTTTCACGAGTCTAGACTTACTCACCGCGACAAAACGACAGACTAACAAAATAACATTTTCATTCTGATGATTGAATTGGCAAAGCAATTTGGAAAGGCGGGGCAGTCTATCGCAAATAAGTTAGTACCAAGCTTGTCGAGGTTTAAAAGTGCGAACACTAATACCGATATCAATAACGGCGGAAGGCAAGTATGCACCGCATTCACATCGCTACCGCGTTCGCTTTGAGTATCAGCCAACAGAAGTTGAATTTACCTTCACTGTTAATGACAAGGGTGGTGCAGGCGCGATATGGGATGATG
>LNEX01000541.1 GCA_001464165.1 bacterium Ga0077546
AGTGTTCAAAGCAACAACCGACGAGCTCTGCTGGTTGTTCTTCAAACTTTCAGTAAACTGCCTCCGTTGAGAAGCTCGTACCCCTGTCTGGGTGCGATGGACATAAGCCGAAGGCTTGCCTTTACCTCGCGCGCTTGAACTAAAGCTCGTAGCACAATGACACTTTAGGTCTTGAAAAAGAAAAGATGTAAGTGAACCAAGCCGACTGCCCACGCCTTTTGACTTACCGCAATTAGGACAAATTTCACCCTCACCTTTGCTAGCAGCCGGCCGCTCTATGACACCTGAACTGCACTGACAAAAGTTATGCTTGAAGAAATACGCGGTGACCGAACCGGCATGGTTCCCTAAAGGCTGCTTTCCACAATTTTTGCAAAGGGTGGCAGCCAAAATTGAAAATTTACCGTGGGGGGGGTGGGGGGAGACAGAAAATAGGCTGAAATATCACTGTATTATATGTACCCAAAGAGCTGCGGCCCAAACATTTGCGAAACCGAGCAAGTTTTCCTGTAGAGCAAGATTTCCTGTTAACAACTCAGAAACAACTAATTGGTTGCACGGCTTTACATTGAACTGGTTGCATGCGGTGATGCCAGGTTCTCAAATGAGCATACTTATAAACATTGACGATAAGTTGTCACAACCTATCTATCGACAGATAGTTGCAGAAATTAAAAAGGCCATTGAGGCTGGAGTTCTCAAAGCCGGAAAAAAGCTTCCGTCAACCAGAGAGCTAGGCAAGACCCTTGGAATTTCACGCTTCACAGTAATGCGCAGCTATGATGATTTGGCCAGTGCTGGCTACATAAACATCATCACCGGCAGCGGTGCCGTGGTCGGAGAAAACTTAGATAAAACTGAATCAACTCTAAGGCAAAGTTCAGAGTTTTCACAGCTGTTGCCGACCACAAAACCAGCCACAATTTCACGCTTCAGCCAACAAGTTGCACGCGCCGCACGCCTTATCCCCTCAGCCAATCTCTTGCAAGAGCAACTTCACCATGGTGCGCCTGCTCATGACCTACTGCCAATCAGCCGATGGAAAGAAGTATTGAACAGCGCCACAAGAGAAATCGAAAAAGAACTAACACAAACACACCATGAATCTTTTGGAAGTTTGGAGTTGCGCCAAGAGATTGTAGATTACCTCCATCGCCAGCGAAGGGTGAAATGCCACGCCTCGCAGCTAATGATTTTTCCCTGTTATAAAAACGCCTTTGATTTCATCGTACGAATGCTGATAGACAACGGTGATCAATGCGCCATTGAAAGTCCGGGTCTGCCAGACAATTTTCGCGCACTGCTCGCCAGCGGCGCTACGCTGCATTCTATTGAGGGTGACGGCAGTGGCATGTCGACACAGGGCATTAGAGACATAGGCTGTCCGCTCAAGTTAATTTGCTTAACTCCATCGCGCAATCCACTAACCGCAACAACAATGACGATTGAGCGCCGCCAAGAAATACTCGCACTAGCAGAAGAAGAAAACTGCTTTGTTATCGAAAATGACTTAGATCATGAATTTCGCTATGGCACTAAGGGCATTGCTTCGATGCAAAGCATGGACAACCAGGGCCGAGTAATCTACATCGGCTCTTTTGCTCAAGTTTTAGGACCTCTTTGTCAAACAGCATACATAGTTCTACCGGCCAATATTGTCAGCGTCGGTAAGCAGTTAAAATCGCTACTACAAACTGATTATGCCCCTATTGAGCAGACTGCTTTAGCAAAATTCATACAACAAGGCCACTATGAAAGGCATATCAAAAAAACCAATGAAATTTACGCGGAGCGCCGGGCGGCCCTCATTCACGCGCTCACTGTCGCCTTTGGCAAGAATATAAAACAGATTGCCTCACAGACAGGCACTAACTTGATCGTATCTTTTCAGACGAGCAATGCTGGTACAAGACTCGAATATACTTCAATAGACTATACAAAAGTTGCTGAGGCAGCTCACAAGCACCGTATCACCATGGTGGCACTGAACGACTTCTGTAAAGGCGATGAGCACAAAAACAAATTTCTAGTAAGCTTCGGCCATCTTTCAACGGCGCAAATTACTGAGCGCGTCAAGGCGCTAGCACAAGAGCTGCTGGCGCAAGAGCTGCAAACAAAGTTACCAACCAGTTTGCACCAAGCGCTGACGACCAGTGAGAGCTGCATTACAAATTAGCAACTAGCAGAAGCAACAGATGTCGCCAAATAGAAGCTTAAGCATCGCTATGTAGCGCGGGTGAGCGGCTTGAACAGGCTATTTCGCTGTTGATAAATCAAATTTAGCTTTGATTTCAAAGGCACTGCCGTCTAAGGTGTAGATATTCCTTTCTATCAACTCTAACAACCACCCTTTCATTGGCAGGCACACTCAAAGCAAATCCAAAGCCTCAATTGAACATTTTTTCGCAACAGAAGTGCTGCGCGAACTACATCACTCGCCCCTATCTCCAACCGGAGAAGAAAGTAGACAAGATCATGAACAAGGTCACGAACCACATCGCCAATGCGTCACACAACGGATCGACTATCAAAATCGCTCTGGGCGACACACTTACGGTCAATCTGCCCTACGAAACAACTGTGCCACGACAAACCGCCTGGACTTTCGGCGACAACTTCGGCTTCAGCCAGTGCCTGAACATGGGTGCTATCGGAGCCAAAGACGGTGTGCGCACAATGCAGTTTGTCGCCTCCGCTATCGGCACCGTCGACATCGAACTGCGGCAGTTTCGAGTTCTGGCACTACGGACTGCGAGCAACATCACTGGCTCGTACAAGCTCACTGTCACAGTCAGCGCCAGCTGAGCACCAGAGAGTTAAATAGAGAGCAAATAGACAGAGAGGACCAACATGAAACTGCCAGAGCAAACTAAGCTGCCCCTGGCAGTTTTGCTCTTATCTTTTCTAATTTGCGCAGTGCTTATCTTCATTCCCAATCGAGAAAGCAAGCCGTTCTTCCGTCCGCACAGCCAATTTGCCGTGGGCGTAAATTATCCTTGGCGCAACTACGGCGGTGATTTCGGTGCCACCGTTTGGGGCGGACACGAAGGTGTCAGCACGGCTCAGGCCAACAAAGCAGTTGACAAAGACTTTGAGCAGATTGCTAAGGTCGGCTTTCAGGTAGTTCGTTGGTTTATTTTCTGCGATGGCCGCGGAGGTCTAAAGTTCAGCAAAGAAGGCGGTGTGATTGGTCTCGATCAACATGTGTTAGCCGACATCGGTGCGGCTATCGCTTTGGCCGAAAAGCACAAACTGCGCATCATCTTTGTGCTGCTCGACTTCAACTTCGCTCAACCTGAGGTCTGGTACGCTGGTAAAAGGGTCGGAGGGCACCGCAAAATCATCGAGAAGCCTACCCTAACAGCTTCCTTCCAAAGCAAAGCGCTAGAGCCAATTCTCAAAGCTTTCGGCCAGAGCACTACTGTGGCAGCCTGGGAAATCATCAACGAGCCGGAATGGGTGATGACCGCCTTCCCCTACTGGCAAACAAGGAGAATTGCTAACGAACGATTTAGGACATTTGTGAGAAGCACGGCCTTGTTTATAAAGGCACGAGCCACTCAACCTGTCACCGTTGGTAGTGCCACTCTCTCCGACTTGCACTACTGGAGCAATTGCGATCTGGATTTTTTGCAGTTCCATCACTATCCGGCCGTCCAAGCGAAACAGCTGGTGAGCACTCCTGTGGCCAATCTCGGTTACAAGATACCAGTGGTTCTTGGTGAATTTCCCACCGACAACACGCGAATAGACTCTAGCGTTTTTATCGACCAGATGCATAGTAATGGCTACTTAGGGGCAATTGCCTGGAGCTTCAGAGCCTCTGACAAATACTCAAACTTAGCCAAACAAGAAAGCGCCATTGCGGCCTGGATAAAGCTTCATCTGGCCGGAAAACCGTAACAAAGCAGAGCTCTCTGCTAGAACAAGAAAGCTTTTACGTACCTTCTCTGCCCAATAAACAAGCGTCTACCCCCAGGAATGGCGGCAGCAACGGTGAAAGAGGCGAAATATTCTGCCTCTTTCACCGTTATTTCTCATTTCACAGTCTCTTATATCATTTAGTAAAAAAATCGCTATCAGTGTTGCACTCTAGCCGGAAAAACGCCTCATCCTAATGGCTCAATTTCCCTGAAAAAGACGATCCAACCCCAAATTTTGGCAAAAACGGCAATAAGGTGGAAAAACATCGCTAACAGCGCTAGAATCTGGCACATCAGTGCAATTAATACCATTGGGGTTAGTAAGTTGAAAAACGACACCAACAGTAAAAATCTCACCTTGGCTCACAAGGTCGCCGATGAGATGCTCAAACTTGACAAGCATGCACAATACCTAGGCATGCAGGTGAAGCAAATCAGCCCCGGTTACGCTGAGCTATCGCTGGTAGTTAGAGAAGACATGGTCAATGGCCTCGGCATTTGCCATGGTGGAGTAACATTCAGCTTGGCCGATACGGCCTTCGCCTTCGCTTGTAACTCTCGCAACAACCGCACTCTGGCCCTGAACTGCTCCATCACCTACAGTGCGCCTGCTCGCAGCGGCGATGTCCTCACTGCAGTAGCTCAAGAAACAGTTCTAAACGGCAAAACTGGGGTCTATGACGTCATTATCTCCAATCAGCATATGGAAAAAATTGCCTTATTCCGCGGCGTTTCTTACCGCACAAGACAACAAATCGTAAACGGCTCAACTGACGACTAATCAATCTGATTTACTTGGCGCCTTTACGCCTGTACCAATCGGGGTCACCACCTCCAAGTGGCACGGTTAATGGCCCAAAGTTATTGCTTGAGGTAAACGACTGACCAGCGTGTAACATCCACTTGAAGCTCTCTTCGAGTGACTTTGGCCGAGCCGCATAGCCGTTGGTCAATTCATAGATTGCCCAATCGCCAGCTCTATGCATTTCAATGAGCTTAAGCTCTGGTCGAGCGGCAAAATCTTTCATATGCTTGTCATCGCCAATTATTAGCTGCTTGCGTCCTGACTTTGTCGGGCCATAAGAAAGGCCATCATCAGGAAGTGGATCTGTGGCGACAATAAACTGATCAATGTGAGACATAGTATCAACTGGTCTCTTTAGATAGGTCATCAGCGATGGCTTAAAGGCCCCGTAGAGCGCAATTTCTTCGCGACAATCAGGAATATTGGAGGCCACAGCTTTCATATTGTCTTGTTTCTGTGCAGCAAAATATTGAAATGCCGCCGGTGTTACATATGAAGTTAAAACGCAGATGGTTAGAGCGGCAACCAATAAGTTCGCACTATAGCGCTTAGCCAAAAGTTCGCGAATTTGAGCAGCAGCGCCAAGCAATGTCACAGCACCAGCTAAAGCCAAACTAAGCTTCTGCCCCGTGCCTCCTGTCATAAGAAAAGCTATCAATGGCAAAGCCAGAGCGGCACCAAGGGTCAAGAAGCAAACCAACCACGAGACTATGATCAGCCATAATCTATCCCATTTGGCCTGATCATCAAAGGCAAACTTGTCGCTAGCTCTAGCTGCAAGATCTGCTTCAGAAGCAGCCTTGGCCAACTCTTTGGCTTTCTTCTTGGTGATCTTCTTAGTGGGCTCTTGATCGCCATTAAGAGGTTGCAACGGAGCTGTTTTAAGAGCATCTTGAACGTTTTGCGACTGGGCAGAAGTATCGGCAAGGCGGGTCATGGCCACTGCAATCAGCACAGACAGCGGTGCCACTAGAGGCATCGCATAGGTGTCTAACTGCGTCTTAGAGAGACTGAAAAACAAGAGAACAGCAAAACTCCACGAAGCAAGGTAAAAGACGGCCCGATTCTGCAACAAGTCAGAATCTAAATACTCCCCCTTGAGAGCTTCAAAATCGGCTTGAGCAGGGTCTTTCGGCTTCATATCTTGAGCATATGGTC
>LNEX01000542.1 GCA_001464165.1 bacterium Ga0077546
AAATCCACAAAATCCCAAGCAAAAGCTGAAGATTGAAGCAGCCAAAGTGCCTGTTTTTAGAGCAGGTCAAGAACTCAAAGACATTACTGATGGTAAGGCAAAAATGCCTGCGATGCCTAAGTCAGTAGCTGCTCCTGAGCCTAAGCCTGAACCTAAAAAAGCAGCTAAGCCAGCTGCTAAAAAAGCTGCAGCTAAACCCGCTAAAAAAGCCGCAGCTAAAAAGTCTGCAGCGAAGAAGCCTGTGGCTAAGAAAGCTGCAGCTAAACCAGCTAAGAAAGCGGTGGCTAAAAAGCCTGTAGCAAAGAAGCCAGTGGCTAAGAAGAAAAAACGCTAACTTTTAGCTTAGTCTCTAAGTTATCGATAAATTCTGAAAGAGAGAGAGCTTAGGTTCTCTCTCTTTCTTATGTTATGTCTTGATATAACGCAGCACGTTGATGCTAACAAGATTTACAAGGGCGTGGGCTGCTACTGGGGCAAATATTGAGCCAGTGCTGGCCATGAGAAAGCTCATTACTAGACCCACGCCAAAGGCCCAAATGGCGTAGGGATAGTAGTAAAAAGAAGGCAGGTGTGCCAAGCCGAAGCAAATAGATGATGTGGCAATGCCACCGCTGGCTTCAACTACGCCACGAAAAAAAACTTCTTCGCAGAAGCCGGAGGCGAGTGAGAGTAAGACACTATCAGCAAAAGTTAGTTGGCCAAATATTGGGATCATTTCGTGCTTGAGCAAGTCATGCATCGATTGAAAAATAAAGAAACGATGGGCTAGTTTTTGCGATAGATAGAGAATCGCCATATTGATTGTTGAAATAGCCAACCCGGCAGAAATACCCCAAAGCAGTGTGCCTAAATTGAATTTGAAGAGAGCGCGCAAATCAATTTCACCAAAATAGCACCAAGCTGTGGTGACAAGCAGTAGCAGTGCTTCTATCGCGATGCTTATGGTGACAATAGTTTGTCTATCGAATGGTTCTTCAGTTTTCTCTGAAGTCTGAAAGCGCTCAGGCCTTTTTAGCATTGCTAAATACTACCTCCGGGCTGATTACACAAAGGTTTTGCTGCAAATCGATAGCATCTATTTTGCCTACCAAGGTGCTGGTCTGCTCGGGGTTGTCTTGGCGAATCAAGACAAATTGTGATACAGAAAGATTGCAGTTCTCTGGCGCGGGCATGCTTACTTTTTGACCCATGCAGAATTTGCTGATTTGTTCTTGGTTGCAGACTATTTGGCTTAGTGGGAGGGCCTTTTCTACGGGGCACATGGCTGCCAATAAAAGCTCCCGGCCTTGAGCTTTTAATTCAGCAAGTTGTTCAAACGATTGAGCTTCGCCAATGTCGAATGTGCCAGAGCGTTCTCTCACGAGAGATTTCAATGTGCCGCCTAAACCAAGGGCTGCTCCAAGATCTCGAGCAATAGAGCGAATATAGGTACCCTTTGAGCAATCAATGCGCGCGGTCACCACCGGTAGGGCTATATCAACTAGTGATATATCATTGATGGTCACTTGCCTTGTGGGTATTTCAATGTCGAGAGCCGCTAAATCCGCTCCTGAGCGTGCGAGATTGTAGAGCCTTTCGCCTTTGACGTGGATAGCGCTATAGATTGGCGGAATTTGATTGATTTCACCAGAGAATTTTTGCAACTCTGAGGCTATCTGAGCATTCGTTAGAGTGGCTGGTACGGGCTTACTTTCAATTATTGCCCCTTCCATGTCGTCGGTTTCGGTTTGCACGCCGAGCAGTATTTCGGCTAAATATGCTTTGTCATCACTAAGAAAGCGCAGTAGGCGGCAGGCTTTGCCTACGGCTACTACCATTACGCCTGATGCTAACGGGTCAAGCGTTCCGGCGTGGCCAACTTGTTTAATTGCAGTGAGTTTTCTCACTCGAGCAACAACGTCGTGTGAGGTTATGCCAACCGGTTTTACGATGTTGAAAAAGCCGATCACTTCGGCTTCTGGCTCAGACTTCACCGCGAGAAATTTTGCCGAGCAGGTCTGTTACTTTTGAGCCACGCTCTAGAGAGGTGTCGAGCTTGAAGACCATTTCGGGGGCAAAGCGCAGACCCAGTCGTCTGCAAATTTCACCGCGAATAAATCCAGCTTGTTCGTTTAAACATTCCACCACTTTTTCAGCAGCTAAATCGGCCGCTGCTGCAGCACTTACTTGTGGCTTCTGTTCAGCTTGATCTTCTGCTTTGCCCGCGGGAACTTCAGTTTTAGCTGGTGCGAATACTGAAATATGAATTTTGGTTGATCGTAAATCAGAAGTGCATTCGACTTCGGTTATTGAAATAAGGCCGGTTAGGCGCTCGTCTCTGAGATCTCGCTGAATCATCTCAGCGAGTTCTTTCTTGATTGATTGAGAAACTCTCAAGGCACGCTCAGCTGTCATGACACCCTTTTATATTTTGTTGTTAGTTATTGGGAATATCAGTACGTCTGGTTTCAGTAACGATAAAGAAATTGACCTTATCGCCGGTTTGCAGATCTGTGAATTTCTCGAAGCTCATACCGCATTCAAAACCAGTAGCAACTTCTTTGACGTCGTCTTTGAAGCGCTTCAGTGTCTCTAGTTTGCCTTCCCATATCTGCGTGCCGCCACGTTCGATACGGGCGATGGCACCGCGTTGAACTTTACCGCTCAACACCATGCAGCCTGCAATCATCGTGCCTTTACCAACTTTGAAGACTTGTCTGACTTCGGCTTGACCGATGTTGACTTCTTCTCTGATTGGTTTGAGCAGACCTTGAATGGCCTTGGTCAGATCATCAGTAATTTGGTAGATGATGCTATAGGTGCGGATATCAACGCCGTTGGCATCAGCTACACTGCTGGCATTCTGGTCTGGCTGAACGTTGAAACCAACGACAATGGCATTTGAAGAAGCTGCGAGGTTGACGTCGTTTTCTGAAATCGCACCAGATGCAGTGCGCAGTACGCGCACCTGAACCTCTGAAGAAGTTAGCTTTCTAATCTGATCGGCAATTGCTTCTGCGGTACCTTGGACGTCAGCTTTCACGATAACATTCAAGTCTTTCACTTCACCGGCTTCAATCATCTCGTGCAGAGATTCAAGGGTAACGTGGTGATGTGAACGAGCTTCAGGGCTGCGGCGTGACTCGGCAATAACTTTCATTGCCTGCGAATCGCTCACGACTTCAAAACGGTCACCGGCTTGCGGTACTTCATCTAGACCAAGTACTTCAACAGGCATTGATGGGCCTGCTGCCTTAACTCTCTGGCCGCGGTCATCAAACAGTGCCCGCACTCTGCCACATTTGCTACCGGCAACTATGAAGTCGCCTTCTCTCAATGTGCCATTTTCGACTAGGGCCGTGGCAACAGCTCCCTTGCCGCGTGAAAGTTCGGCTTCAATTATGACACCCACTGCTGGTTTGTCTGGGTTAGCACGCAAGTCGAGAATGTCAGACACCAGCAAGATCATCTCAAGCAGCTCATCTAAACCAGTACGCTTTTTGGCTGATACCATGCAAGTTACAGTGTCGCCACCAAATTTCTCAGCGACTAGATCGTATGTCATCAGTTGATTGAGAACACGATCAGGATCAGCTTCATGTTTATCGACTTTGTTTACAGCCACAATAATTTGCACGCCAGCTGCTTTGGCATGGTCGATGGCTTCAATGGTTTGTGGCATAACGCCATCGTCGGCCGCTACTACCAAGATGGCAATGTCAGTGACTTTAGCACCCCGAGCACGCATAGCGGTGAAAGCTTCGTGGCCCGGTGTATCAAGGAAGACAATTTGGCGCATGTGGCCTTCTTTGTCTGGTACTTCAACGTGATAAGCGCCAATGTGTTGTGTGATACCACCGTGTTCTGCATCGGTGAGCAAAAACTTGGTTTGTCTAAGACCCATGATTGTTACCACTGGTGGGCGATTGACGAGAGCAGCTTGCTCTTCTTCGGTCAATTCTGCCACCACTTCGGCTGGAGCTTCTTCGCCAGTACTTTCCTCAACAGAGAGTACTTCGTATTCCATTTCTATTGCTAATTCTTTGGCTAGCTCGAACTCAACCATCATGTTGACGGTGCGAGCTATTCCTTTCATGAACAGGCGTTTGATAACTTCGGTCTCTGGCACACCCATTTTAGCTGCCAGTTCTTGCACGGTGATGTTAGTAGTTATGACAATTGCTTTTGGCAATTCAGCCACAACGGGTACTTTCTTCTCTTCTTTCTTTGGCGCATGTCTATCTGATGGGCTAGGTCGATGAGATTTTGGTGGACGGGGTGGGGTAGCACGCATCGATGGTGCAGCAATCCGAGTTGGCACCGATGGAGACATTGGTCTGACACCAGGGCCACGATTTTGTTGCTCGTTTTCGTCTTTGGTCTCTTTCTTCTTCGGTTTAGGCTCGGGCTTAACTTCTTCTTTAGCTTTGGCTGGAGGTTCTTTGGCTTTTGGTGGTTCGACTACTTGCTTAGCTTTTTGAGCGTCAAGTTTACGAATGACTCTTGGGGCAAATTTTGATGAGTCAGACCATTCATTGCCTGTGGCTCGAGGCTGAAGGGCTGGTAATTCTTCCTCTTCTTCAACCGGTGCAACGCTTTCTGGCTCGAACGAGAGTGCTTGTTCTTCTACCACTGGTGGTGTTTCTACCGTGGTCGGTGATTCTTGAACAGTTTCGCTGGTGTGCTTCGTTGCCGTTGTGCTTGCATCTGCTAGTGCCTCTGCTGATACTGCTGGTTCTGTGACAGCAGGGCTAACAGTCTGTGGCTCTTCACGAGTAGCGGTTACGGTCTGGGCAGGAGCGATAGTAGCTGGCAATGGTTGTCCTTGGCTTAATTGAGAAGATGGAACTGCTTGGCTAGTTGAAGTTGTTTGGCTGGATGGAGCTACTTGGCCCCCAGAAGCTCTATCTGTGGCCGGAGCTGTTGCAGCGCCGGCTTGGGTGGCATGGGCTGCCGAAGCTCCAGCGGCATCGCCAATGGGCAAGAAATGAGGCTGAGGTATCGTGCCGTCAGCGTTCGGCCTTTCAGGCCGGTAGCGAGAGAGTACGCGAGGCTTAACCGCCGCTGGTTGCGGCGCTGGCGGCACAGCCGCTTTGGTGGTTGTCGCTTTGCCTGGTTGAGGTGTTGTTTTTGCCATTTTGCCCTTTTCAGCGCCTTCTGGCTGCTGCTTCTTCTTTGCGAACGCAGCTATTACTTTGTCCTGGCCGATTTTGTCAACGGTGCTGGAGTGGCTCTTGATGTCATAACCAAGTTCGCGCAAAGTGTTGATGATGTCCTGGTTAGGAACGTTCATCTTGCGC
>LNEX01000543.1 GCA_001464165.1 bacterium Ga0077546
GCCTGGATAAGTTGTGCTTCAAGCGGCCAAGCCACTTTGCGCCAACTCGCTACACCCTTCTTCCTGCGGCCTTCTAGGGCGTGTTTCAATTTCGTATTCTTTAGTGCCATTTCGAGACATTGCGAAGAACGGCAAAGATATGCTGAGCGACCCGCTAGCTTTTGGCCGGTCTTTTCTCCGGCCTCTTTCGCTATCGATGAACTCGAGTTTACTTCGAGCTTGGCTGAAGCAAAGTCGTAAGTAAGCCTGATCAGCTCATTGCTTTCAGTCAGCTTACGACATGCCACACAAAGTCTCAGTTTTGCTTTCAATACGTAGCTCGTAGCCTTTTCTATGTTGTGAGCTCGTCAAGAGTCTGGTTCATGCTGCGGAAGGACCCACCTGCTTGGCTTTCAGACTTGATGTCGATTTTCCAGCCGGTCAGCTTAGCTGCCAGTCTGACGTTTTGACCACCACGGCCAATCGCTAGGCTCAGTTGATCGTCTGGAACGATTACTTCGGCGCGACGACCGGCATTTTCTTGCTGCTCTTCGTATAGAGCCACAGTGGTGATGCGGGCCGGTGAAAGAGCGTTGGAGATATAGTCGACTGGGTCGGTAGAGTAGCGAATCACGTCGATTTTTTCGTTGCGCAATTCTGCCACTACGTTTTGAATACGCACACCGCGAGTACCGATACAGGCACCGACTGGGTCAACGTCAGAGTCTTCAGAATGCACAGCAATTTTTGTACGGTAGCCAGCTTCACGGGCAATTGACTTGATTTCTACTGTGCTATCTTCAATTTCAGGCACATAAAGTTCAAATAATTCGCGCACTAGCTCAGGGTGAGCTTGCGAGACGATGATTTGAGGAACGCGGCCGGTATCTCTCAATTCCAGTACATAGACGCGCACTCTGTTGCCGACTCTGTAAGTCTCACCAGGGAGTTGTTCGCGGCTTGGCATGCAGCCTTCGACGCGCCCAAGGTTGACGATGACGTTGTTGCGTGAATTGCTGATTACTTCGATACGCTCGATTTGACCAGTGGTACAGCTGCCTTTGCGAGCTTCGAATTCTTTCTTGATTAATTCTTTCTCGGCTTCTCTCAAGCGCTGAGTGATTAGCTGCTTGGCGGTTTGAGCGGCAATGCGGCCAAACTCAGAGAAATCTTGCGGCGTTACTTCAATTTCTAGAACTTCGCCGACTGTGACGTCGGGAATTAGGTCTTGGGCATCACCTAGGCTAATTTCGTGGTATTCGTTTGAGACTTGATCGACTACCTCTTTTGGCGCGAAAATTCCTATTTCACCGGTTTCAGTGTCGAAGATTGCTCTTACGCCTTCTACGTCATGATCAGGCACTTTCTTCTTGTAGGCCGCAACAATGGCGTCGCAAACATAAGAGATGAATTCCTCTTGGGGAATATTGCGATCCCTTTCTAGCTCCTCAGCTGCTTCAAGGAGTTTGTCGCCAATTTTAATCACGTTCTACCTCCACCTTATTTTGTTTTGAATCGACTTCTTCGTTCCCTTCTGCACTCAGGTCAATCACGGCTTCAGTTGCATTTTCAGCGGCGATTTCTTTGAATTTCTTTTGCAGATCGGGATAGAGTCTAATTTGGATTATTTGCTTGAGAGCAACTTTGAGCTCTTTGACGGGCTCTTGTGAAACCTTGTTGGCAGCATGTTTTTTGCTGTTTTTGCTTTTAG
>LNEX01000544.1 GCA_001464165.1 bacterium Ga0077546
TTCAATGTTTGACTGCTTGAATTCGAGTTCTAGACTGGCTCTTCTCTCTCTGTCATTCGAAGGCGACGACAAATCTTTGGCTAAATTAAGCAGCCTGCTTTCGATTTCGCCTAGGCTGGTTTGGCCATAAGTGGAAGTTTCGCGAGCGCCAAGGAGGTTGAGGTTTGGGCCATTAAGAACGAGTATTTTCAAATGCTTCGACCTGCAAAACAGTCTATTTCTAAGCTTCTGCGGCAGCCTGTGCAGCCTCTTCTGCCTCTTCTGCATCCAGCTCTAATGCTTCCATGGCGCATTGTGCTTCAATCAAGAAAGGATCGTTACGGGTTAGTAGGCCTTCTTGTCTAACCATTTGCAAGAATTGACCGAGTAAATCGCGCAATGGCAGGGGCTGTTCACCATACATAACTTGGTCGGCAATAATAAACATGGTAGAACCCAGTAACACTCTGGCTTCTACTGCTCTAAGTTCTTTTGACGAAATAATTTCTTTAAAGAGTACTGGGTCAGCCTTCGTCTCATTAACTAGGCCTTTGCATAGTTGCAAGACAGAGTTGAGAAGACCTTTGCTGCGTTCTTCAGGCAGTGAAGCGGCTGCCCTGATTAAATTGAGCTTGTTGCCAGCATCGCCAAGCGATTCAGCACTATCAACCAAATTTCTTACTTGGTTGGCTTTAGTATTGAACTGTCTGCGTAATTCGGTTTCAGCCACTGATGAAACTGGTTTTGTGGCAGCGTCAAAGCGTTTGTCATAGTAGTCTTGTACGTGTTGGCGCTTGAGTTCGATGCCAAATGGCATGAGCTCCATAAAAATAGACTCGAGCCCCTCTAATTGGGACTGCAAGTACATTAATTCATCTTGCGTCACTGCTGACAAGATCCACTCCTCCAAAATTCAGGTACCAATCAGATACTATAGCGCGCCCGTACTAAAGTGTTGTATTTGTGAGGATTCTTTGAATCTCGGCGACTACTTCGGTCGTTGATTTGGCTCCGTCTTGTCAGGAGTTCTCTAATTTTGTCAGTTAATTGCTCTGGTTTATCTGCCGCCAGAAGGGGGCGACTACCTTGGCTGCCAATGCGCTTTGCAAGGGTCTCCACTTGTGCGCTGAGATAAATTGTCTGGCCCAAAATTTTAAGCTTTTCCATATTGCCATCAGTTGTTGGCAGGCCGCCTCCACAAGCAATCACTTGATTGCCATTCTCTTGGGCCAATAGCTCATCTAAAAGCTGATTTTCCATGGCCCGAAAAGCCTGCTCTCCTTGCTCCTTGAACAATGTGGCTATAGACTGCCCCGCTCTCTCTTCAATTGTTCTGTCGCAATCAAGGCATGGGCGTGAAAGTTTTTCACTGAGAAACTTTGCGGTGCTAGATTTCCCCGCACCCGATGGTCCCAATAAAATTATGTTTCTGGACAAGGCTGTTAGTTAAGTCTCTGCGCCAAATTTCTGTTGCCGGCTTCGTCAATCGAAGAGCTCATAGTTACTTTTCTTTGCCGTGGTCTTGGCACTTGGTCTCCAGAGACACCAATCATGCTCAAGCGTCTACCGTTTTCAAAGTTTACTCCAGACCCATGGCTGGAACTTGCTCTTGAGCCGGAGGCGTAGTTGGAACCAGAATCAGGGTTGTAAGCAGAACCAGCAGCTGGTCTCTGTCTGCTACTAGAGGAGTTCAGGCTAGGGCTGTTTGCAGCAAGGTTGTTGTCAGAGTTTTGCTGGCCAAATTGTTTACCGTTAAGGCGCTGACACATTTCAATTTTTGTGTGGGCATCGATCAAATTGGGATCTATTTGCAAAGCGATTCTGAATTCGTGGACCGCATTGGTGTAATCGTGCTTGTTGAAACGAGCTAGGCCAAGACCATAGTGGGCCGATGCCATATTTGGTGCGAGCGATAGAGTGTGTTCGAATTGATCAATCGCTTGATCGTACTGACCTCAGCCATATCTGGCTTAAGTTTCAGAGCTTGCTGGTAGAGGCGCCGAGCGTCACTGTTTTTCCCGAGGGCAGCAAAAGCATTACCTAAGTTGAAAGCCGTAAGAGCATCTTTTGGATCAATCGCCAAGGCTTTATTGAACTCTTCAATGGCTTCTTTGTTCTTGTTGCGGCACTGATAGCAAATGCCTAGGCTCGCATGAACAGTGGCTTTCTCTGGTTCGAGCTGGGCCGCTTGTTTGAGCTCTTGGGTGGCTAAGAAAATGTTGCCAGTGGAAAGGGCTGCTTTGCCTAATTTTTCGTGTGCGTCGGCAATGGTAGGGTCAATGCTGAGAACGTGTTTCCATTGCGCCATCGCCTGCGGTAGCATATTGGCTTGCATCAAGGCTTCTGCCTTGGCCATGCCATCAACTATTTCGGCTGAAGACCT
>LNEX01000545.1 GCA_001464165.1 bacterium Ga0077546
ATGAAGGATGCGGTGCTGGAGATAACCAAGATCATCCGTTGATCAATCAGCTGCAGATTGCCGCTGCCTTCAAAGAATTGACAGCCCAGGCTGTCTCCCGCCAGACCCGCAATAATTTCGCCAAAGTGATCCAGAAGATCTTGGAGAGCAGCGGCAGGCCAGGGCTCAATCGTGATGAATACAGACTTTCGCGGCGTATACCGGCCAAGCTAAAACGCCGCGACATGATCAGTGCTGAGCGCGGTACTGACCTTTTCACGCATAGTCAGCATGTGCAAAAAGCAGTTTGGCTACTGCCTGATGTGAGCGGCTCGATGACCAGTTACTTGCCGTTTGTAGTCGGGCTAATTCAGTCGCTCAAGCGCCATGACATAGATGTGCGGATTGCCTGTTGGTCAGAGCGAGTAAGTATTGTGCCGGTCGAAGAGATGCTGAAAAGTCGTCTGCCAAAAGACCTTGGCGTTGGCACCGATGGCCAAGTGATAGCCAACTTCATCAATGAGCAAGGCATAAAAGAAGCCGTGATTATCACCGACAACGAAGCGGGAGATATCAGCACAAAGATCAACGGCTTTGTTCATCTTTGCTTAATTGAAGACTCTGCCAAGACTGGGAGCTTTCTCAATGCCCAGGCCGTGCCGCGAGTTCAGATCTATGAGCTTAAGCTCAAGGACCCGGGTTGAACTGGTATTAGAATTGGTGCGGCAATTGAAACAGGAGGCTAGGAATTTTCTAGCCTCCCTGCTCTTTGTCAAATGGCAAAACTAACTCCCAACCTCTCTAAAAAAATGCAAATACACTATATCTCGTAGTTAACATACCCCAAAAAGCAATGACGCTTAGCTGATTAGACATGATCAGGTGGCGGCCTTCTTTTAATCCTGAAACAGCGGTCAGAAGGCGAAAGAGAAAGCCCCAGTGGGCTGCCCGGAAAACTATCCGAGCAGCCCTTTAGAGCAGAAGTGTTACTTCTTACTTCTTCGTCGAGGCGATCTTGCCGGCAAAGAGCATGGTGTCAGTGCCTTCGTTCATCAGGATGGCGAAGAGTGGGTTATTTGCCGGACTCCGTTGCCTTGATCACGTCGACGTTATAGCTTATCCAGCAGGTTTGATCCCGACATTTGTAGCCTCGACCCCCCTGGCTGTCGTTATCGAAATGCCGCCAGGGTTCTCCGTATTCGGCGCAAATGCCGTTGTTCCAGACCTTCTTCTCGCTATTGCGAGCGCAATAGCCACCGTAGCCAATCAGTGCCAGTACGACGATGGCGAGGGCGATTGCCATGATTTTGCTCCAGGGGCCAAATAAAGGCCCAGCTGTGGTTGCTGAAGTTGGTGATGCGGTTGGTGAGGGCACTAATGAGCTGGTTGCTTATTTATCGCAATAAGCCCGCACCTCTCAGTAGTTAGTGACGTTTGTCCATGCGGTCCAAGTAGGACTGCATGGTAGGATTCATCTGATCGATTTGGGATATGATTACACTCTTTGGGAAGGGTTAGAGCCAGCCGCTCTTGCCATACTGCCTAATTTGGCCGAGCCGTAGATCAGGCTGTATTTTCCGGAGTATAGAACTTGAGCAGCAGCAGAGGCATCAAGTAGAAGGCCACAGCGGCCGAGTAGCCGAAGAGCTGGTAGCCAAGCCTGCTGCCTAGCACACCGAGGGCGATACCGGTTGCCGCGTAGATCAGTGCAATCAGCCAGAGCTTCTCTTGCATCGATTTGTACTTGCCCAGGAGGACGAGCCCGAGCAGGAAAATTGCCACGCCAACAACTGCGCCGGTGAGAATGGAGATCATTTTTTTTTGCCTCGTTGTCTGGTTTGTCGAATGTTTGCGGTGTAAGTACCGCAGAATTTTTATGTTGCTTGCTTTGTCTGTTTGGTGCGTGTCTAGGCCACCTAGCGGCGTCAACTGCAACGCCGCCAGAGGCTAGAAATTCGGGCTAATCAGTCGAGAAGATCAGGCTTCGATATCGCTACCAATTAACTTCTGCAGCAGCAGAGGCGTTAAGTAGAAGGCCACAGCGGCCGTGTAGCCGAAGAGCTGGAAACCAAGCAGGTAGCCCAGCGCAGCGAGGGGGATACCGATTGCTGCGTAGACGAGATTGCCCAACCAGAGACTCTCTTGCATCTTCTTGTACTGGCTCAGCTTGAAGATGCAATAAACGGAAACTACCATGCCAACAACTGCGCCGATGAGAATGGAGAACATTTTTGTTGCCTCGTTGCCTAGTCTGTTGCTTCAGTTCTTACTTGAGCCGGTCAGCTCATCGATGTATTTGCTCAGTCCAGCCCAGGTCTCTCGGCCCCAGCGACTGACCGAGTCAAGCATTACGGAGAGCTTGACCCAGACGCCTTTCGCCCAGATCGGCAGCTGCTGGCGCAGCAGTTTGCCCATACTGGTCAAGCTCTCCCAGACGCCGTCGAGGTTGACGCTGAGCCATTGCCAAACCGCTCGGGCTGATGGCAGAATCGCCGCCCAGATGTTCAATGTCCAGTGCCAGAGTCGAACCACTAGGCGAGCGGTGGCGCGGAGGATGTCTCCGGCATGGTTCTCGATCCAGGTCCAGAGCCGGGCGAAGCTGCGCGCCAGAAAGGCCAGCAGCTTGTGCCAAGACCTGTACAGGGGGCGCAGAAGGAGCAGATAGACGGCCGGGAAGCCATGGCTGTAAGCCAATCCTCCGGCAATCAAGCTGGCCAAGGGCGCCCAGAAGCCAGCAGAGGGTATAGCGAAAAATGCACCGCTGGCGGTAGCGAAGGCCAGCACGATGCCTGGCACTATCAGCCATGGCTCGGCGCCGTAGACTTCCTTGTTCAGAGACTTGGCCGTTCTGAGCCAGATCATGTAGGGCAGCATGACAGCCGCCAGCAAGCCCTTTACGACGATTTCGGTGAGCCGTGACGGCAGGTTCTTGAAAGACGAGTTGTTGTCTTCGTTACTCATAGGTTTGGTCCTGAAGTTGAATACAACCGCTGCAATCGGTTGTATTTGTGGCTGTGAGAGCTGAGTTGGGGGCAGGAATCAAGGGCAGCTCTTCAGTGTCGAAGTCTTACCAGCGGCTGTCGATTTCAGCGTCGTTCATCCTTATGACTGCAGCAGTTAACAACACCAGAGTTTGTTCCGGGTTTGCATCTGCATACTGTTTCGTTCCGACTTTGTCGGCGCCGCTAATCACCTCGACAACGAGAGCTTGGCCGAGGCGTAAAACTCTGCCAGTTTCATTCTCGAATATCGTCTGGTATATCGGTGTGCTCATGTGCTTCTCCGCAGTTCACTTAAGACTTGCGTTGTTTGTCTGGTGTGGCCGTTCTTAGCCTGATCATGCCCTGGCATGTCAGTCCTGAAATTGAAGACAACCGTGCACAACGGTTGTCTTTTGGGCTGTGTGAGCGCTAGTTAGCGCCAGGAATCAAGGGCAGCTCTTCGATGTCGAAGACCTCATAGGCGACGGCGCTGACAAAGGGCATGATCATGCCGCCGTTGAGCAGACGCACATAGCGCGGGTCATTGGTGTAGGCCTCATAGTAGCGACCGGGTTCGAACTCGACGGCCTGGCCGCCAGCGGTGGTGACATTGCCAGACTGACCGGGCTTGAGCACGGCCATGCATTTCTTCTCGTCCTTCTTGAGCAGCAGCTTCTCCTTGGCCTGAAGCGCATTGGCCTTGGCGGTGATCACGGCTCGTTCCGCTGCGATTACCGCCATCTCGCTGGCAAGTTGAGAGGTGAACGGGCTGAACGCCAATTCGTAGGCACCGGCATAGCGGGCGTCGCTGTCGAGCCTGGCGATGTCGACGTTGCCGACGTAAGCATAGGCCTCGCGCAGGGCGGTCAGCCGGGCACCGGAGGCGGTGCTGTCGGCGGTGGTCAGTGCGCTCGCCAATTCGGCAATGGTGGCGAGCAGCAGCTCCAGGGGCCGGGTGGCGCGTTCGTGCACGGTATAGTGCTGATAGCCCCCAGGCAAGCGGGCTTGAATGGCTGCTTTGGCGGCCGCCAACTGATCCTGCAAGGCGGGGATGCTGGCTGAGATCTGAGCGGCACTGAGGGTGGTGATGTTGCTGGTGATTTGCGCCATGATGATGACCTGTGTTAGGTGGTTGGCTAAAAGTAGTCGGGATGGTTGGAAATTGGTGTGCTTTCTGGGTGTACTAGAAGCAGCTTGGCTAGTCAGATTCGACGATCTCGGCGCAGGTGACAGTTACCGCTCCGTTGACCTCATCCAGTCCGGTGATGGAGAGACAGGGGAACCCCGCGCAGAAGAGGGTCATGCCGATGTCGTTGCTGGTCAGGCTGAAGTCATCGTTGCTGAAGACTTTACCGAAGATGATTACCTGGCAAAGCAGTCGTGCCCGAAAGGTCGGAGCGAAAGCCCATTGCCGCGGTTTGAGGTTACGCACCAGCACTTGAGCATGAAAGTGCCTGAGCACAAGTTGCTCTCGCCTGGCGATTGTCAATTCCAGTCCGCTGCATAGCGGTTCGCTTTCTTCCGGCTCTTTGAGCTGGAGAATATGACGTTGCCACATATTTGATTGCTCCGGTGACGACAGTGAGACGAATGCGCCTCTGTTCCGGTGCTACGTCTCACTGTCTTGTGTTTGGTGCTGGCTTAAGCGCTGACTGCGTTTTCTTGCCAGATGCGACGGAATTCGTCGCCGGTGAGGGTCTCCTCTTCGAAGAGGGCCTGGGCGCAGGCCTCAATTTGACTGCGGTGAGCCTCGATCAGGGCATCAGTCTCGGCTTCCATGCGGTCGATCAAGTTGCCCCAGGCCTGGTTGAACTTGTCTAGCAGAATTTCACCTACTCGCGACATCGGGAAGCCATATTGGTCGAGTGGCAGTGATTTGACACCGAATTCCACGGACATGCCGTAGATGCCTACCATCTGACGCGCCAAGGTGCTGGCCCGCTCGAAGTCATTGCTGGCCCCGGTGGAGACTTTGCCGAGCAGGACCTTTTCGGCGGCACGACCGGCTAGCATCATCTGCAGTCGGATCTTAAACTGCTCGTCTGTCCAGTCGTAGCGCTCACCTTCCTCTGGTGAGCTGTCCATCAAGCCCAATGACTTTTCGGTCATGATGATGGTGATGCGGTTGACTGGATCGCCACCGCATATGGTGGGAACGGCGCCATGACCACACTCGTGAACGGCTGTTGCCCAGCGCTCCTTGTCGGTGCGCACCCGGCTTTTGATCTGGGTGCCGTAGGCCATTTTGTCAACGCCTTCGTTGAGGTCGTCGACGGTGATGATCGCCAACTGCTTGTACTCTTCGAACTGGGCGTCGGTGATGTCATCGGTGACGTCGCCGAACTGACGTTCCACGGCGATGGTGGCAGCATTTTTCAGCGCACCTTCGATCATGGCACCAGAGAAGTCATGGCTGCGGCGGGCCAGGTCATCGATCAGCTGGGCTTTGGCTGCTTCCTTCTCTTGCTCGCTGCTGCCTTTCAGCACCACATTCAGTTTCTTCAGATAGACGCCGTAGACCTGGGCCCGACCCTTCTTGTCTGGCAAGGGCACTTTGACCTTGATGTCGAAGCGGCCGGGACGCAGGATAGCGTCGTCGAGGATATCGAGCCGGTTGGTAGCAGCCATGGTCAGTACCAGTCCATGGTTGCCAAAGCCCTGCATTTCGGTAAGCAGCTGGTTCAGGGTCTGCTCGTACTCCTTGTCGCCGCCGCCGTCACCTTGGCCGCGTTTCTTGGCAATGGCGTCGATTTCATCGATGAAGATGATCGAAATGCGCCCTCGACGGCGAGCTTCAGCGCGGGCCTTGGCGTATGCCTCACGCACACGCTTGGCACCAACGCCCACGTACATTTCCACAAATTCTGAGCCAGACAGAGCGTCGAAGTGTCCGCCGATTTCGCCAGCCAGGGCTCGGGCCAGAAGGGTTTTGCCTGTGCCTGGGGGGCCAAAGAGAATTACTCCGGCTGGTACTGGAGCACCGAAGACTTTATAGAGCTTGGGCCTTTGAATTTTCTTAGCCACGACCTTAAGTTCGGTAATGGCTTCTTCGCAGCCCGCCACATCATTGAAGGTTTTGCGATCTTCTTCGGCAATTACTGTGCCGGCATTTCTGCCCTGGCCAGCAGCGCGACCACCAGCACCAACTGTATTCTTGCGGCTCTGGGGTTCTTCCTCTTCCCAGTCGGCCCAGTAGACGGTCATCACTCCGATTACCAGCAGGGTGAGGGTGAGCAGGGTAACCAAGGCGATGCCGCCAGCCGTGGTGTAGCGGCCACCGTTCAGGTCGGTGTTTCTAGTCGCGGCAACTTCTTTGATGGCGATATTGCGCTTTTGCAGTTCGGCAACGAAGGCCGAAAATTGCGCTTTGCCCTCTGCTGTATCAGGGAAGAGTGCCGTGCGCTCTGCTGCGTAGGTCTTGCCCGGCGCTGGCGTTGTTGTCTGGTGTGTCCCTTCAACTGTTTCAGACCCAGGAAGCTTGGGCGGCGGGGTGGCCGTATTGAGCGCGACGTAAACGGCCTGCAACTCTGGCACGACGATGGTGCGGTCGAACTCTTGTGGCCGTTTTTGCAGGTGATGTGCGATCTGCCAGGGCTGGATCGCTTGTGCTTGCGGGATTTCGGTCGGGATGGTCAGGTAGTTCTTGTCGAGATAGACTTTGCCGACCAATGCCACGGCGTTGATTGCCAGCAGGGTGAAGAGAATGGTCGTACTGAAAGCACGGTTGCTAAGCTTGCTGCGCTTTCTCGTGGCTTCCAGCAGGGCGATCACGCCTTCGCAGAATACCCGGGCGCGACTGGGCTCTTCTTTGTTCTCCCGGCGGAAGAAGAGAAACCAATAGAAGCCACAGAACAAGCCAATCACGCCGTCGAACCACCAGATAGAAAGACGTTCGCTCAAGCGGGTTTCCAGAACAGCCGGCTTGGTGCTCACTGGAATATTGGCTTGCTTGGTTAGCTTGCCAATAACATCGACGTCCACTTGCAGAGCGATCTTGTCCTGCTCGAGGCCGTTGCCGACAGCAACCGCCATCTTAAGTGTGTCGAAGATGATCACTTCTTCCACTTCTTTCGAGCCGGTGCGCAGTGCTTGTTCCAGCTCCACTGCTTTGAAGGTCTTGCCTTGCCAGGCCAGCGCCGCGTATTCGTTGGGCAGCACGGACTTCGGTGTTGCCAGGATGGCACCGCTGGCAGTGAGGTAGATGAACAGGCTGGTGAGCACTGCCAGAATGGCGCCGCTCACCAGCGACTTGCGAAAGAGCATGCTGGCAAACAGAAGTTTCAGTTGAGCGAGCAATTTCTTCATAACTGTTCTCCGAAGAGCTAAAAGGGAGCGACATTGCTGCCGCTCGTTTGAGAGGGGTGATGGGAGTTCAGCGCAGTGCTATAGCCTGGCTGACATCTCTGACTTTGAGATTGCGCTTGGGCTCAGGAATATCGCTGCAATCGTCTGGCTCCAGAGCGAGCTTGACTGCCCAGTAGAGGAAGTTGATGCCCGACAGGCAAGCCATTGGTAAGCCACCGGACATGCGCGCATTGATTTCCAAGAGATGCGCTTTACCGGCGGCATCATCCTTAAACTGGATGTTGAAGAGTCCGTTCAATTTCAGGTAGTCAGTGAGCTGCCGCACTTGTTCGAAGAGCTCAGGATTGTCCTCCAGCACCTGATATTCTTTCTGCGATTTGACGCGGCTGACGCATACCTTGAGTTGACCTTCAACCGCCAGGCAGTCAACGCTATGTTCATCACCTGGCAGGTACTGCATCACCAGCAGCTCGCGGAAATGCGGCCGTTGCCTCAGGTAGTAGCCTGCTTCGTCGAGGCTGATCAATGTACTGTCACCAGCGAGGAAGCGATCGATGGCTGTGCCATTGCTGGTGATGGCATGAAAGCCCATGCCGTAAATGCCGACGGTGGGTTTGAAGCAGGCCTGGTGACCAAGGCTTTGCAGGGTGAGCACCAGACTCTCGAAAGCGTCCCAGTCGCACACCGTAGCGTAGGCCGGAATAGCAACCATCTCGGTGTTGGCGAGGTGCTTGTAGAGCAGGGCCTTATTGTCGATTATTCTGAGGGTGGTGCTATCGGCTGGCAGCAGTAATTTCACCCCCGCAGCCTCGAAGCGCTCCTTGTGCTCTGCCAACACTAGCAGCCGTCTTCCCGGAATGAAGAGGTCGACTTTATGGCGTTTGGCTAGAGCCAGACAATAGTCTACGTAAGCACTGTCAGTGGTGCTGCGCTTGCCTGGTTCTTGCTCGAAGAGGTCGGCAGCAAAGGCGACAGGATTATTGGCATCGGGGTGGCTGCAAATCAGCTCGAAGCGCTCAGAATCACCGACTTCTCGGAAGTTCTCCAGGACTCGCAAGGTGCTGGAGAGATTCTTGTTGAGCCAGACTCGGTATTTTTTCTTGGGCTTGTCGATAGTGTTCTCCAAAAGGCTCAAGCCCAAGTCGAAACTCAGGCTTGAGCGTTATTGCCGGTTAGTTGCCTTGAGCTTCAGCCGCCAAAGGCGCGCTGAGCCAGCGGGTGCAGACCAAAGGCGTTGTCGTGCTCGTGAACGACGGTTTTCAGCTCTTGGCCGCGGATGCCATAGACCCGGGCCCGGGCAACAATGTCTTCAGCCCAGTGGCGATGAGTGGTCGGTTCGCACATGCGTTCGCCTCTGCCGTCGCCGGTGGTGGCGCGAAATACCGCAGGAGCATTGACGTCGAGAATCTGCAAGGCTTCGGCGTAGTCGTGCTCGTCGACCTGGTAGGCTGCCTCGATCAGGGCAATCTGGCTGGGGTGGATGGCGGTTTTGCCAAAGAGGCCATGGTCGAGATCTTTCTCCAGCTCCCGTTTGAGCACATCCTGGTTGTTCATCACTTCGCAGACCGGGGCGCTCAAGCCGATACCGTGGGGGATAAAGACCCCGGCCAACATGGCAATCGTCGAACCCACTGCGGTTTCATAGATCGTGCAGCTCGGATTGCGGCGGATGCGCAGACAACTCAGCAGGTCATTGCCGCCGATGCGCAAGCAGACGATCCGCTCTGCCGTGCGCTGATCGTCGAGCAGGCTTTGTCGCAACTTGATCATCTCATTCTTGTCGAAGGCCTCGGCCGTCTCCAGGGTGGGCATCAGCATGAAGTGGTCGCGCTGACTGAGGTTGGAGAGGTAGTAGGAGAGATTGGCATTGGTGATCTTGGGCAGGACGAAGCCCACCAAGTGCTCCACCCCGTCGAAGGCGGTGATCTGGCCGAGAACGTGGGGCGTGCGCACACGGACGAAGCGCTTGATACCGACGTTCTGTTGGAACAGGGGCAAAGCCTCTTGCAAATTGCGCAGGGCCTGGGCCAACTGATCCTCTCGCACCGAGTCTTCGCTGTCGAAGATCACCGAGCGCAAGTGCGGAATCTTGATACCGTTGGCGATGGCGACAATTGTCTGCATCGATTGGGTCAGGGGTACGTATAAAGACGCACCCAAAGCCAGTTGCATGATATTCGTCATTGCACTAATCCTCTTTAGAGTCTTGCTAGGTACGACTAGTCGTTGCCAAGGGTGGCGATGATCACGGCCGCCGAGTAAGGCAGCTCTTCATCGATCAAAATCGGCACTTTGTTTTGCTGGGCCAGGCTCTCCAGATGAGCGACGTCGGCGGTGCCAGCCTGCTTGAGGATGAGACAGTCGGGAACGCGCCGCAGCAGTGCTCTGGTGGATTCGCCAACGCCGGGCTTGACGCGATTGCGGTCGCCCACCTTGTAGTGCTCCATTGAGCGCACCACAAAGGCATCCGATTTGGCCTTCAGGGCCTGCTTCCGCTCGGTACTCCACTGCACTGCTGTTACCTGGCTCAGGTAGGTCGTCACCAGGGGAAAGAGCCGATCGACGAAGTAGGTCGAGAGATCGTTGTCGGCATATTCCTCATAGAAGTAGCAGGCATGGAATTCGCCCGCCTTCACAAACTCGTCGTTCAAAACCGCACGGCTGACCAGGCCGGAGACGATGCCGTTGAGGATAGACGAGGGGATGAGATAGTCGTCAGAGGTTGCCGCAAGGCCGGCGACGCCAGCCAGGTCTGCGATCACTACCATGGATTCGTCGATATTGGTCTGGCGGCTGGCGTTGAAGTCGGCGATGGTGCTAGCCAGCTCGGTGGCAATCGCCCCTTTGCCGGTCCAGCCATCGACAAAGACAATGTTCTCCGGCTTGTGCCCTTGGGCCAGGATGTAGTCGAGGGCGACTTCATCGATGCCGCGGTCGCGGATGATCGAAACCGAGTAGTGATGGCTGTCTCGGCCAATGTATTTCAGGGCTCGGTGCAAGAGCACCCCCACCGGCGTGCCAGCGCGCGCCAGGCTGACCACGACGATCTCGCTGCTGAATCGAGCGGCCAGGCTGACCGCCAGGACGGCGATATCTCGGGAGAAGCGCTCTTCGTTATTGGCCAGGGCCTGCCAGAAGAGATCGAGGTAGCGGCTGGCGGGCAGCTTCTCGTGGGAGAGCATGGTCGAGTAGTGAGCACCGCTCTGGATCAGCCTTTCCTTTTCGGCTACGCCCACAAAGGGGATGCGAGCGGGCTTGAGGAGAAAGTTGACGTCATCATGGGCGTAGCTGCCGCTGAAGTGGTGACCGTTGGAAATAGGCATGGTGTTACTCCGCGTCTCAGTTGTGCAGTGATTTTCTGCAGTGGTTAGAAATGATTGGCTGCGTGCTTATGGGCAGCTGCGAAAGCCTGACTGCCGCAAGGCATCAAGGCGAAATCGCCCATGGCCATCATGGGCATGTCGGTGAAGCTGTCGCCCGAGCCGATGATCACGGCGTTTTGTCGGGGCTTGATGATCTCTTGCAGCAGCCAGCGGGCAGCTTTTTCTTTGCCCAGAAAGTCGGGGAAGAAGGCCAAGTTGTTGTCGTTGTGGTGCACGCTCCAGTTGGGTGGCAATTGCGGCTTGATCTCCTCAGCCAACTCCAAAAGCTCGCCCGGGTGGTGTTGGTTGTGCTTGATGTTGATATACAGATCAAGACCACAGTCATTCAGCAGCCGTACCCGGATGTCGAAATTGCGCTTCTGTGCGGTTTCGAGCACCAGGGCGTGAACGCCGTCGAGCAGCGACTGGGCCTGGCGGGCTTGGGGCTCGATGGTCTCGTACCAGGCGGTTTCTACCTCGCCGTCGGGGCGCAGAATGACACCGCCAAAGGAGCAGATACTGTAGCTGCGAAAGGGCAAGTCGACACGGGCGAAAGTGTTGGTATCGCGGGCGGTGTTAGGGATGACCAGGGTCGTATTGTTGAGCCAGTCGAAGAAGGTCCGCTGAGTGCCGCTCATGAAGCTGCATGCCAGACCGCCAGCGGTGTATGCCACTGGTTCTGCTTGCTGCAGGGGCCAGCGACGGACCGATTGAAAGATGTTGTTGTCGAGGTCGAGAAAGACCACGACCTCAGGCGAACGTGAATCTGAATCAGGCATGTCAGTTATCTCTTATCGATTGATTTTCAGGTTAGAGCTCAATCACTTCAGCGCCGAGAGCTTGCAGTAGAGCACCATCAATGGTGTTAGCTGGAGTCTCGGTGCAGATGATTACGCGGTCGAAGTGCTCGGCTGAGCCGTTGTGCAGGTAGTTGTCGATACCCTCCTGGCAGTGATCGCCGAAGGCCAAGGAGCGCTCAATTGCCCCTCCGAGCATGATTGGCGACCTAGTTGTCGATTGCACTGCCACTGTGGCATGGGGGTTGAGTTGCTCCAGTCGTTCGGCCAGTAGAAAGGGCAGGTAGGAAAACTCGCCCACCCCCAAAACCAGGCACTTTTCGCCGACGGCCAGGGTGCAGTCGATGCGCTCTAGGTGCTTGTGCAGCTCGAAGGGATTGGTAAGGCCGAGGCGACCGAAGTTGGCGCGCAAGAGATGGTCTTTGCGCTCACCATTGCCACTGGCCCGGGGCATCTCCATGAGACAGAGATCAGGGTGGGGAGCAAAGCTGTAACTGCCGGAGAGCAGGGAGATGGCGCTGCTGCTAATGCCTTTTCTTTCCTTCAGGCTCTGGTGCCGCTCCTCTACTAGCTTTTGACCGCGCCAATCAGTGATGACAACGGTCACTAGGTGTTGCAGTTGCGGCGCTACTTGAGCGAGAAAGGCCTTGGTCAGGTTGATGAAGGTTTTGCCGGTACTGGCTTCGTCATCTACTAGAACAAGGGTTCTAGCGGCTTGGAAAAGTTGCCGTGCCCGTTCATCTTCAGGCAGATAAAGGATGTGGTCGGTGGCATGGCTGTGCTCTTCGGCGAAGTTGAGCGCTTTTGCTTTGTCCAGCTCATAGCGCGTGGTATGGATGAAGACGAGATCGTCGCGCCCTGTGGCTTTGACGAATTCTTCGTAGACACCATGACCAAGGGCCGTCGCTGTTTCCGCCATACCGATGAAGACTATCGGGCCGGGCAGATCTTTAGGAACTTTGTCCGCCAGTCGGCGATAGCCATCGCGCATAGTGGCAGGTCTAATGGGGATATGCTTACCCAGAATGTGGGAGACGAAGAGGAAGCCTCGCTTAGGATTGCGGCGGGCGGCAAAGCTGCAAAGCTCGTCTATGTTGAGATCAGATTGCTCGACTTCTACAGTGAGCACACCTGTAGGCATTTCTACCCAGTGATTGGCCAGGGCGTTGCTGGTTTCGGCCATTGGTTTGTACTCGCTCAGAACTACAGGACAGTTAAAGTCCTGGTTCCCAAGAGGTTTGGGCAAAAAAAAGTTGGCAGGCCTGACGGGCTAGGATTTATCCAACTCTGCCAGGCCGCCAACTTTTGACTAACAGCCGTTGTTTACGCCCGGTAGAGCTCGATGTCCAGGTTGAGGGCTTCGACCACGCGCTCGAGCAGCTTATTGTCGAGCTCGCTGCCGTTCTTGCCGCCGACGATGGCCATGGCCACCCGCAAGGCGATGTCCTTTTGCCCTACCGGTCCGGGTTGGCGGCGAACTTCATTCATGGCGTTTTCCCAGCCAAACATGGCGCTCTCAATGTCACTGCAGACAAACCTGAAAATGCCGAGCAGCTTGGCTGTGGGCAGATGGCTCAGGGGCTTGCTTTTGCCGATGCGGCGCACGATCTCTTCTTTGCGTGCGGCGTCAACGGTTTCGCCCAGAAGCAAGGCCGTCAGGCCCATGACTGACTTTTGGAAGGCCGAGGTGGTGAAAGCTGCGGCTCGCTTAGTGAGCTCATCTTGGCTGCCGCGGACGGCTTTGATTGCCCACTTTTGCAGGTAGTACAGAGCCACCACCGTATAGACCACGTTCACCCCCAGAGCCAAGTAGGCGAGCAGGCCAGCTTTGCCGAGGAAGCCGTGGGGAATGGCCACGATCAGAGCCGAGATCACCAAGATAATGGCCGATGTGGTGATTGCTTCGGCCATTCCGGAACGCCCCATAAGGGGATGAGCGCGGAAGAACTTGTAGGTGTTGTAGCCGGTCATGGCCATGCCCAGGAAAATCAAGGGCAGCAGGAAGACAGACGAAAGCAGAGCGCTGGCAAGAAGCAACATGGTAGATTGTCTCTCTATTTGGCGAACGATTGCTGAGAGCCCCGGCAGGGGGCTCTCAGCAGTTATTTAGCGGCAGCGGAACTGACGCTGCTTAGGTGTCGGTTTAGGTGCTGGTTAGGGCTATTCGTCAACTTCCTCTTCGACCTCGAGACCGTGCTCGGCGCAGAGGCGCTTGAAGCCGCCGTCGAAACCCTGGCCCACCCCTTCCAGCTTCCACTCGCCATTGTGGCGATAGAGCCGCACCAGGATAACGGCGCTGTTGGTGGAGGCGTCTTCGGAGAGGTCGAAGCGATAGAGCTCGGCACCGTTGGTGGTGTCGACCACGCGGGCATAGGCGCCGTCGACCATGCCGAAGTTCTGGTTACGCTGCCGAGCGGCGTAGATGCTGGCGGTGAAGACGAGCTTGACGATGTGGTCGGGAACCTTGGCCAGGTCGAGAACGTAGCTCTCGTCGTCGCCGTCGCCGCTGCCATCCTTGTTGTCGCCGCTGAAGGTCACCGCACCGCTGGCGTGGGCCTGCATGCCATCGATATAGCAGACCAGATCAGCGGGGCTGGCCAACTTGCCATCGGCGCCGACCATCATGCAGGCGGCGTCGAGGTCGAACTTCTTGCCGTCGGTGCGGCGGGGGTTCCAGCCCAGGCCCATGCTGATCAAGCTGAGACCGGGATGGCTCTTGGTCAGCGAAATCTTCTCGCCGGCGGCGACCTTCTTGGTCAGGCTGATGGGGGCGGCGGCGGAAGTGTTGGTGTCGGTGGACATGAGTTATTACCTTTGAGGTGTTTGGTTGGTTTGGAGGTTTGGTTTGGTTTGGAGAGTCAGGCCGATCGCTGCTTTATTCAGCGTCAGGCTTCTCTGCCTTGGGGTAGACGATGGACAGCAGCACTGAGCCAGCCAGAATCAAGCCGACCACAGAAAGTGACACTGCCACCGGAATTTCCGGTCCGTGGATTACAGGGAACCCCAACGAGGGGGTGAACCAGTGAATGACGCCATTGACGGCCTCAATTGCATCCCCGATGCTGGTGAGCACAAGCTTGACAGCGATGAAGGCGAGCACCAGTGAAATGCCCTGCTTCAAGTAGCTGAGCATTGGCATCAGTGCAGCCAAGATGAAGTAGAGCGAGCGCAGGCCGAGGATGGCGAAAATGTTGGAGGTGATGACGATGAAGGGATCCGACGATACGGCCAGAATGGTCGGAATGCTGTCGGTGGCGAACATCAGATCCATGGCTTCGACGGCAATCAACACCACAGCCAGGGGGGTGAAGTAGCGCCGCATTTTGCCTGTGCTTGGGTCTTCTTGGCGCACCATGAAGCGGTCTTCATGGTATTCGTTAGCGACAGGGAAGAACTTGCGAAACTTGCGCACGATCCAGAGGTCTTCTGGATCGACTTGCTCGTCTTCGTCACCAGACATCAGCATCTTCCAGGCGCCCATTGCCAGAACAATGGCGCAGAGGAAGAGCAGTCCGTGGAACTCGGCAATGATGGCTGTGCCTGTTCCCAGTATAAGGACCCGGAAGAAGATTGCACCGAGTACACCCCAGTAGAGGACGCGGTGGTGATACTTGGAGTCGACGCCGAAGTAGGCGAAGATCATGATGAACACTGCCAAGTTGTCTACTGAGAGCGATTTCTCAAGGATGTAGCCAGTCATGAACAAGCCAGCGCTGTCTGCACCCATGCTGTACCAGACCCAGCCAGCGAAAGTCAGTGAGACCAGCACCCAGACGATAGTCCAGCTGCCAGCTTCCTTAATAGACATGGCGTGAGACTTCTTGTTGAAGAGGCCGAGGTCGAGGGCCAGCATGGCAATGACGATGCCAGCGAACAGACCCCATTGGGCAATAGAGTGAGTCATTGATTCTTACCTGCCGAAATATCTACAGTCGAAGCTGTAGCGTTTACCGAACTTTTGTTGCTTGGTTGCACCGTCCTTGGTGCTAAAACTGGGGCTTGGCCCTAGTCCTTACAGGCCGTAGTCAGCGGGGATGAGGCCGAGCTTCTTGATGATGGCCGTCACCACCTTCTTTTCCGAATCGGCGAATTCGCCGTCTGAGTTGGCGATGATCAAAGCGATCTTGACGGCCATGTCGGCCTCGTCGCCTTTGCCCTTGAGCTTGCCGACGATCTTCTCCAGATCGAGGGCGCCGAACTCGTCCAGGGCCTTGGGGATGTAGGCCTCGAACTGCTTGCCTAAGTCGGAGGGCACGAAGTGACCGAGGGCCTCATTGCTCATGATCAGGCGCTTGACCTTGTCGCGCTCTTGGGTGGCGATGCTACCGTCGGCGGCGGCGACCAGGGCACAGATGGCCAGGATGGCATCGCGGAAGTCGATGCTCTTGTACTTGGCGGCGGCGCCTTTGATGCTGTTGAGTGCTGACTGCGAGCGGTTCTGGATTTCTTGGAGGAAGGACATGTTGTTGCCTCTTGAGTTCAGTCTATTGCGGTTGGTCGTGCAGTGAAGAACAGCCGGCTCCGGTAAAGGAGCCGACTGTTACTGCTTAGTTAGCCGTAGCGGCAACCGGTCTTAGCCGGTGAAAGCGAGGCGGATGGTGTCTTCCGCCGAGAGACCGTTGGCGGCGATCTCATCGAAGTGCACCACCGCCACCACGTCGAAGGCCGCTCCCTTGGCCACCAAGCCTTCGTCCAGGGTCTTGAGCCAGGCGGCGGCGCCAGCGTCATGGCCGACTTGAATGACGGCGATGCCGAAGTCGGCATCTTTCTTGATGCGCTGGCTGGCGTCGATGATCACGGCTTCCACGGCCTCGCGGTCGGAGGGGCTGCCATCGGTCCAGACCAAGAATGCCACCGGCTTTTCCGGGGAGATCTTGTCGTACACGGCCGGGGTAGCCTTTTTCATCCAGCCGCCGGGTTTGGCCGCAGCGATCAGCTTGGCCGGCAGATACTTGTCGATCATGGCCTGCAGGGGGGCCGCCAGGGCGGTACCGCTGCCGGGGGTGTGCTGGGCGAAGATAGCTTGTACGGCGGCCTCGGTGACGCCGGTGTGCACCTTGTAGCGGTCGTTGAAGAAGACCAGGTCGATGCCGTCGTCGTCGAACTTGCACACTTCCGCGGTGACGGCGGCGTTGATCTTGCGCGAGACATCCCAGCGGCTCTCGCCCTTCTCGTTGGGAGCGGAGCCCCAGGTCATGCTGCCGCTCTTGTCGACGAAGCTTGCGGCGTTGACGTTGAGGGCACCACGGGCTTTGACTTGGGCCAGTTTGGTCAGGTTGATCATGTGTATTCTCTGCTGTCGAGTTGAGGTTTGGTTGGGTTGGTTTGGGTTGAGTTGGCGCTGCTGCTCAGGCAAAAGTAGCCATAAGCTTTTGCAGCGCCTCCGGGGGTTGAGTAGAAATTTCCTCGCCGATGGCTTGGAATTTCCACTGCTCGTTGTGTCGGTAGAGCCGGCCGACGATGAGGGCTGCGGGCTTGCCCTGCAGACTGTAGGAGAAACGCACGAGCTGGCGATCCGGCGCTGCTTCTTCCATGAGCCTGATCTGGGTCGTCGCTGGGGCGTTGATCACTGTGCCACTGCGGCTGGTGACTACGAAAAGGGCCGATGTGGCATGGCTGGCCAGGGCACCGAGGGTGACGCTCACTTCTTGATCGTCTCCCAGTGCACTTGTGGCCCGGGTATTACCGTGGTGCACCAGCGCATCGAGGGCTGACTGATTCTGCCAATCGACGGTTTTCAGCAGCTGCTTATCCTTGTTATAGAGCTGCACTGCTACGGTCAGTCTGCCGCTGTCATTGCCAGCAAAGCCGATGCCGACCCGTAAGCGCGAAAGCTGAGCCGCGGCAACTTGATCGAGGGTGAGGCGTTCGCCTTTGCTCATCTGCTTGAGACAGTTGCCGACCACAACCACTGGCAGTGGCTGTGGCTGGGTCGGTGCTGTCACTGCTGCGGGAGCCTGGGGAGCCGGTGTGCTTGGCGCAGCTGTGGGCACCGTGCTCAGGTCGTAGGCGCTTTCGTCGAGGCCAAGGACGCCGATGATCTGGCAAATCACATCCTTTTCTATTGCAGCAAAATCACCATCCGACTTGGCGATGATCAATGCGATCTTGACCACCATATCGGCCTGGTCTGCATTGCCCGCTACTTTGCGCACAGCCTTGTAGACGTCCACCCGGGCGAAATCGTCTTTGGCCAGGTCGCAGAAGTTGGTGAAGATATCGCGCAACGATGCCGCTGAGAAGTGGCTCAGTGCCTCTGTTCGCTCGATGCAGGCAATGACCTTGCGGCGCTCGCTGTCGCTGAGAACGCCGTCAGCCATGGCCACCAGAGCGCAGACTGCCATGCAGGCATCGCGAAAGTCCTGGTTCTGGTACTGAGCCAGTTTGCCTTTCATTTGCTCTGCCACTCGTGCGGCAAGCTCTTGGACATTTCCCATTAGAGCCATATTGCTGCTCTCCAAATAAGGAACAAGGCTTCCGTCCAGAAAACCCTGTTCCTTTTGTTAACGTTTAGGTTTATCGGTTCAGCTCCGAGCCAAAGACAACAACCTGGCGATAGGCCGCTAATGGCTACTCGATTTCCTCTTCCACTTCGAGGCCGTGCTCGGCGCAGAGGCGCTTGAAGCCGCCGGTGAAGCCCTGGCCGACGCCTTCGAACTTCCACTCGCCGTTGTGCCGATAGAGGCGGACGAAGATGACGGCGGTGTTGGTGGAGGCATCCTCCGTCAGGTCGAAGCGATAAAGCTCCTTCCCGCTGGTGGCGTCGATCAGGCGAGCGTAGGCGCCGTCGACCATGCCGAAGTTCTGGCTGCGCTGACGGGCGGCGTAGATGCTGACGGTGAAGACGAGCTTGCTGATCTCGGCGGGAACCAGGTTGAGGTCGACGCTCAAGGTTTCGTCGTCGCCTTCGCCCTGGCCGTTCTTGTTGTCGCCATTGTGGATGACGGCGCCGCTGGGGTGCTGAGTGTAGCCGGGGAGATAGCAGACCAGGTCGTTAGGGCTGCGAAGCTTGCCGTCGCTGCCGACCGCCATGCAAGCTGCGTCGAGGTCGAACTCCTTACCGTCGGTGCGGCGCGGGTTCCAGCCCAGGCCCAGGGTGATCTTGCTGAGGTTGGGGTGCTCTTTGGTCAGAGAAATCTTCTGGCCGGGGGCGATCTTGGTCAGGTTGAGGGCGGCACCGGGAGCGGCGGCGCTGGCAGCGACTGGAGTGGCGTTCAGGGTGGTCATGGGTTGAACCTTGTATATGATTGGTTGGTTGAATTGGTTGGTCTAATGCTGATGTCGGCATTGACCCCTGCAATTGCTTGCTAGAGGTAGGTGGCCTTGATGATCGCGACGGTGTCGATCACGGTGCAACCGCGAGTGAGCTGGGGCAAGGTCTCGCCGATGGCCGCGATCTTCCAGTCGCCGTTGTGGCGATAGAGTTTGACCATCACCAGCGCTGTGGAGGCCCCCATGCCAGAGACGTCATAGCGGTAGATCACATTCTCGACGCCCGGCTTGGAGACATCGACCAGGCGGGCGAAGGCTTTGCTGATCTGGCTGAAGGTCTGGCCGCTGTAACTGTTCACCACGAACACAATCGACTTGACCTTGGGGTCGATCTTGTCGAGCTTGACAGCAATGACCTCGTCGTCGCCTTCGCCTTCGCCGGTGAGGTTATCACCGCTCGAATAGATGGCATCCATGTGGTGGTGCTTGTCGCGGAACCAAACGACGTCGACCTTGTTGCCGTTGGCGTCGTAAAGGATGGCAGAGAGATCGAGATCGACTTTACCGGCCGTCGGGTCGGGGGCCCAACCACAGCCAATGAAAATAGCAGTGTGGGAGGCTTCGCCGGGCTTGGTCAAGGCGAGCTTGGCGCCTTTGGTGAGGGAGATCGGTGCGGTCATATGTAGTCTCGGTTGATGGAGGTTTGCGCTAGCTATTTGTTTTAGCTATCACTCGTAGCCTTCCCTCGTAGCCTTCCCTTGTCGCCTTCCCTGTTGACCTCGTCCATGAGTGAGCTTTGCGTCCAGCATTAGAGAAAGCAATTTCCACTCAATGGAGATTGAGTGGGAGGGGTGTTATTGCGGTTGCTATAGTGCTTGTTGGCTGGCTGGTGTTTCTAATTTGCTCGCTGTGGGTTGAAAGGTTATGGCTTATTTTTAGCTCGATAGTGGCTCTGTAATAAAGTAAAGTTTTACCTGGTGTTTTGGACGTAAAGCGGAAGAGTTTTTTTTTCTGGATTTCCCGTTGGAGTATTCTGCTTGGTAGCCTCTCGGATTGGTGGCTTGTGTCGACTAGATGTAAAGCGGAAAACTTCTTAGCGCAAGCCATGTCTACCGCTAGCTCGCATTCTGAAGGTCAATATTGTTTTGCTGCGCTAATAAGGATGGGTGCAAAAAAATGCACCCATCCTTTAGCTGGTGAGGCTGTGAGCGAGCACGGGGCGATACTAGCCGACGGTCTTGTCGGCCAACTCGAACGCCTCCGTGAGCGTCGCGCGGATCGATACTCAGGGGGTGGTGCTTAATGCCGCTTTCCAAGCGCGCAGGCAGTACCAGGTGCCGAAGACGGCGATGAAGATGAGGTAGGGCACAGGGTGCAGCACCTTGCCGACCAGCAGGCAATGGCTGATGCCAAAGCCGGCGATGGCAATGCTCTTGACGAAGCGATTGATATTGATCGCTTGCTGGCTGAACCATTGCGTGCCGACGATGGCAATAGCGCTGCTCGCAATAAAGAGGGTGATGATCAAGGGGTACATGGTTCATGTCTCCGGTTAGAGCGTGAGAGATAGAGTTGCGGGTGCTCAAGCTAGCTTGAGGGAGAATGGCGGTTGTAGAGCTGGGAGCTGGGTTGCTGTTTCTGTTTTGGTCTTTCTGTTTTGCTTGGCGGGTTGAAAAGTGGTGACTCATTTCTAGCCCAGTAAAGGTTCGACAAAAAAGTAAACTTTTGCTCTATTCTTTGCTTGCAAAGCAGAAATGTTTCATCGAGGATAATCGCAAAAGAGTATCGCTTGGCAATCATGAAGCCTTGCTGATAGAATAGTTGTGCTGCATCTCGGAAAACTTCTTAGCGCAAGCGATGTCTACCGCTAGACTAATTAACGGAGTGAAAGTGCCAGAAAAAGCAACAGAGCCAAGCCGGATACTAAGTAAAGAGGAAGTCGATCTCATTGCTCACTCTGCAGCAGAATCTGGTCGCTTTGGTTTGCGCGACTCTACTATTGTTTTGCTGATATACAGGCATGGTCTCAGACCTGCTGAGCTGGTTGAGCTTGTTTGGGGTGATATAGACTTAGCTCAAGCGACAATGAAAGTTGCACGTATAAAGAATAGTCCCGATACTGAGCATATTCTTGAGCGCGAAGACCTAGCAAAGTTGAAGCGACTGGCAAAGCAGTTTC
>LNEX01000546.1 GCA_001464165.1 bacterium Ga0077546
TGTGGTTTCGAGCTGGCGAGAAATAGCGCTACAGTTCAGGATATTCGTCTTACCCTTGGTCACAAACGTCTGAAGAATGCTAAGCAATATGTTGAAAAGATTTTTGAGCAATCAGTGCTCCCTGAATCTATTCCAAAAGTGCGCACAATGGGTAGAGAAAACGATCATACGCCTCTAGTGGAGTCGAGCTTGACTCTCAAAATTCCCGCTAGTACAGCCAATCTTGGGCCAGGTTTAGATAGTCTCGGTTTGGCGCTGACAGCCTATACATATATAACTTTTGAATTGCTGAAAAAGAACTATCCTGATATTCCAAGAATAAGTTTGATGGGCGAAATTGCCACCATAAGCCAGAGTCGTGATCAAGGTGATCTGATTCATACCATCCTGAAAAAACTGTGCGGCAAAACGGAGATGTTCAATCGACTGCGCATTACTGTCGACTCTGACATCCCTTTGGGGTGCGGCCTTGGTGCCAGTGGTGCTGCTATTTTGGGAGCGGTTTGGGCTAACCAAGTGCTCAAGGGTGAAGTACCAACCAGAAGCAACCTTCTGGCTCTCGCTACCGATATTGAAGGCCATCCAGAAACAATGGCTGCTAGCCTCAGTGGTGGCTTGACCATCTGTGCTATAGAAAAGAACAATGTCTTTACTCAGAAAGTTCCTTGGCCCGAAGATTGGCACATCATTGTAGTGATTCCTCCTTATAGTTTGACTACACCGGTGGCTAGGTCTGTTCTACCGAAAGATGTTTCTATGGACGATGCAATTTATAATGTTCAACGAGCGGCTCTGCTTGTTGGTGCTGTCTGGCAAGCCGATGAGCGCACCATGAGTGCTGCTATGAAAGATCGCTTGCATGAGAGCTATCGTACAAATCTTGTACCTGAGCTAAGTCAATTGCGCAAAGCTCTTAAGCTCAGCCCAATCATTGGCTGTGTGCTTAGCGGAGCTGGTTCATCAATTCTTGTTGTCGTCAGGGAAAGACACAAGGCTGAAGTGAGCGAATCAATCAATAAATGGATTGAGCATTCAAGTCGGGGTTGTCGTTTGTTATCTTTGCAGGTTGATCAAGACGGCATGCAAGAGTTGATGTTTAGCAGGCGCTAGCTTTGCCAAGCAGGAAATATAACAAGTCGGCATAGTTTTTCTGCTCTCTTTGGTTTCGGCAAAGGTTCGCTGAAGCACAGGCTGAGCGAGCTTTTAGCTAAGTTAAATTGCGAGATCTTTTATTATATTTGATACCACATACGATTCTCCTTGACAGGTCGGGGCCAGTTTGTGTTAGGAATCGTTAATGCCCTTTTTCTTTTCTCTCAAGAACCACCACTTAAAAATAACAGCCAGCCGTAGTCTTTTACTTTTTTATCTAGCAATGCACTTGCTGGTATGAGACCGCCGACTTGGGTCAAAGATCACTGGTAACTATTTGCTGGTAATAAATGTTCGGCAAAGTCAACAACCACTGGAGAGATGACATCACCACTATGAGCAACATCTACAAAACGCTATTCAGCATTGGGGCAGGCCGAAATGGCTAGACACTATTTCGAGTCAGACCAAGCCTTGCATGACTACCTTGATGCCAACCGAGACCTGAAGCATCTACGTATAGAGGATAGTCCGCGAATAACCCTTGTGCCACCACTGCCAAGCACCGTGGAATTTCTGCAAATTATCAACTGCGTTTGTCTGACTGAATTTGCTGTCGTCCACGAGGGCCTTGTCGAACTGCGCATCTATGATTGCCCTGGTCTGACCAGCTTGCCAAAGATGCCTCAGACGCTCGAGGATATTCGCATCTTTAACTGTGCCGGTCTGCATACTGCTGACATTCATCAAGGGTAGAGCTTGCATCTGCTTGTTTGCCCTGTTCGACAACCATCAACTTCAACAAACAGAGAGCGCCATAAAAATAGTGTCGCTCTTTCGGAGACTCTGATGACTATAGACAAACTCGTGATCACTATGCTCGGCGCCACTTTCGGTGCAATCGTCGCCGCTTTTTTGGCTGTGGCTCTGCATCTCGATTCTATCGAGGCCGTGCTCTTTAGCGCTCTGGCTGCTGCCCTCAGCGCTTTCCAACCGCGCGCCCTTGGCTGGGTAGAGATGTCTGACAACTTTAAACTGGCTCTGCTCGCTGCAGTGGTAGCGGTGGTGGTAGGGATGATTACCGTCGTCTTTCATGAGAAGGTCACTTACTGCGCTGGCCTCTCTTTCTACAGCGCCAGTTTGGTCATGCAGATCGCTGCTGTTCACATCGAGAACCGTCGCAATAAGGGCAAATAGCGCCTAGCTGCTTCTCTTCATTAACGCTCGTGTCCTTCGCCCTGAGCGCAGGAGGAGTCAATCATGACTGCGAAAATCGTGACTACTAAACGTCAACCGTCTCAGCAGATTGCCTTCTCCTTCGACGAGGGCGGTCCGACTGACAGTGAGGTTCTCGGTGGCAAAGGCGCTGGCCTAGTGGAGCTTGTGCAGCTGGGTACGGCTGTTCCTCCTGGCTTCACTGTCGTCACTGCTGTGGCTCGGGCCTATGCTCAACACGGTGTTGTGCCTAAGCGTCTTGAATTTCATCTAAAGGAGAAGGTGAAGCGTCTGGAAAAGGCTACCGGCAAGCGCTTTGGCGACCCTGGCAATGCGCTCCTGCTGGCCGTGAGGTCGGGGGCTGCAGTCTCTATGCCTGGGATGATGGACACTGTGCTCAATCTCGGTATGAACGATGAGATTGCCGCTGATCTGGCTACTCGCACCGACGCCCGCTTCGCCTGGGATACCTATCAACGCTTTCTCGCGATGTTCGGAAACGTTGTGCTCGGTATCGAGCGTCAGCTCTTTGACAGTGCTCGCGCGCAGTTGACCTCGATCTGTGGCGCAGAGGGCGAGCCGTTGTCGGCTGTGGCACTAGAAGATCTCAGCTATAGCTATCGCCGGCTCATCGAGGAGAGCACTGGCAAACCCATGCCTGATCAGGCCTGGCAGCAGCTTGATCTAGCTGTAGAAGCGGTCTTGCGTTCCTGGAACAACCCGAGGGCCGTTGAATTTCGTCGTATCCATCGCATCAGCAACGCCATCGGCACAGCTGTGAACGTACAAGCTATGGTCTTTGGCAATCGCGATCAATTCTCGTGCTCTGGGGTGGCGTTCAGTATCGATGTCACCACTGGTGATGCAGGGGTTTGGGGTGAGTTTCTGATTGAGTCTCAGGGCGAAGACTTGGTGGCCGGCCTGCGCACTCCTCGCCCGCTCACTGAGATGGAGCAGTGGAACGAACCGCTATATGCTGAGCTGGTCGATACCTTGGCTCGACTTGATAGGCAGCGCAATCACCCCGTGGAAGTAGAATTCACGGTTGAGAGCGGCAAGCTCTACTGCCTGCAAGTCCGCAATGCCAAAATGACAGCAGCAGCTGCTGCCACCACAGCTGTCAATTTCTACTGGCAGAAGCGCATTGACAAGGCAGCGGCCATGGCCCTGGTTTCTCGGGAGCAGCTACAGGCTCTCAAGCTACCCTGCTTTGACAAGGAGGCTCTGGCAAATGCGGTGACCAATCGGTTTGTCACTCGGGGCCTTTCTGCTTCGCATGGTGCAGCTACCGGTATTGTGGTCACGAGTAGTGCGGAAGCCGTGGTAGCGGCTGCGCGGGGTGAGAAAGTGGTCTTGGTGCGTCCTGATACCTCGCCCGATGATTTACCTGGGATGCAGGCTGCCGTGGCGATTGTCACCATGACCGGGGGAGCGACCAGCCATGCCGCTGTAGTCGCACGCATTCTCGGCAAGCCAGCAGTGGTAGGTTGCAGTGGCGTTGGGCTGCTCAAGAGCGAGATCATCTCGGTTGATGGAGCCTCTGGTGTAGTCGTAAGAGGAGAGGTGGCGCTGAGTGCGGCCAGCAGCAAGAAAGAAGTGAACATCTTTCTTAAGTGGGCACTAGAGGAAGAGGTGAAGCTGTGGCGCCGTCCCCGGCTCAATCTAGTCTACTTCTGGCAGCAAGAGCCGGTAGAGAGACTGCTGTCTGACTACTACCTGACCGATGCCATGGCGGTCGCCAGCGTGGGCACCAGTCTTGAAGCGGAAGCTGCCTCGATGCGCATTGGCGTGCACACTGATATCGCTGAGCGTCTAGCCGTGTACCTGGTTATGGCCTGTGCTGGTGAAGTGCGCCATTTGCCCAGCTACAACCCAGGCTGTAACGCGGAAGTTGAAGAGCTTCTGACCAAATACCAGGTTGAGCGCACGGGGGGCTTTGAGAGAGAGCGGCTGGAAGCCCACGAACGCATGTGCCATCGGCTCACGGGCTTGAGTTCCCCCGAGCAAGCGCGCTTTGTTGAGCTCTGCCAGGTCGTCTTTAACAGGGGCAATTGGCAGGGGGCGATGGGTGGTGTTAAGTGGGGTGCCATTGCTGGCGCCGCCTACGGCTTTCTCAGCGGGAAGCTCAGTCACAGTCTGTTTGCCGACCATACCTTCGACCTGCAGCACAACAATGGGTCAGTGTTTGGCAAGAATGCCATGATCGGTGGTCAGATAAGCCGTCTGCATCAACGGTTGGAAGACAAGAAGCATGCTCGCTGTCTTGCTGAGCTGTACAATGTGCTGGTTAGTCAGCGAACCAGTCTCGTCAAACCACGTGTCTCCAAATCTAGCGAGGTAGTATCAGATAGAGTGCGCAAACTCTACGAGCGCGGACAGAATCTAGCGCTCTGGTGAAGCTTCTGTTTGATCAGAAGCGTGTATGGCCTGAGTCGGCAGAGGGACAGCTGGAACACAGGGAGCGGTGATTAATGTCGGCTCAGGCCAACGTCAGCATTAACCTCAGACAAAGAGGAGATAGTAATGGGCAATGATCATAGAAGACATCACGAAGCTGCGCCAGAGCCGCCATACCGAGGCCATGCCGTGTCAGTTGGTCCTTATACTGTCTTCGCCGGCGGTACCATGTACCTTGAGTCCAGTGACTTACGTTTGGTCGATGTGCTAGTGCCGCTGACTGGTGTGGCCGAGTATGAATTTGGCAGCACTCATACTGTCACCTCCGTGCAGCAACCCTCTGGCATTACGCCTCTGGAGCCAGGTCGCAGCTACACCATGTTGGTCGGTCGTTTGCCTGATTTCGGCGGTGTTCCAGACAATTGGGAGTGGTTTCTGCGCTCCCGTGTGATACCGCTTCTCGCCGACGGCAAGAAATTGCTCGGCTTTTGTATGGCCAGTCAAGGACGCACTGGCACTTGGTTGGCCTCACTGGTGGCTATACTTGAGCCCGATACAGCTGACCCAATTGCGGCCATTCGTCAGCGCCACTGTCAACACGCGGTAGAGAGTTTGGCACAAGCCAGGGCCATATTTGCCCTGCGTGGTCACGATCTACCAGAGCAGTACTGGCACCAGTTTGAGTGCTAGAGTCTGTGACTTCTGAATCAACATCAAATTGGAGAGTACTATGTTTCGGTACCGAGCAAGCGCTCCGCCGGTGACACCATTGCTGCCAGGTGTGTGAAGCGGAGCGTTCGAAAAATCCAGATGAAACCAGGTCAGTCTTGTGCAGAAGGTTCTATTTGGTAAGGGATAGCCTGAGCCCTTGAAGTGTATTGCGCTTCGAAACCTTCTTTATAGGTCAGGTTCTGTGCAATTCTTCGTCAGGATTGCGCCAGAGGTCATAGGTCATAGCAACGATAGATGGTTCTCTATTGTTGTAATCGACTCTTTCGGACGCACGTTCACTGCGGATTGCCGGTCTGTGGTGCGCGTGTCTCAATTAATTTGCGTGCCGGCGTATGGCGGCATCCTCCCGGAAACTGGGATGCTTGCTGTACTAGATTTCTGCAATGGATTGGCGGAGTCAAATAACTGTTTCCACCTTAGGCTCGATAATCTCGGGCACAGTGGCTGCTCGGCTACGAAGGTATCTCCAATAAATTGTTTATTGGAATAGTTTGTAGCCAGAGGGAGTAGCTGCTGAAGGAGTGGGGCCGCCTTCTTCAATTAAATGATTGAAGATAAACGCGGTGTTTGCGGAGATATTGATCTCCAATATCTGAGTCTACCTCAGGCTCAACCGGTGAGATAGAGCTGGCTTGTCCCCAGTTATGACTTTCCGGTCTTGGCTCAAAAGGCCTCGAAAAAAAAGCAGTTGCTGTCGGCTCTGGGGCCGCTGGCTGAATTGACCACACTTAGCGTCTGTGGCCACTTGGACAAGAGTGGAGAGCCCAAACAAATAGTCGCTCAGAATGAACCAGTTCTGAGCGGATTTGAGCAGCCTGAGATGAGAACAGGTTGTGCGGGACTAGCTACGGGAAAGCTTAAGGCTAGACGGCGGTTCTCCTGCCGTGACAATTTCCCGTTCAAACCTTAGACAAAACCTTAAACCAAGATCTCGGAGAAAAACCATGTGCGTTTCTACTCAACCTGCTGTCCTGACTGACACCACTGTTGGTGTTTTCGAGGACCGTACCGGCATGCGTTACCTGGCCTACCAGAACCGCGTTCAGAGCCTGGTTAAGCCCCGCCCCATACCGAACGCTATGCCCACTCGCCATTACGCTGCCAGGAGTATGCCAAGCGTAGTCACACGTAGTGGTGCCGCACTGGCGCACCAACAGTGGAGCTTCGAAGAGGCGGTGGTGCCGGCACCCCTGGCGGCGCTGGTGCCCGCTGTCCGTACCGGCAATGCCATGATTCTGCCTATCCCAGATGATGTGGCCAACATCCAGGTGATCGACACCACCGGGTGCGAGCATTTCCTCAAGGACATTCGTGAGGCCTTGACTCCAATGGCCCGGGCAGTCTCTAAGTCATTCAGCCTTGGTGTGGAGCGCGGCGGCCCAGTGCGCATCGTTAACTTCGATGTCTACACCATCGTCATTGCCCGCGATGCCGCCGATATCGAAGCCGTGCTCAACAGCGACGCTGTGCCCGAAGAGCGTCGCCCGACGATCAGTGCGGCTATGATCCAGGCCTACACCGAGTGGTACCCGGGTTGGGCCATCGCTGTCTGCTGCTTTAGCACCACCGAGCCGAAGCTGGCAAAGCCCTTGCTGTTTGGTTACCAGCCCAGCAAGCAGGACGACCCGGACATGTTCTTCATCCCTACCTTGGACGCTCACGATGGTGGTGTTCCCGACCTGACAGCAGAAGTCGAGGTCGATCACACCATTTTCGTCGCCACCAATGACATGGCCGCCGGCCTCAAGCATTGGGTCGACTACAGTGACGTCCACGGCTTCGCCGCGCCTTCCAGCGTGATCGAGCGCTTGCCCCGGGCCGTGGCTGGTCGACAGATTCGGCGCATGATGCGCAACGGTGACATCGTCATGCGTCGGGCTGATCTGGCTGCCGGTGTCTTCCGCGGCCTTCGTGCCCTGCCGCCTGGTGCTACCAACAAGGTTACCCCGGTCTTCGTCTCGTAGGCCGGAAATAGGAGCAGCCGCCTGTTTAGCTGACTTGAGAAGGCGGCTGCTCTCAACACGCAGTTCGATCACAGAGGCAACAAAATGAATGACGTGCAAGGTTTCAGCTTCAAACCCCGCAGTGATAATTTCACTGCTACCACTTCCGTCGGTATCAAGATCTCTGGCTTTAGCCGCGATTGTATTCGCGCCAAGGCCGGTTGGACGGTATACGCATACGCCGCTGCTGTGGTGCTGGCCGAAGATGGCTCAACCGTCTACGCCACTGACGGCTCAAAGGCCATCGCCAAGTGCGGTTCGCTTGTGATCGCCGAAGAAGGTTCGGAGGTCACCGCTGAAGAGGGCTCAGAGGTCTTCGCCGATTATGGCTCTAAGGTCACCGCTAAGAGTGGTTCAGTGATCAGCGCCATGGCTGGTTCGACTGTTCATACTGAGGCCGGTTCTAAGATCGTCTTTAAGGAGGGCGGAGCAACGATTGTTCCGCTCAGCTCTTAGGGTGGGTAGCTGGCACCACATTCGGTGCCCTGTAGTCTGTCCGAAAACTAGCTGAACTCTGTTTAGCTTGAACACTCCAACAACGAGGATTTTCTCATGAGCGTCAATACCCTGAAATCGACCACTGTTCGCCTCTGCTTGGTCATTTGCGTCCTCGGCTTGGCTTTTGCCCTCTCCGGTTGCGTTACTGGAGGCGGTGTGCGCATTGGTGGTGGCACAGCAACTTGCGCTGTCGTCGGCGGTATCTATAGCCTTGCTACCCAAGATGGTGGGCGCGGCGCTTTGATAGGCACTGGTGTGGGTGTGGCCGCTGACCTGCTCAATGGTCAGCCGCCCATTGAAGTGGAGCCCTATTACGGCGAGCGGCGTCCAGTTTACCCAGGTTACCAGGGCTATCAGCCGGACTATCGGGATTACCAGCGGGATTACCAGCCTGACTATCGCGACTATCATCCTGATGATCGCAGCCATGGGCCTTCTTACCTCTATCAGCGCGAGTATCGGGAGGTTCGCCGCTACTACGATAGTGGTTGCGATTGCTATTACACCAATTAACCTTCAGCACACAGGTGAGAACAATGACACTTCGTCAAGAACTACTTTCGATGGCAGGCGTGCAGTCGCAAGCCAGCGAGGCCTTGCTGACAGCAGTTAAGCAAGAGATCTCCCGGCGCGGCAACGAGCTCATGGCCAGCGCATCGATTTATGTGGAGTTACCGTCCTCCGCGACCGCCTCGGCGGTGAGCAGTCTGATCACCCGTCTCCAGGCTGAAGAGCAGTTGTCTGCCAGGCAGGTCAGGTTGACCCAAGGGGAAATGGCTATCGAGGTCTTCGCCCCGAAGCCCGATGATTCCGAAAGCCGACTAATCTGCACTTCAGTCGATCTGGAGCTTGATGTCGCTCCTGAAGGAGGACAGGAGTCCGGCGCCATCAAAATTTGGCGGGACAAGTTGAAGTTTATGCTGGCTTCGCTTGTCGATCAAATTGATTCGCGTCAGCGCGTTTCAATCTTCGCCAACATTCTTGATTGTGTGCAGCATATCAACGCCCTTGCCAGTTACAAGCCGCAGAGGCTGAGCGTCCTGGATCGTCTAGAGGAACTGCAGTGCGACGAAGCCATCGCTTCTTGCCCTGTTCGCTTGTTTGAGATAAGGGAAGAGATCGAGGCTCTGAAGCGACGGCTTGGCACTGTTTAGCTGCACTCGCTAGCGGCATCTTTATGGCAGGGGCTTAGGCCTCTGCTTCCTTTGAACAGCGCCAGAGAAGCGATTCTCTGGTGCTCCAGCGGATGAAAAACTATGCAAAATTCTGCATTGAGTGCGAATGCGGGCTTCGCTTGCCACTTTGAGCGCCGTCCCGAGTTTCTTTTTGGCTCTCACGTCGACGAGGTTGTCGATGCCTCTAACATTCGCGAGCGGGTGGTTCAAGATTTGCGGTTGTTCCGCATTTCTGCGGTCTTCGCTGGCGCCGACGAAGTCTTTCTCGGCTTCGGCTTGCCCAACGTTTACCTGACTGTACCCGATGGTAAAGGCGGCTACGAGAAGTTTGCCGCTAAGTCGCTCAAGCGCGCACCGTCGGTAGTGGAAGACACTCGCAACTTCGTGCAGTCTGGTATTTTGTTGCGCCTTCTCAACTTGCCGCAACATGCTGCACAAAAGTTGCGTGCAGCAATGCGCCTGCATCACGGCAAGAAGTACATGACTTGCGTCAATGCCAACCTGCGTGTGCTCGAAGACGCTGGTTTCACCTCCGGTGAGCGTAAGTTGAGCAGCATCTACATGCCCTACGCCCTGCTTAGCTACCTCCTCAGTAACGGCCTTAAGTTTGAAGGTGAGACCGTTGAGCTGGAAGTGGTGCGTACCACTCAGGCTAACATGGAGAGCTATGCTCGCCAGATCATCACCGCCGAGTTGATGACTTTCTTCCGCCATGGCGAGCGCATACTCGAAGCCAAGTCGAAGAAGAGCAAACATTGGAGCGCAGCTCATGCCGTCATTGCTGCACCCTTCAGGCTGATCGGTGCGGTGGGCCGGCGGCTGGGTTTCAAGGCAACTCCTGTAGTGATTTCGCGTGAAGTCGCTCCGGCACTGCCTGCTAGTGTCGATTACCTTCGCGATTTGACTGTCAGGCTTTCGCTGACTTCCTCGGCCGGTACGATTTTGCGCCAGTTCTGGGGTGCCCACGCCCTTTTCACTGGTGAGCAGACGCGGGTTAACCCCCTCGACTATCTCAGTGAGCGCCTGCAGCCCTTCCCCCAGAAGAATCCGAACTTCGTCACGCGTATGAAGAAGGAGGTGCTCTTTTCTCGCTTTGTCATCAAGCTCATTCACAAGGTCTTGGCCCCGGCCTACGCCGACCTCGGTGTCAAGAGCGAGCGCGATGTCTACGACATGCTGCGCACTGATAGCGCCGCAAAGTCGAACAAGTATAACCTGGTGATCACGAACAAGAAGATCATCGTCGCTCGCACCACTGTCGGTGTCAAGATCGTCGACTGGGTGTTGAGCAAGCACGTGCTCGCTTCTGGCTACGACCCTGATGTGCTCTTCGCCGGCGAACTGTGGAAAGACAGCGACGGCATCATTCACATCAACGGCAATTCTGGCACCTACCGGCCCAGTGACAACGACGTGTTGGCCGTTGGTCGCTACATGCAGGCTGTCTTCCCCCATCTGCACGTGGTCGCCGACCTGATGCAGCATGCCGTCTAACAACCTCTGAGGAACATATCGAATGGCTAATCTCAATCTCTTGTTCTTCGCTGCCGTTGCTTTGGCAGTGCTGAACGCCCTTTCGCTCTTGGCTAAGGCCGAATCAATTCGCGGCCTTGGTCGGGTTATCGGCGGCTTTTCCTGGATTTGCTTTGGCGCCTTCGCCCTCTTTCTGCCGGCCGCCCAGGCATTGGTTTTTGCAGCTGCCGGCTATGTCTTGATTGGCTGCGGTGTGCTGGGGGTGGCCTCTGGTGCCCGCAAGTTCGCACGACGCAATCAGGTCAGTTAAGACCGTTTAGCCTACTGTAGTAATTCTAGGCTTGAAACGTAGAAGGGCAAGGACTCCTTGCCCTTCTATTCTTCTGATTTCTAAGATCATCACTGTGCATAGTGCCGAAAAGTTTTTACAGCTAGTAGTCTTGCGGCAACCACCTTTAGGGCAGGATCTAGTAATTTTAAAAAAAATGGGTTTTAATACTATGCTAAGTAGGAGATCGAGGTGGTTTTTTTATGGAAACTGGGCTAAGTGCCAGTATTTTTTTGAGCAGAGAAATTTCAACGGAATTTCTCTGGAGATCTTCAACACCCTTGGTGAGCATTGCTCAGCGCTGTTTGGTGCCCCGTTACTCGGTGGCTGTGGCCAATGACTATTGGAGTTTTTCACTCCGAGGGGGTATATATCCTGAGCTGTAAATTGTCCTTAGTAACTTAGTGCTTCTGCAAAAGTGAGATCAGGTGGACGAATATTTGAAACCTGAAATCAAAACTGTGCCTGAGGAATGTCAAAATTCCGAGAAGCCGTTTGTCTTTTCAATTAATCTTCCCAGTCAGTATGAAATTTTGGCAGAACTAGGCCATGGTGGAATGGGTACGGTTTATCAGGCCAAGAATAGGCACTTGGGCAATTTCGTTGCCATTAAAGTGATTAACCCTGAATTGCTGGAAGGCAAAAATGAGACGAAAGCCAACGCCCTAAAGCGTTTTTTTGTTGAGGCTAAGGCCATTAGTCAACTTAGTCACGAGAATCTGGTGGCCCTCAAAGATTTTGGTGTAACCCCTGAGGGGGCTGCATTTATTGTGATGGATTACGTTGATGGTATTACCTTAGAAGATTTAGTTAAGAGCGGCCCCTTAGACTATAAGTCTGTTCTAGAGACCCTTCTGGGTGTTTGTGATGCTCTTGAATGTGCTCATCAATCAGGGGTGGTTCATCGAGATATAAAATCGGCGAACATTATCATTGCCAAGAATTCTCGGGGTATAGAGTCTCCTAAACTCTTAGATTTTGGCATTGCCCGCATAGCTGGTGATGATGGTAAAACTCAGGGACTGACAAGCACTGGAGAAATATTTGGTAGCCCGCTTTATATCGCTCCTGAGCAGAGTATGTCTAGCAAGGTCGACGGTCGAGCCGACATTTATTCGTTGGGTTGTGTTTTGTTCGAGTGTTTAACGGGTCAGCCTCCCTTTAAGGGCGAGACGGCGATTCATACAATTATGATGCATTTGAATTCCCCAGTTCCGAGTTTGATCTCTAGACCGGGTCAAGAATTTCCTCGCGATTTGGCGATTATCGTTGAGCGCTGTCTTGAGAAAGAGCCTGCTAATCGCTATCAAAATGCAGCGGAGCTGCGAAGTGATATTGAATCGGTGCTTGCTGGTCGGCCGTTGAAGCCGCGAATGACGAAGAAGAAATTTAGTAGCAGAAAACTAATTGCCTTTGCTGTGGTGGCAACTATTTTGATCGGTGGCTCGTTGGTCTTGTTGATTGCCTTGAATAGCTCAAATCACTCAGATCAAATTGTTGTTAGTAAGACAGCTAGAACTACTGATTTGGAAAAATTTGCGATCGATAAAGATACCAAACAAGCTATGGACGCATACAATCGAGGGGACTTTATGGGTGCAATTCATGCTCTCAAAGCTTCTATTAGTATCTATGACGATTTACTTAGGCCTATTGAGAAGGCGTTGTCGAAGCGTCCCAGTAGAGATGCTTTGAAGGAGCTGCGAAATAAACGATGGTATTTACTTTGGGCTAAAGCTGAGAATTTTAGGAATATTGGGGATTGCTATGTCGGCCTCGGTGACAATGAACAAGCGGCTGAGTCATACGAGAAGGGAGTAGAAATTCTCAGGGAATGGGTTGGCAAAGGTTATTGCAGTAAGCCTATGGAACGAATTTATAACATGTGTATTGCTTCTCTGAAAAAAGCAGGTCGTACTGCCGATGCTCAAAAGTATCAGGATGAACTCAATCGCTGCTTGAAGACAAATTCGCGGCCTGAACTCAAATAAAATTTATCTCTAGGTCGGGTACACTCGGGTACTAATCGAAGGAACTCGGCCTTCCTTGAACAGTTCAAAACCCATTGCCCATACCCCTTTTCTTGGGTTCAGAATAGTGGACGTGTAGCGAAGATCATGCGCAGCCACAGAAGCCCATAAGAACTGATCTTTACCAATATCTCTTATTGTGATTGATTGAGTCTTTCCATACGGAAGGCTGTAGCTTGTATTCCAACGATTTTCGTTAGTGCCATCGAAATGCATTTTGGTTGATAGCACATGCAGCGGCCTCCCGGCTGTCATCGATTTAAATTCAAGGGAGCCAGCTTTAGAGAGTCCAACTTGTAGAAATAATGTGGGTTTGTCGTCTATGTCTATGCAAGGCTTGAATGCACTATCGAAGGCGAATACTCTAGATTGGCCACGTAGAATTTTCTCACTGGTTTGTTGCCCAAGAAGACCGTCTAGTCTGATGTGTTGAGGCAGTTCATCCTTCTCTCTTCAAACACCGGTTAACATGCTAGCGCGATTCGATTGAGCAGAATTTGTTAGTGGCGAAATTTCCTTTGGCACCAATGACAGTGTTAGATCGTGGCTGCGCTTTGGTAGGTTTTCGCTCGCAGTTATTAATAAGTGCACCGTTTTGCCTTTTGTGGCAGCAACAAACCCTATCATGGCTACAACACCGGCACCAGCAACAAACCCTATCATGGCTACAACACCGGCACCGGCAAAACTGGCTTCAACCGGGTGCTTTTCAGCTATTTGAGCGGTCTTTCTGACGACATCTGAGACTTCACCAAATAGGTTCGGTCCGCTGCTTAAACTCGTTTCTTCTTTCGCGCTCTCAAAATGACTGATAGGCATTCTTGAACCCCAGATTAGGATGTTTGCAGAAGGCTGTTATTTATATTTTCGACAGTCTGCAAGCGACTGCTTGCTACTGGCTATGGAAATCTATATAGTCGCGTTCTTGGTTTTGGCGGCAGGGAGTGTGACGCATTTGCTCTCTGCGGGCGTATGGATCTGGTGCCTCGCGAATCTCTATTTGTCCGCTGCCTGTTTCATATGCGCGAAGCCCGCGCTTTTCACCCGGTTCAAAACTGCGTTGATGTGGTGGCAGCCTGCGCTCGGCTGCTTCTTCGATGCGCACTTCTTTCATGGCATACTCCCAGGCTTTGGGACTACGCTTACTGACTTCCTCCCTTAAATCTAGTGCACGATCCCAGTCTTTTGGATCACCTGATTTCCAGAGGTCGTAGGCGAGTTCAGCTGCGCGCACATTGTCGGCAAAGGTTGAACGCTCTGATTGATGTTTTGTCTGCCGATTTTGATTTTCAGGCTGGCAGTGCTTGTCGCTCATGACTAATTCCTCAATTGCTGTTGCAGTTTATTGAGTATCCAAGTTGTCGCGTAAGAAACACGTAAGCGCCTTAGGAAAGGTCCTTTTGATCGTCTGGCAATTCCTCCGTTGTGCATGGGTATCTGGCTGTTTACCAGGGCCAGTCTTCACGCAGGCAGCGAGCAGTGTCCTGCCATTTAGGCCGTGCTATTTCTCGAGAGCAATCTTCGTTAGTTGAGAGAGAATGGTCCGTTACGGGAACTCGAAATGCTAACCAAGTCGAACTCGCTTAGATAATTTGTCCATCAAACGGTAACCCTGAGTAGACCGGTCTATTATTTTTTTTGAAAAGAAAAAGCAGCAGGGTTGCTGCTGCTTTTTCAAGAAGGAGAAGCGCATTTTACTGCGCCTCTCTAGTTGGCATCGGGAGCTAGTTTTGCAGGTTAGCGCTTACTTGCTCTCGAGGGCATTGTTGATGCCGACTTACTTGGTGTCGGTCGGGGCAGCGGTCTCCGAAGAGGCGGCGGCGCCCATGCCGAGCTTGGCGCGCAGACGAGCACCGGCGGCGGCGGCAGCGGCCTGTTCGGCGAGCTGCTCACGAGCCTGGTCGGTGCTGGAGCCCTTGCTCATGTCGTTCTTGGCGCGAGCGATTTCGAGCTCCTTGTCGATCTCGGCGGAGGCCTGGCCGGCACCGGAGATTTCGGTCTGGATGTCCTTGAGCTCCTGGCGAGCGGCGCTCGATGCGACCCTTGAACTTGCTCAGGGCCTTGGTGGTGGCTTCGAGGGCCTGGAGCGCTTCGTCGGCGACGGCCGCGGCTTCGGTGGCGATCACCTTCTGGGCTTCGATTTCCTGCTCGGTCGCGGCGTAGTCGGCCTCGATGGCAGCGACGACGTTGGCCGGAGCCTTCTGGGTATCAGCCTGCTTGAACTCGGTTTCGATGGCCGCGAGCTTGGCGGTCAACGTGGCGAGCTTCTTCTGCGCGATCACGGCACCGGCCTTGGTGGTGGCAACGGA
>LNEX01000547.1 GCA_001464165.1 bacterium Ga0077546
AGGTGCAATCACTGTAGGCGACAATGTTCGGGTTGCATCGCGCTCAATAGTGCTCAAAGATGTGCCTGATAATTCTGTGGTAGTGGGCGTGCCTGGTCGGGTGATATACCGCAATGGGGAGCGAGTGGCGCCAGAGAAGCCTCAAGAGGACGTCCCCGATATCGAAGCCCAGGCCATCAAGTCTCTCCATAGCAAGCTCTCAGAGCTTGAGAATACGGTCAGAGAACTCAAAAGTAAGCTTAAGCAGCAGAGTAAGGAGTTAGAAGTATTCAAAGATAAAGTTTGCCCCGAACTGACCCTTGACACAAACGACCCCTCCAATTCGGGTATTAATTCAAGTGTAGACCTGAAGTCAGTCGACCAAGACCCGGTCGATGTATTTTTACAAGGAGCAGGTATTTGAGAATATGAGTTAGAGACTGGGATAACGGGTAGAATAACTTTGGTTCTGAGATAAAGACGGAGAAAGGATTCGCATGGCGGTTAGCGAGCTTGAGAGAGCATTCGGTACTCTTTCCGAAGCACTGAATTTGACTGAATCGGAGATTTCCGAGGAGATCAAGATTATTGAGCAACAAATTGAAGAGTTAAAAGCGAGAACCATTGAACTTGTGGGCAAACAAGAAACACTGGCACACGATAGATCATCTATATCAGAAATGGTCAATCGATATTGTGACACCGAGGGCGGTGCATCTTAAGCCTTAGCTTTAGATAAGAATGCCCAAACTAGAATAAGCTAGGAAATACTTTCACAATGTCAGGTTCCTGTCCCTACTGCGGCGCAAAACTCAATTACGGGATTAAATTCTGCGTTGTCTGTGGGCGGCCTATAACCGGTCAAGACAGCGGCAAGACAAGCAAAATGGGCAGCGGCATGCGTTCAGGCATTCGTCCGGCCGATGTCACTCGTCGCCTTGACGACTTGATGACAGTAGCCCGATTTAAGCATTCCAAGCGCACCACCACCTTAGACAGCAATATGCGCTGGGTGTCGCTCAATTTCGTCTCAGTCGCACTAGGTATAGCCTTGTTCTTTTGCGCCGTCAAAATCAGCTTAGATGGTGGCCTAGTTAAGAAAAGTGATAAGGCCATTACCCCGCTCGCAGCGATTCTTACCAAGTTAGGACTTGATGGTATCGGCAAGAAATCTGCTACCGAAGCGGTCAAACCACCAGCAAAAGTGCCAAACAAGAAGTCAAAATCAAAAAAGACAACCAACAAAAAATCACACTAAAATTACACTTTAACTTATCAGTCTAACTATTCCGTGCTCAAGAAGCAGGGCAAACTGTTCATGAGTCCATTGTTTCTTGACCTTCGGTGAATGACGAAGACTAGCGCGAATCACTTTATCACCGGCCCCAGTTATCTCATAGATATATTCTTTCTCAAAAAGAGGGGGAGCCTTTACGCCAAGAAGCTGGCCCTTTACAAAATCAAAATCGTCCATAGCTAAACTGCGGTGACTAAATGCCGACCCATTTCCACCTTAAGTCCTTCTGAAGTATGCTCAAAGAGCTGATAGGCCTTAGCATCCCGCATAAGTTTCTCAACTGGATACTCGCGCGAGAACCCATAGCCACCAAAAATCTGCACGGCATCTGTGGTGACGCGCATCACCATCTCTTGAGCAAAGGCCTTAGCACAAACGGCTTCAGTAGTCGAAACTACACCTTGATCAGCAAGTTGGGCAGCTTGATAAACTAGAAGTCTTGCGGCTTCAATGTCTTTCGCCATATCAGCCAGCATAAAGCTAATAGCCTGGTGCTGGGCTATAGCCACGCCAAAAGTCATTCTCTCTTTGGCATATTTAAGGGCTTGCTCAAGAGCGCTGCGTGCCACTCCGACCATTCCCGAAGCAATAAGAGCATAATTGCGGGTTACGGCAAGGCGATACATATGCTCGCCTTCACCTTCGCTTCCCAATAGGGCTGTAGCGGGCAAATAAACTTCGTCAAAACGAGCCGAACTTACAACTTGGGCTCTACGCCCAAGCGAAGGAACTCTCTCACCGAAATCAATATCATCGTCCGCTCCTACCAAAAAATAGCTAAAGCGCTCTTTACTATCCACTTCGCGGCCACGACCATTAGCCTCACGTCGGTCCCCACTAGCAGCCACAAGATACCACTGGGCAATTCCGGCATTGACGAAAGCTGGATGTTTTCCGCTCAGCACAAATTGCTCTCCTTCCTTACGATAAAACACCCGACCACGGTTAATTCCACCAGACATGCCAAATCCGGCCAAACAGGCTTCGTCAATCAAGGGAGACAGAAACTTTGATTTCTGCTCATCACTACCAAAGTCAATAACAAATTGCTGAGCAATCGAAGAGGCCTCAACACTGCCAGCGATACCACTGCAACCATATGCCAACTCTTCAGCAATTAAACAATTATCAAAGCAGCTTAGGCCTAGGCCGTTTAGAGACTCTGGCACCGCAGCGTTAGCTAGCCCCGTCTGCCAAAGCTTGGCAAAAATATCCCCGGCAAAATCAGCCGATTGGTCAAATTGAGGTGCGTGGGTG
>LNEX01000548.1 GCA_001464165.1 bacterium Ga0077546
TCGCCCATGTTTTCGGGGGTGAAGCCCATGCTCAGCAGCGTCTCTTTTTTTATGCTGTAGTCTGGTTGGCCAAGGCAGTGCATGCCGATAGAAATTATGGAATCAGGCGTTGTCACCGGCATTTGCGCCAGAGCAAAGACGCAGGTCTCAAGCGGCTGTTCTCTGAATCTGCGTACAAACCGCATCCACGCTTCTTTTGAGTGAACCAGATTAGCGGTTTCAAGCGAAACACCCAGAGCACCCAAGTCGAACAGTTCACCAATCAATGGAAGAAATGATGCGGAAATTTCCAGGGCCTCACTGCTTTTGAAAGGCTTTGTGCGAAGAACAAAAAAGTCAGTATGTTCGGATATGCTGGCAATTTCCGCAGCAGAGGCTATTGGTGTATACCACGAAGCTTGCTCTTCAAAGTGTTTGTGCATGGTCTTGCTGTGCGGTTTTATCTCATATTTGACTTCGCGGGCATCGAGCAACTCGCCACAATCTTGAGTTACTTCGCCTTTTGTCGGAACATAGAAAACCAGTGATGGCCAGAAGCTTTCGCAAAACTCAATGCGGCGGCGATGCCAATCTACTAAGACGTTTTCTGGATGAATGTCGACGAATTCGCGCACAGTTGTGAGCTTTTCAATGTCTACTGCCTTCATCATGACGCATGGTTCTTTATCTCGGCACTCGATGATTTCGTCATTAGTAAGCAGTCGTTGCTTGGTTGTTTCTAACTCGGCAAGCGTCGTGCCGAGGGGAACCACAAACTGCGGTACGAGAACTTCTGTTGGCTCTGGTTTTTGCTCTGCATGAACTTCTTGCTCTGCCTGCTCTTTTGGTTCAGTTTGATCTTTGGCTGTGGTTTGTTCCATTTCTCTAGCTTCTTCCAATGCCGAACTCCCGAGGCGGGCGCTCGCTGAGGCCCTTCATGTGGCTTTTAATTGTACCAGCCTGGTGAGAGAGGGCGGAGTAGCTGTATCTTGTCATGGTTGGCAGCCTATTCTTGCCACCCTGCGAAACAAGTCACAGCGGCCGCTTCTATTTTTGAACAAAAGTACTTTTGAAAAGTGGATTGGTATAGATCAAGCCAGCATGGTCTCCGCTAAATTCTTCTAGACAGCCAATTTCGCTAGCTACATTTACTTTCGCATCTTGGCTTCGGGTTATCTTGAGATAGTTGACTGCGCCATCGGCAATCGAGATCTTGCTGGCTCCGTCGGCATTGATAGTGACAGAGCGAGCCTTCATTTTGAGACTTACGCTTGATTTGTCGCTGGCAGTGGTCTCACATTTTTCGATTGAACCGCTACCAACTGAGGCCACACCATCGTTTGCAACGTACAGTGCCGCTGTAGAACAGTTGGCGTTCTTGATATTTATGCTGCTTTGCGCAGTAGCTTTAGCCTTGAGATCATTGCTGTTGAGATTGTTGACGACAATTTTGCCGCTATTTTCGCAACTAAGTTCGCATTGGCAATTGCTCGAATTGTTTGAGCTAGCTGAACTAGTTGAATTAATTGAGTCAATTGTCAGTTCTCCTTTGCCAGCGGCTAATACTTTTATGGTTGCTGCGGACCAAAAATCAATTGATGCGGGGAGTGACCCTTTGCTCCGCACGGTAAGAGAGCCTTGGTAATTGGATGGCACCACGACTTGCAGAACGTCGAGTTCACTATCGCTTCCTGCGTCTGTGTTACCTGCTATCAAGCGATGGCCATTGATGAAAATTCCTTCTGAAGTGAACTCCGTGCCGATGGCCCCTGGCTTTGTGGCTTTGCGCTCAACGGGCAATTTTTTTCCATTTAGAAAGACGCCATCACCAGTTATATTTATTGAGCATTTTGCTGGAATGGTGCCGCTACCTATAAGGTTGTGGCCGTTTTGAGTATGGTAGATGCCGGTTGGGCAACGTGCCACGTTGAGCTGTTTGACTACTCCTTTGTCGTTCACGCTCCAGTGTTTGGGGTAGTTGACGCGCACTTCGATATCGTCGCGTTGTTCATGGGTTAGGCGAAAATCACAGTTGAGAATATCTAAAGATAGTGCCTCTGTCGATAGAGGCAACGTTATTGCGGCTTTGAGAGGCAAGGGGTCATCTGACTGTTTGTGAGCTAATGTCGCTGCGGGGCGCGACATTAGTGCGAGGAGGGCGAGGGATGTGAACAGTTTGACTTTCATTGCATACTCATAGCCTGAAAGGCTGATTCTAGAAAACGCCTGCCGGTATGTAAAGTAACTCAGGTCCGAAACAACCACTCTACCGTGGTGTCTCTGAGAAAGCAGAGTTAACCATGGAGATAATTCCTGTTCCACCTCAGAAGATTGTTCTCTATTAGCGATGTGGCACTTTTTCTGTTTCCAAAAAGGGAAGATTTTTTCGAAAAAATCTTCCCTTTTTGGAAACTCGAAAAGCACAACTTATCCGCCTTTTCATGGTTTTCAAAAAAAGAGGAGATTGTAATATTATAGAATATAGTTATAGCTCAAATTTTAAAAGTTTGGAGAAAAAATGAGGTAAGAAAAAAAGTCCCGCCTATCCGATAACCTCTCTGCAAGCGAATTGCAGAAAAACTATCGGATAGGAGAACAGTATTATTTGTCGGTCTTGGCCGTCAATTTGCCAGGAGAGAACTAAAGACTTAGTTGAACGACACAGTCAAACGACACTTGCCGATCAAGCGATCAGCCATGCCGTAGAAGATGTCGAAAACTTCGTCACCATTTTGTGCCAGGTCAGGCCTTGCGACCATACCGGTGGGGAAGACGACGTTGTTGACGATGCCAGACAACTCTTCGGGAGTTTCGGGCTTGAGGATTGTGGTGGGCGAGACGTAGAGTAGGCGGTGTGGTTCGTCGCCGTCGTGCAGCAAGAGACCAGCGCTGTAGCAGCTGTGGTAGCGGCCGGTGCGCTCGTCGATTACCTGGTCGACGCCGTGGAAGATTTCCAACCAACCCTGCTTGATGCGAATTGGCACAGTGCCAGCGCCAACCTTGAAGCAGCCCCAGTTTGCACCAGGAGCGAGCACGAGGTCAGATTCGGTGACGTTGAGCAGATTGATCAGGTTGTCTTTGACGGGAGCCAGTGGAATGTAGGCGATGCGCACGCACTGACGCTCGGTCGGGTCGGCCTTGAAGGTCGACTGAATCTGGTCGAGAGTTCCAGAGACCGGAACATTGACCATAGGCCGATGGTACATGGCGAGGCAGATTTCACCACTGGGTGAGAAGACGGGTTCGGGGAAGAAGGCCGCATCCTTGTCGTCTTTGGCCAGGCCAAAGACAGAAGGAATATTGACCAAGCCGAGGCGCTTCCACTTATAACCATCCTGCGACGTAGCCAGCGCGATGCGCGGACCATCGAAGCCGAAGGCTGTGTAACACATGACAAAAAGGTCGAGTTCAGCGATGAAAGTGACACGAGCATCTTCGCAGCCTTCACCGCCTACCAGTTCGAATGAACCGCTGGTGGTGGCGCGGCGACGGCGCTCATATTTGGCCTGAGGAACGAGAGCAAAACCGACGCGCACGAAGCCAACTTCGTTGCCACTGGCGTCGACAGCAGGTTTGCCATCTTTCCAGATTTGACGAAGAGTCTCAAGGCGCGACTGATTGCCGACGGCAACAGAGCGCATGATCATGACGAGATTGCCGTCACGATCTTGAAAAACCGCGGGGTTGAGGACGCCTTCCTCCTGGAAGCGGCCGTGGGGAGAAGCGACCACACCAAGTCTTTCGACGTGGATGTTGGCGCTAATTTTGGCGGAAGTGATTGCAGTCATATTGTTATTGTTATGCACAGTAAATTCCTTAACTTGCTAGCTGCATTTGGCAGCACAAAAAGCAAGGGAGCAGTCTTGCGACTGCCCCCCTGCGAGCGGCTTTGACCTTTTTACGGGCCTTGTTATTTAGTCGAGCTTACTTGCCCGGCTTGGCGTAGATTGCCTCGACGCGATCGGCGTAACGCTTCATCGCTTCTTCGGTGCGAATCTTGAGAGTGGCGGTGAGCAAGCCGTTGGCCACGGATGCTTCGTCGGCGATGATTTCCACCTTCTTCACCGTCTCCCATTGCTCTAGGCGCGTGTTGCCTTCAGCGATTGCAGCCTTGATTGCTTCCTTGACAAGGTCATGGCCAGCCAGAAAGGTCTGCACGCTTTCGGCAGAACCGGCAGGACAAGCCACACCCTTGGCGGTGAGCAATTCTTTGGCAGCCAGCGCGTTGACGAAAATCAGCGCACTGATGAAGGGACGGTCGTTGCCAACCGGCACAATCGCCTGAATGATGGCGGCGCCATCAAAAGCCTTCTCGACCTTCTCGGGGGCGACATACTTGCCGCCCTCGGTCTTGAAGAGGCGCTTGGCGCGGCCGGTGATCACCAGGCAGCCGTCTTCGTCGAGGTGACCGATGTCGCCGGTGTTGAACCAGCCATCGGCATCGAACGACTTGGCGCTGTCTTCCGGCAGGTTCCAGTAGCCGGTGCAGACCGGGCCGCCCTTGAGGTAGATGATGCCACCCTTGGCGTCAGCAGCGGCGCCGGGCAGCGGAACGAACTTGATTTCGACACCAGGAATCATCTTGCCCACAGTGCCGACCTTGTTGGAAGTCGGGCTGTTGGCGGCGATGGCACCACAGGTCTCGGTCAAGCCGTAGCCTTGCACGATGTTGAGGCCGATGCTCTTGTAGAAGCTGATCACCTCGGCCGAGATGGCGGCGCCACCAGAGCCCATGATGCGCAGACGACCACCGAGACCAGCGCGGATGGTGCGGAACACCAGCTTGTCGGCGACCCAGTGCGAGAAGCCCGACTCTTGCTTGAAGGCCCACTTGATCAGTTTGGCCTTGAAGCCCTTGGCGCCGGCGATTTCGCCTTCGATCTTTTCTTTGATCTTGCGCCAGACTTGGGGCACGCCGAGCAGAATCGTCGGACGGATGATCTTCACCACCTTGCCCACTTCTTCCACCTTGCAGAAGGCTGTCGGAACAGCGTTCCAGAGGCAGATGTACTGGCCATTGATGCGCTCATAGCAGTGTGCCAGAGGCAAGTAGCTCAGGTAGACATCAGACTCGTTGAAGTCGAAGCCATGGTCGTGGACGCCCTGGCAAGATGCAGTGATGTTGGCGTTGGTGAGGGCGACACCCTTGGGCTGGCCGGTCGAGCCAGAGGTGTAGATCATGGTGCAGATGTCGCTCATGCGGACACCGTGCGGCTTCTGACCAGGGGCGACGACTTCGTTGAAGGCGACGGATTTGTCGCTCGACGTCGTGCCAGCCTTGCTTTCGGTGTGGAGGAAGTCGAGTACGGCCTTGGCTGCGGCGCCGACCTTGAACTGCCCGAACTCGCCGTAGAAACCATCGGTCTGCTTGGGTTCGATACCCTTGACACGACGCTGATAGGTTTCGGACTTGCCGGCCAGATCGGAGAACAGCAGGGTCTTGACCGGACCGTTGGCATCGACCTTCTTGGTCTGGCTGCCGTCGTCTCCGATCAAAAGAGTGGCACCACAGTCGTTGACGATGTAGTTGACTGCGTCAGCGGCGCTGTTGGGATAAATGGGAACGGCGACTGCACCCAGAGTTTGGATGGCGATGTCTGTCCAGACCCATTCGGGGCAGTTCCAGGAGAGGATGGCGACGCGGTCACCGCGCTTCACGCCGGCCTGCTGGAGGTTGACGATCATCTCGGCTACGATTTCACCAACCTGCTTCCAGGGCAGCTCGACATAGGGGCGAGGCGTGACAGCTACAACACCGCCACCACCCATGGGGCCAACCATTGTGGTGATGAATTCGGTTTTGGTGATGGGGTTCTTGAGCAGAACTGCGGTCGCATCCTGCCTGGTAAATACGTGTTGCCAAAAGCGGCCAACAAGCATGTTTTGATTGTTTGTCATATTAGACTCCGTCGATGTGGTTGCCAAGCGAAGGCCAGCGATGTCCTGATCGCTTTTTTCGCTATTAGAGAAATGGGGGACCAGGCTTACTCTTGACTACGTGGCGCTTGATAACTACTTTGCCGAACCTTGCACTTTTTGATCGTTTGGTTGAACTGGCTCAAGTGCATAGCATCGCTAGTGGTTGTTGGTACCGATGAGTGACTGGTGTCCAACAGGCGCCTGGAGAGCGTGGCTGAGGTGGTATTAGAGAAGTGCCGTGTGGGTGTTAGTTGTTTTTGTTTGTTTATTTTTGTTTGAAAGTAAGAAGAATGACGGCCGAAGCCTATGCGATCTTGTCGCTCTATCTCAAGAACATCCTAGTTTTACTATCTAAAGCTTTTCTTTGAATCTCGGCTTATTGCTATAGAAACCGCACCAATAGCCGCTTGACAAGCGTTTTCTCTGTAACATCGCTAGCGCAACTAGTCACCTTGGCGCGGGCTTGCCAACTGTTGCACTAAAAGCATGTTGCAGATCTAATTTAGATATGCTTTTAACCTAATGTCATGAACTAAAAGCTAATAGTGTCCTGTTTTCCGTTGAGTTTAGTAACGCTAAGTTACTAGTATCTGAACGTCTTTCTTTCAAAACCAAAAACAAACAGGTCTTTCTAACACCCTCTTTCTCTTCCCCTTTTGCCTTACGCCCCACA
>LNEX01000549.1 GCA_001464165.1 bacterium Ga0077546
GACTGCCAATACTAAAAAAATGGTGGTACCGTCCAATTCGGACTCTCCACCTCAAATGCATTTGCTTGTATCCAGCGGCGGTTCCCGGGCCATCCTAGCAGGTGCTGGGGTTATCCTCGCCTGTGACCACGCTGGTATCAACAACTGGAAATCTGTCGGCGGCATCAGTGGTGGGTCTTTGCCCACAGTCATGATGGCTTCCGGCATGGATGCTAAAACTACGGTGACCACTGCCCTCGATGTCGACTTCTCAAGTCTCCTTCGACGTCGGGGCAGTATGCTGAAAATTCTCTTTGCATACATGATGCAGAGTCGTTATGAGACCACCCGTCCCCGCTTCGGTGTTCTCAGTTCTGAAAAAGTGGGCGAGTTCATCGAAAAAGTCGTTGGTGAGCAGATGGGTTCACCCTATTGGCCGACCAAGTACTGGACAATGGCCAATGTCGGTGATGACCAGCTGGTCTTCAACTCAACCGGTGTTCACCAGATGCGTAAGAACGGTGGCTACCGCTTGCTCAACACCGAATCAGGTCCCCTCGGAGCTGCTATTCGCGGTAGCTGTGCGGTTCCTGGCATCATCGATGCTGTTCCTATCAACGTTGGTGCTGAAAACTTCTGGTTGCACGATGGTGCGCTTTCGGATGAAGGTCGTACCCCGGTCAGCATTCCTGAAAAGTTCTATGGCGCCCAGCCTCAGAACATCATCGTTTGTGACGTCGGTGACGGTGCACACGATGAAAAGTCGCGCCGTCGCGAGAATCGTAAGTTGGCTCTCTGGCGCTGGGTCTGTGGCAAGCTTTGCGTGCCTGGGTTCGAGCCGGAGCCTCTCGACACCGACAAGGGCTACATCCTCATCCTGCCGACGATCACCAACTTCAGCTCCCTGCAGTTCACCCTCACCCGCGACCAGAAATGGCAAGCGGTGATGTCTGGCTACATGGGTTCTGTTCCGGCGTTGGAAAAGGCTGGTCTGCTCACTGGCGCTGCTCTCGAGCAGGCCAAGAAAGTTACCGCTGAGTTCAATGCCATCGTCGCTGATTGCGTCAAAAGCAAGTCACCTGTGGGTGTCCTCACCAATCGCACAGAGGCTCTCTTGCAAGAGAACGGCCTCTGGTCTCGCTGAATTTCTTCAACAAAACACCTGCCGCTTGGCAGGCGAGTCGCCCTCAGGCTTTGGCAAGAAGTTGCTATTCGCCTGGGGGTGCTCGACAATAAAGCCATAATCTACGGAGAATCCCATGAAATCCGGATCAAAAGTCTATCTTCTCTCTGGCAGCCGTACCCCAATCGGTTCGTTTGGCCGCAGCCTGAAAATGGTTACGGTCGACAAGCTGGCCGGTCACGCGATGGTGAACGCCATCCGCCGCGCCAACGTCAACGCCGATGCCATCGACCAAATCATTCTTGGCCATGGCTACCAGAGTTCCTACACGCCCAATACGGCGCGTTTCGCGCAGCTTGAGTCGGGGCTGCCTGCATCAATTCCCGCCTACACCGTTCAGCGCCAGTGCGGCTCTGGTATGCAGGCCGTCAACGACGGCATGCGCCTGATTGCCCTCGGCGATGCCGACCTGGTTCTCGCCGGTGGCGCTGAGTCGATGTCCACCATCCCCTACCTCCTGCCTGGTTCGCTGCGCTGGACGGGTTTGATCGCCAAGTACGTCAAGTTCGCCAAGATGGGTCCTCGTCCCACGCCTTTCGCCCTGGCTGACAATGGCCTGGCGCCCACCAAGCTGCTCAAGGACATGAAGACTGTCTACATGGCCGGCACTGCTCAACGCTTGGCTGATGCCTACAGCGTCACCCGCGAAGAGGCCGACGAGTACGCCCTACGTTCGCAGACTCTGGCCAACGAGGCCATCAAGAGCGGTCGTTTCGACATCGAAATCGACCCCATCGAAGTTCCCGGCCGCGGCTTCTTCACCCGCGACGAGCATGCGCGCAAGACCAGCAAGGAAGCCCTTGCCGGATTGAAGCCAGTGCTCGGCACCAAGGTGATCACCGCCGGCAACGCCTCTGGCATCAACGACGGTGCTTGCGCCCTCGTCATCGCTTCGGGAGCGAAGACCAAGGAGCTGGGGGCCACGCCTCTGGCAGAGCTGGTCGACAGCTGCACCGCTGGCGTTGATCCCGAGCAGATGGGTATCGGCCCTGTTGCCGCAATCCAGAAGCTGCTTGAGCGCAACGGCCTCACCCTTGCTGACATCGACCTGATCGAGCTGAACGAAGCTTTCGCCACCCAGTATCTGGCCTGCGAAAAGCTGCTCGGCCTCGACCGCAGCAAGGTCAACGTCAACGGCGGCGCCATCGCCCTGGGTCACCCCATCGGCGTTTCCGGTGCTCGCCTGATCCTCACCCTGGCTCATGAGCTCAAGCTTCGCAACAAGAAGCTCGGCATTGCTGCTCTTTGTATCGGTGGTGGCATGGGTATTGCCACTCTCATTTCCAACCCCGAATTCGAGGGAAAGTAATATGACTAACAAGATCGTCACTCTCAACATGCTGCCGGGGGGCATCGCGCACGTCGTGATCGACACCCCAGACAGCAAACTCAACGTGCTCTCGCAGGCTTTCTTCAGCGAGTTCACTGCTGTCCTCAGCGACCTGGAAGCCCGCACTGATGTGAAGGGCCTCGTGATTTCGTCCGGCAAGGACGACAACTTCTTCGCTGGCGCCGACGTCAAGGAAATTCGTTTCCTCCAGTCGCAGCCCTCGAAGCAGATCTATGATGCCACCATGCATGGTCGTGGTGTCTTCAACCGCATCGCTGCTCTGCCCTACCCGACTGTGGCTGCCATCAATGGCACCTGCCTGGGTGGTGGTCTCGAGCTGTCCCTCGGCTGCAAGATTCGCATCGCCTCCACCTCTCCCAAGACCTCTCTCGGTCTGCCGGAGACTCAGCTGGGCTTCCTGCCTGGCTGGGGTGGCAGCATTCGTCTGCCCAAGCTGATCGGCTTGCAGCAGGGCTTCCAGATGATCTCCACGGGCTCCCGTGTCGATGGTCTCAAGGCCTGGCGCCTTGGTCTCGTCGATGAAACGGCCGTGCCGACCGATCTGATCAAGCGTGCGGTGGAACTCGCTTCGGGTGCCAAGCCCAAGCGCTTCCAGAAGCCCTTCAAGCAGCGTATGATCGACGCAGGCATCGAGACCAGCGCCGGCCGCGCCATCTTCGCCAAGATGGCGACCAAGATGGTGCTGGCTCAGACCAAGGGCAAATACCCGGCTCCGCTGGAAGCTCTCAAGCTCATCCTCAAGACCTGGAACATGCCGCAGGAAAAGGCCTTCGAGATGGAATCGCTGATCTTCTCGCGCCTGGCGGTTTCGTCGGTGTCTCGCTCTCTGGTCGGCATTCTCTTCGCCGAAACCGAAAGCAAGCGCATGCCCGAAGGCGTCAAGCCTGCCATCAGCGTCAAGAGCGTTGGTGTGCTCGGCGCCGGTGTCATGGGTGCAGGCATCGCCCAGGCGGCTGCCTACGCTGGTTACGCAGTCGTGCTCAAGGACATCGACCAGGCTGCGCTCGACAAGGGCATGGCCGGTATCAAGGCTCTCTTCGATGGTCTGGTGGCCAAGCGCAAGATGTCGCAGGTGGAAGCCGACATGAAGTACGGCGCCATCAAGGCCACCGTCAACTACGCCGACATGGCTGACTGCGATCTCGTCATCGAGGCTGTGGTCGAGAAAATGGCGGTGAAGAAGGCGGTTCTGGCCGAGCTGGAGAAGGTGATCACCAAGCCCTTCGTCTTCGCTTCGAACACCTCTTCGTTGTCGATGGACGAGATGGCCAAGGCTGCTCGCACTCCCGCCAACGTGGTTGGTCTGCACTTCTTCAACCCGGTGCACAAGATGAAGCTGGTGGAAGTGGTCAAGGCGGAAGACAGCTCGGCTGAAACCGTCGCTCTGGCCAAGGCCTTCGGCATGCGCCTGGGCAAGACCACGGTCGTCACCAATGATGGCCCGGGCTTCGTCGTCAACCGCGTTCTCTCGCCCTACATGAAGGAAGCGTTCACGCTTCTGTTGGAAGGCGTCTCCGCTGACGACATCGACAAGGCTGCCACCAAGTTCGGCATGCCCATGGGCCCGATTGCACTGATGGACGAAGTTGGCCTCGACATCGTCGCCCACGTCATCGACGTCATGCACGCCGCCCTGGGCGATCGTCTGGCGCCGCCGGCAATGATTGCCATGATCAAGAGCACCAAGCTGCTGGGCAAGAAGGGCGGCAAGGGCCTCTACTTGTACGACCCGAAGACCGGTCGTCGCGCTGGTATCAACCCCGACGTCGCTGCTGCCATCACGGCTGCGCCCAAGGTCATGACGGTGGGAGCGATCCAGGATCGCCTCTTCCTGCCCATGGTCAACGAAGCGGCGCTGTGCTTGCAGGAAGGCATCATCACCGACCCGTCGCAGCTCGACCTGGCCATGATCTTCGGAACGGGCTTTGCTCCGTTCCTGGGTGGTGTGCTCGGTTACGCTGATCAGGTAGGCATGCGCACCATTCATCAGAAGCTGCAGTACCTCTCGCAGGTGGCTGGTGACAACTACAAGCCCGCTCAGCTCATCGTCGACAAGGCGAAGCGCGGCGAGGCTTTCTACGGCTAAGTCTCTCGGGACCAGGTCTTTAACTCAGTCCATAGCAGGCTACGGAGCAGTCTGTAGCTTTGCTGTGGGCGGTTAGACACTGGTTCTGGGCTTAGTTTCAAAAAGCAATTTTTGGAGGCGGGGCGAATGGCATTGGCTGTTCGCTCCGCTTTTTTTCTTCTTTTGGTTTTTTGCTAAGGTCCCTTTTTTTGGACTGTTGTTAAACTATAGAATGTAGTAGAAAAATAAATGTCAGTGGATTCTCAGGCCAAAAGAGCAAAAATATGCCACGAGGAATCAAGCTTTCAGGGCTTAGAGGTACTGATCAGGTTATTCTTTGGCCTAGTGAAAAACATTTGAACACGGGTAAGCAGCGATGCAGCGATGATTTTTGATCCAGAGGACAAGACGGTATTTATGGTAGCTCCAGATTTCATCAAATTTCTCGTAGTCTTCGAACTCTGTAACCCGCGGATTTCCCAATTGCTCTTTTAGCTCAACGTCTGAGCGTCCAAGTGGTTTGAATTGATCGATACTAGCCATTCCGACAATTTCGTCGCTTATACATTCGCAGTTAGAGAACAAATGAGCAATTCCGTCTACATCTTCGCGGTAGCCGGAGTTCACCACGGCAAAGCCGATGACCACAAATATCAAAGCTAGAATTCGGTCTCTCATAGCTCAATTCTAGAACAGTCAGACACCTCGCGGAAGCGTGATTGCACCAATTAGTCGCTGCTCTCTCTCTGCATCGCTATCACGGACATTTTCAACTTGATCGAGTGATCAATTCTTCAACTGTTCTTCGCCCCGCCTAATCTTTGCTTGACTTGCCTAGACTGATTAGAAGTTGGCAGTCAAATCAGAAGAAATGAACAAAGAAAACCAGATCAGAGATAAGCATTTGAACGAGTGCAAAATAAGCAGCAATAACAAAGGAAATGGCATGAACAGATTAAAGAGAGCGGTTAGCGCAGGTTTGCTGGCGACGCTCTTGAGTGTTAACTACACTGCCGTTGCCTTTGCCGCCTTACCAGAATTAAGCGTACCGTTCGCTAAGAAGGAAGTGATAGAAGTGTCAACTACAGTTAAAGACATACCTCTGGTCGAAAAATTTCTCTTGGATGGTCGACTAAAAGAAGGCGATGTGGCACTTTCAAACTATTTGAAAGAACACGCCAGCGATGATCAAGCGCGCTTTGGCCTGGGTGTATTGCAGTTTCTACGGGCGGTGGAGGGCCTGGGCCAGTCGCTCACTCGCTATGGTGTTCGCACCCACAAAAATAGTGGTTTCATTCTGCCATTTTTGCGACTGCCAGCCACTACCAATGAGAATTGCCAGAAAATTGATTATCTCCAAGCTCGCAAAATTATCGACACCTTTCAAAAACAGTTGATGCAAGCAGAGGCTACGCTTTCACCTATTAGCGATGCTGAGGTCAAATTACCACTGCATTTTGGCATGATCAAATTAGACTTGAATGGCACTGGCAGCCGTGCTCCGTCGATTCAGGCGGATGACAACCGAAGCTTGTGGAAAGTCTATGCCAAGCTCACTAATAACACTAATATTCCAATAGAAAAAGCAGAACAGTTTTTCATCAAGTTCGATCGCGGAGATGTGCATTGGCTAAGGGGTTATTGCCATCTGCTGTCGTCTATGTGCGACATTTATTTGGCGCACGACAGTAAAGACTTGTTTGACCGCACCGCTCACTTGTTTTTCACTAAAGTTGACTCGCCGTACGCATTTTTGAGCAAGGCTAAGCCTATTCGATCAATCGGTGCCGGCGATCTGGAGATTTTTGACTTGATCGCTTTTGTGCATTTGATCAGGTGTGACGTGATTGAGCCCAAGAGAATGGCATCAGCACTGAACCATCTTCAGGCCGTGATTGATCAGAGTCGTGAGACATGGAAGTGGATCATGGCAGAAGAAGACGATGATCACGAATGGTTGCCCAATCCACGTCAAACGGGGGTGATTCCTAACGCTCGTGTGACTGAGCAGATGGTAGCTGCCTGGGCTGGAATTATGAGTGAGAGTGAGAGGATCTTGTCAGGAGAATTGTTGATTCCATTTTGGCGAGGCAGCGAGAGTGATCGGCGTGGTATCAATTTGCGCAAGGTCTTTTTAGAGCCGCGACAATTTGATCTAGTGCTCTGGGTGCAAGGCTCTGCCGCTGCTCCGTATCTAGAAGAAGGCAAACTTAGCCGTGGTCAAACCTGGAGAGATCTTCGCGGAGAGTTTGGCAATCATTTTCCTGGTTTTGCTTTGTGGTTCAACTAGCAAAGATATCGCTTGATAAGTTGCTCTGATGGCTCCAGCCCTCGTTCTTGCCCCTGCCAGCGGCCGTTTGTAATGATCCTATCTCTGCTACCGCGAGCTATTGTTGACGCTATCCCTGCTAGTTGTACTGCTGCTGAGCTTAAGCGCGCGTCATAAAATGCTGTCGAAATGTAATCGCTGAGTGAAAAAACACGCCCAATTTCACAGGGCTTTCATGACATCTAAAGTTTAAGCACTTTTGATGTCATGATAATTTTGGTTTGCGTTGTTGTCAGGCGCTAAAAGCCTTTGCTGGCGCAGTTGAAGCTGATTTGAGTTGTAGTCGTTTTGATAATTGGCTTAGTACATTACGCGCCTGTCGTCACCTTGAGAATGGGAAGTTAAAGGTGATATTCATGAGTTCTATACATACTCTCTTTAAATTTACAGTCACGCAGATAGAACCTACCCCCGACTCTAATCACTCAATTTCCTCTTTCACCGCGCGTGAAGTAGTGAACGACTGAGTTAAGAGCGGCTATCTCTCTGTCTTCTCTAGGTCTAACAACTAACAGAAAGAGAAACGTCATGAACGATATGACCAACTCACTGACCTGGAAACGCCTATACGCAATTGCCAAACCTTTTTGGGTATCGTCACAGAAAGGTCGAGGAATCGCCCTGCTTGTGGCTGTTCTGGTGTTGCTCTTCGGTATTTCTGCGGTCAATGTCTATGTCAACTACATCGCCGGTAAATTCGCTACTGCTCTGCAGTCGAAAGATGTCGGCCAATATTATGTCTTTTTGTTCTCGTACGCAGGGGCTCTGGTGGCGGCCACGCCGATCATCATCTACTACCAGTTTCTGCGGACAAAACTCTCTTTGGTCTGGCGCCGTTGGCTGTCGCAGCACCTAATAAGTCGCTACTTCACCAACCGCGCTTACTACAAAATCAGCTCTGACCCCAGCCTAGACAATCCAGATGAGCGGCTGACGCAGGACGTTGAAACGTTCTGCAATTCTGCCGTGGGGCTGTCTATTGCTGTGCTCGATTCTGTGATTACCGTGATTAGTTTCGTGGGCGTGCTATACACAATCTCGGGCATGCTTACTTTGGTAGTGATCGGATACTCGCTGCTCGGTTGCTTTCTCACGCTCTACATTGGCCGTCGCTTGGTCGACTTGCAGTTTCAGCACACCAAGCTCGAAGCTGACTTGCGCTATACCATGACCGATGTGCGGCGCGATGTTGAGTCGATTGCCTTCTATGGCGGTGAACGGCGCGCTAAGCTGCAAGTTTTCCGTGCGGTCAAAGATGCAGTCACCAACCTCGAGTTGATGATGATTCTCAACCGCAACCTCGGCTTCTTCACCACCAACTACAATGCTTTGGTCGTCCTAATTCCTGCTGCAATTATCGCCCCGCTCTACTTTGCCGGCGATATGCAGTTCGGTGACATCACCAGAGCAGGTATGGCTTTCGCTCAGGTTTTTGGTGGCATGACCTTGCTGATCGGGCAGTTTATTGGCATCAGTGCCTTCACTGCCAACATCAACCGACTGGGCTCGTTTCTTGAGTCAATGGATGCCCTGGCCGAAAAGAAGGCTCCGCAGCCTGGCAAAGAAATCGAGATGGTTGAGTCAGACCTGCTCGCTCTCACCAATGTGTCGGTGCTCAACCCAGATGCCAGCCGCACTTTGATCGAGTCTCTGACACTGACCGTTCCCGCTGGTTCAGCTTTGCTAATCACTGGCCCCAGCGGCACAGGTAAGTCGTCGCTCTTGCGGGCTATCGCTGGTCTCTGGCAAACCGGTAGCGGTCGCATCGAAAGGCCTGCGCGAGAGAAACTGATGTTTCTTCCCCAGCGTCCCTTCGTACCCAAATCGACTCTGCGTAAGGCTTTGTGCTATCCAATGACGAACACTCGTCAGAGCGACACACAGCTGCTAGCCCTGCTCAAGCTCGTCAACCTGCCCGACCTGGCTGTTCAGTCAGGCGGTCTCGATGTCGAACATGATTGGCGCGACAAGCTCTCTCTTGGCGAACAACAGCGTCTGAGCTTTGCTCGGGTGATTCTGGCCAAGCCTGATTACGCCTTCCTCGATGAGGCCAGTTCAGCCCTTGATGACGGCAATGAAAAGTTGCTCTACACGCTGTTGAGCAGTGCTGGTAGCACTGTCATCAGTGTCGGTCATCGCCGCAGTCTGGTGGAACACCACGACACCATTCTTGAACTCAAGGGTGGCGGCGAGTGGGAGTTACGGCCAGCTAGGTAAGTCGCACGGGCTCGCTCTAGCAATTCTTTATTGGGGCTAGGGCTTGCCCGTTGACTCTACGCAGAATCTTTGCGTTGACGGCGTGCGTTCACTTACAGCTTCTATCGGCCCTTTCACTCGAAAGGGCCACTTTTCTTATCTCAAATAACCAACTTCCAACGGAGTGGAGAACATCATGAGACGTCATAAGATACAGATTCGTGCCGCTCCTTCTTCGCGCAACATCAGTGCCAGCAATGACATGATGCTTGAGCGGGTGCAGCGCGCACACTTCCAATACTTCCTCGACTACCAGGACAAGACCACTGGTCTCATCCTCGACCGCACACGCTTGGACGGGCCTGCCACCATTGCTGGTGTAGGTTTTGCTCTCAGTGCCTACGGCGCTGCTTGCAAGCGTCTCTGGATCAGTCGCTCTGAAGCCGCAGCCTATACCCTTCGTGTACTGCGCACCCTGTGGAATGTTCCCCAGGGTGAGCAGGCCGAGGGTGTCAATGGGTATCGCGGGTTTTTCTATCACTTCCTCAATCCGGCAACTGGCACTCGGGCCACCGCGCCCCAGTTCTGGAACTCCGAGCTTTCGAGCATAGACACCGCATTGCTCATGGCAGGCGTTCGTTTTGCTCGCTATTTCTATCGCGGCAAGTCTGCTGATGAGGTCGAAATTCGTGACCTCGCTGACAAGCTCTACAACCGCGTAGAGTGGAATTGGCTTGTTCGCGAGAACGGGCTAATCGGCCATGGCTGGTCACCGGAAGGCGGCTTGATTCCCAGTGTTTACGCTGGTTACAGTGAAGCTCCTTTGCTTTACCTGTTGGCTCTTGGCTCGCCTACGCATCCAGCTCCGGCTGCTTCGTGGGATGCTCTTTTTGCCCAACCAGAGTTTTCGCAGCAGGCTGGCAAAACCTATGTCAGCATGCCCGGGCAGCCACTCTTCTGCTACCAGTTTCCGCAGAGTTTCATCGACTTTCGCGGCATCAAAGACAAGCTCAACCGCAAGCTCGGCATCGATTATTTCGAGAACAGCAAGCGGGCGACCTTGGCTCAGCATCAGTACGCCATCGAC
>LNEX01000550.1 GCA_001464165.1 bacterium Ga0077546
TTACCTAGCTGAGAATACATAGTTGGCGAAAAATGCCAAGGGTATCTGGATGGCTCTTCAGGCAGCGTAGATTTTAAGTGCGGATTTTTGTATTGCTTGTAGAGCGTGCAATCTTTGTCTTCGAAAGATTGCACGCACATATTTATCCAACTGAAGCTTCAATTTTTGATAGGCAGGATCATTCTCGGACTCTATGTCATGCAAGCCTTGCTCTATAGCCCTGAACGACTGCCAAAATTCACTGGACGTGGACGATGCCTTTTTATTTTCAGCATCTATGATTGCATCCAACATAAAGGCCCAGCCCATAACCAAAGTAAATGGAGTGACCGATGTGCAAATTGCAAATACAGGGACTGCTATTAGCCAGGAGTATTTGGGAGGAGGACTTGAGAGCGGTTTACCGCCTAGAATTCAATTACACCGTTCACGTATACTTGCTAATATTGAGAACAACCTGCTTTGAGCGGGAATTAGATAACAAAGGCCATGCGAAAAATCACAATTATCCTTTGCCTTTTTCTATTAACTGCTTGCAGCAGTAAAAGTAGCGCTATAAAACCTTCAGCAGCGGCTCAACAAGCTCAAAGCCAGGCTAACTGTGGAGAATGGCCACAAGCCATCGAAAGCTATAATAGAGCATTAACAACAGCTCCAAATGACGCCGTTTGCCTGGCACGAAGAGGCTACGCCTATGCCCGTATAGGAAATTACACACAGGCTTTTGCTGATTTCGCTAGCGCCATTAAAAGTGATCCAAATTGTCCTTATGCTTATTCTGGGCGCAGCCGTGTCTATGGCTGGCTAGGTCTGGCCCAACTAGCGAAGCAAGATGCAAGAAAGGCATTGGAGCTTTCACAAAGCATACCGACAGAACCAGATCTGCTTCTTGAGCACGCAGGCTTATTACAGACAGTTGAGAAAAGCAAAGAAGCTTGTGACGAATACAAACAAGTCTTGGAGTTGAATCCGAAAGACAAGGAAGTTAGCACTCTTCTCAATGCCGCTTACGCCTTCAATGGCTTGCACCAAGCAAAAGATAATGTCTCCTACCTCAATCAAGCCATAAAACTGTCTCCCAACTGCATTTTTCTCCACCTTATGCGCGGTGGGGCATACTGGGATCTAAACCAATGGGACTTAGCCATTTCTGACTACGACTTCTATATAGCTCATAACAAGAAAAATCCTCTGGCTTATTGCGCCCGAGGTAGCTGCTACTATTACCAGGGCGAATATAAAAAGGCTATAGCAGACTACGATCAAGCTTTTAAATTAGCACCTAATTACGCTACTGCTTTCTATTGGCGCGGGCTCGCCTACCACTACTTAAGCGAACACCAAAAAGCTATTAGCGATTTCACAAGTGCTATCAGCCTAGAATCGACTTACCCAGATGCCTACGGAGAAAGAGCAGATAACTATTGTCACCAAAAAGAATGGGCAAAGGCACTAGAAGATACAAAGCAAGCACTTTTGCTAAATCCGAAATATGCAAGAGCTTACAGCACTCAAGCATGGGCACATCGAGAACTCGGACAATTAGCAGAAGAATTTGAAGATCACAACAAAGCGGTTGCTTTAGCGCCAAACGACTCTACTGTTTACTATGGCCGAGGCATGTGCTACCGAGCACAAAAGCAATACAAAAAAGCCATCGCCGACCTAACCGAAGCAATAAAATATGACCCGCAAAACACCCTCAGCTTTTGCGCTAGAGGCTCAGCTCTAGTGAGCGATCACCAATATGAGCGAGCGATTGCCGATTGTACCCAGTCTCTAAAACTAAATTCAAAACGAACGCACCCACACTTGAGCCGGGGCATCGCTTACTCAAGACTCGGCAAATACAAACTTGCCCTACAAGATTTAGACGAAGCAATTAAACAAGTACCAGATTATGGAGAAGCTTACTATGAGCGCAGCTTGATCTACAATTCGCTCGGCAAAAACGGCTTATCCAAAACAGACCTGCAAAAAGCAAAAAAATACGGCTATCAGTCACCAGAAGCAATGAGATAAATAAGCTTACACATGAGCAATTCATCAGATCACCATCCACAATCATTCTCGATAGCTCACTCAGGCGCGAGCCGAGGTCAAAGCTTTAGTATAAGGTGCGGCCTCAACCTTATTGTCACTCTCACTGCTGCCGGCTATTTCGCATTAGCACCAGCACTTGCCAATCAATCGAAGAAAGGCACTGTCCAAGCCGATTTGATCATCAAAAACGCCAAGATATACACCAGCGCTCAGCCGCTCTGGCAAAGTGCCATAGCAATTGACAATGGTCGCATTGTACAAATTGGCAGCGACGAAGAGACACTAAAACTAGCCGGTCCAGAAACCAAAATATTTGATGCTAAAGCAAAGCTGATTATGCCTGGTTTTCACGACAGCCACGTACACCTTGCCGAAGGTGGCGCTGAGCTATTGCAGTGCCGCTTGAACGCAGCAAAGAGCCGAGCGGATGTACTGGCTTTATTGCAAAAATGGCGCGCCGAAAAGCACGCTAAAAGGCACACTGATAAATGGCTCTTAGCCGCTGGTCTACCGCTGCCTGCCGTAATGAAAGAACCACTTGACTGTCACATTTTAGACCAAGTATCTAGCAGCCAACCAATTCTTGTTTATTCTGAAGACGGCCATTCAGCCTGGCTGAACAGCAAAGCTATGCAAATCGCCAAGATCACAAGCCGCTCTAAGACCACCTGCGGTGGCATCATCGAACTAGATAGCAAAGGAGAAGCAACCGGCTGTCTGCGAGAAGGAGCCTTAGCTTTAGTACAAAAAGTGCTGCCAGTTTTGTCACTAAAAGAACGAAGTGCCGCTCTAGCTAAGGCCATTGCCCTAGCCAATTCATTTGGTATCACTTCGGCTCAAGAGGCCCACGCCAACCATGAAGTCATCACTGCTTACTATGACTTAGCTAAACGCAAACAGCTCAATCTCAAAGTAGTAGCAGCTCTACACACCGGGACAATGACGCCAGTTGCGTATAAGCAGCTTGAAAAAGCAGCAAAGAAAAATTTTTGCCGACGGCGTAATAGAATCACATACCGCTGCCTTATTAGAGCCCTACAGCGACCGACCAGTCACCAAGCAAAATCAGGCCCTCAATTTCCCCGCTGGCCAATTAGCGACCATGGTAAAAGAGCTGGCCAGTAGGGGTTTTCAAATACACATTCATGCCATTGGCGATCATGCTGTTAGAGCCTCACTTGATGCTTTTGAAGCCTTGCCAAGAGAAGGCGATTTACGCCACCAAATTGCCCACTTGCAACTGGTGGCGTCCGAAGATCTCAAACGCTTCGCCGCCCTCAACGTAACAGCTAACTGTCAAGCAGCCTGGGCCTTCCAGGACACTTATATCAAAGACCTAACCGCACCACTATTAGGCGCAGAACGCATGGCTCGGGTTTATCCGT
>LNEX01000551.1 GCA_001464165.1 bacterium Ga0077546
CTCAGACTGGACAGTGTCGACCCTTAACCCCCTTGATGCAATGCAGACGGCAGTCACCAGGCAAGCCCCCAAGCCAAGCGCGGCAGACCAGGAGCCACCATTAAACGCCAAAGAAGCGCTAGACTTAAACGACATCGTCAAGGCTTACACCACTGGCGGTGCCTACGTAAATCACTCAGAGCAGCAAACCGGCAGCCTCGAAATTGGTAAATGTGCTGACTTAGTCATGCTCGACAAAAATATCTTCGACCTGCCCACAAGTGAAATCGCCAGCGCCAAAGTGCTGCTAACATTATTAGACGGAAAGGCTGTCTACAAAGAAAACACTCTTTCTTTTTGAAGTGTTAAAGCCATAATCAAATTCTTCCTGGCTGGGAATAATAGGCGGGGGGATCAATTTATCTTGGAAAACAGTGAACGCCATAAAACCGTGGTCGCTGGTCAAACCGCTGGCCCGGTAAGCGGTCAGTCGACCAGAGCCAAGCCTGCCAACCAGCCGGGAAGAGGACAATATTCTCCTGGCGAAGTACTGGGCGGCACTTACAAGATTATTGATTTTCTTGGCCAAGGTGGAATGGGCTTTGTTTACCGCGTTGAGCACCAGCTACTGGCTAAAGAGCTTGCTCTAAAAGTATTGCGAAGCGATCAAGTGTCTGAGGTAATTTGGCGGCGGTTTCAGACAGAAGCCCAAGCCATAGCAAGGCTAGACCATGCCAACATAGTCAAAATTTATGATATGGGCCAGACTGAAGATGGCGTGCCCTACTACGCGATGGACCTTTTGGTAGGTGAATCACTGGCCGATTACCTCGACCAAAACGATTGCCTTGCAGTCGAGCAGGCCTTACCACTGTTCCGTCAGATTTGTGCTGGTCTAGCCTACGCGCATGATCGCGGTATTATTCATCGCGACATTAAACCACCCAATATCATGCTGCTTCAAGGCTCCCAATTAGCAGTCAAAATTGTCGACTTCGGTATTGCCAAACTCAATATCGATGGCCAGCCGGGCCAAGGGCTAACTCGGCCCGGTGAAGTCTTCGGCAGCCCACTATACATGAGCCCTGAGCAATGCTTAGGCTTACCAATCGACCACCGTACTGATATTTATTCAACAGGCATTACATTCTTCGAAGCTCTTACGGGCAGGGCACCTTTTATCGGTCGCAGTGCTGTTGAAACCACGGCCATGCATCAATCAGATCCTCCACCATTGCTAAAAGACATTGGTGAAATCGATTACCCCAAAGAACTGGAGCGCATCGTAGCAAAAATGCTGGCCAAAGCCCCAGAGCAACGTTATCAATCATTGGCAGATACGGCCAAAGACCTCTTGCTGTTAGAGCGCTCGCTTGGTCGACTAGCCTATAGCCCTTCTTCTAGCCCTTACTCTAGCCAGCCAGATAGCCAGTCTGCTAGCAAAAGTGAGGCTAACTTGAGATTGAATGAAACACTAGACAGAGAAGACTTAGAAGAAGAAGAAGTCGAGCAGAGCTTGACTGAAAGAATTAAGAGCTCGGCAAAGCCATTAGCAGCAGTACTGCTAACGCTCGTCGTAACAGCTCTGATTGCCCACCAAATTCTCGCCTCTCCTCCTAAGCAAGCCAAACGGCTTGCCAGCCCAGAAGCGACAAACAAGACGGCGACAACCGAGACGGCAACCCACAAAGTACAAACCGCTACGCAAAACCTTAGCACCAGCGACGCTTCAGCACGGCCGACTGAAGCCATTGAGTCAGAAGACGACGTTTACATAAGACAGCAGGCAAAGAAACTAGACCCAATGTTCGCACCAGAAATCGGCCCAAACAAACCATCTTTTAGTAAGGTGATAGGCAGCGGCCCTACCGCAATAAGGCGCTTTTTGCACGCTGCCAAACAGCACAACGCACAAGGCACATTTGAACTACCAGAAAGTGAAGTACGAGAATTTCACCCTAATCAGCCCGCAGTAACACACAGCATGATATTAAGACGCTTTCGTGACGGTGATTTTCAAATATTTAACTGCGAAAAAATCCAGGGTGCCCACGACGACTTAATTGAGAATATCAGCCACATCAACTCAATCACCAGCCTGCAAATGAATGGAAACGACTTTACTAATGCCTCAATTAAATACATCGAAAAACTAACAAAACTAAAAAATCTTGGTGTTACTCAAACAGGAATTTCGGGTCAGGCCCTCGCAGAAAGCAATATTCCTAGCCGAATCCATCGTATAAACTTGAGCAATGAAGATGCTACAGCTCTTGTAAAAGCAATGCGCAATTCACAAAAAGCAACATATCTTTCTCTCGAAGCCAGCAATATTGGCGGCCCTGAGATTGAAATACTAAGCACTATGCCCCAACTAACAAGATTAGAAATAGGCTGCAACAAGTTGAAGGATAACGACCTCAAGCCCCTGGCGAAGCTGAAGAAGCTGCAAATTTTAGAACTAACCGGATGCCGTCAACTCACAGCCGGTATCATTCCTACCATGATTCAATTGCCAAAATTGCAACGTCTAAAGCTCAGTCTCAATAACTGGAGTCCAAGAGAGAAAAAACTCCTTTACCAAGCCCTGCCACCTGGTAGGGTGCAAGATAGCGACAACCGAGATGCGTTCAAAAGAAAATTTGAGTAAGAACTAGCCACAGAGAAGTCTTATAGAGAAAAATAGACGTAGAATAAGAGCAGTCGGCGGGAATGGTAGTAAATTGCAAAACCAGTTTCAGAGACCCAAAACCAGTATCACTATCAAAGAAGGTGACACCTTCGCTGGCTCTTATCGCATCATCTCTCAAATTGGTCACGGTGGAATGGGTGCTGTTTACCGCGTTCACCATGCCTTTCTCAATCGAGAATTTGCTCTTAAGACCATTCCTCCAGACGAAGTGACAAAAGAAAGTTGGGCTCGCTTTCAAATGGAAGCCAAGTCTGTAGCAAAGCTAGAGCACAAAAACATGGTCAAGATCTATGATCTTGGCATTGCTGAAGGCAAGTTTCCGTACTATGTCATGGATCTTCTCGAAGGAGAGTCGCTGGCAGAATTACTAAAACGTCAAGCCACTCTCGCACTGCCAGAAGCCTTAGAGATATTCTGCCAAATAGCCGACGGTCTTAATTTCGCTCATGAACGAGGTTTTGTGCATCGTGATATCAAGCCAGGCAATATCATGCTCACCTTTGACAAAGGTGCTACCAAGCCCACTGTAAAAATTCTCGATTTCGGCATCGCCAAACTGGCTACCCCCACAGGTCAAGACTGTGCGGCCACAACCAACACTGGCGCCATTTTTGGCAGTCCGCTATACATGAGCCCCGAGCAATGCCGTGGAGCCGAAGTTGACCCCCGTTCCGATATCTATTCGATTGGTTGTGCCCTCTATGAAACCCTCACTGGCGCCCCCCCATTCATGGGCGACAGTGCCCTGATTACTATGGTCAAACACCAAAAAGAAATTCCCTTAAAGCTACGCGAAGCCTCCTTGGGCAAAGATTTTCCCGAAGGTATTGAAATAATAGTCTCGCGTCTCTTGGCCAAAGAGAAAGCTGACCGCTATCAATCATTAACAGATTTGCACAACGATCTTCTCGCGGTCAAAAGCGGTAAGCCACTCACCACTCAATATTTCAACACCAAGCGTGTACAAGAAGCCTACGACGAAGACGAAGACTATGAAGATGACGAGGAAGAGGACGAAGAAAATCAGTCATCAGGCATGCCGAAAATTGTAATTGTCGCTATCATCATCGCCACCTTTTTGCTTTTGGCAGCCACCATCTTGCTAATTTACGTGCTCACCACCGGTCAGGGGCTTGGCGGCTAGAGACCGCAATTTATATGGAAAACAAAAATAATTTCAAAGGTGTCTTTCTTGCCGCTGGGGCCGCAGCACTGTTTGGCATGAGCACACCGCTAGCCAAACTTCTAGAGCAAGAAATCGCACCAGTGATGCTCGCCAGCCTTTTTTATCTTGGATTCGGCATTGGCTTTGCTTTGCTCTCGGCAGTCTCAGCCGCAAGCAAAAAACATAGCAAAGTCTTGCTTTTGAGCCTCAGCGACCTACCCTCGCTAGTGGTTGTAGTCACCGCTGGCGGTATTATTGCCCCAGTCTGCTTAATGCTTGGACTAAGCTACAGCACTGCAGCATCAGCATCTTTATTGCTTAATCTAGAGGCCGTATTAACTGCACTAATTGCCTGGATCTATTTTCACGAGAACTGTGACCGAAAAATTATTACTGGAATGATCGCTATCACCGCTGGTGGTGCAGTACTCAGCTTTAACGGGGGTCTTCCATCTAATTCATTAGGCTCACTCTTAATTACCGTTGCTTGCCTAGGCTGGGCTATCGACAACAATTTCACTCGGAAAATCGCTGCCGCCGACGCCAAGCAAATAGCAACGGTCAAAGGCTTGGTTGCTGGTCTAGTCAACCTAGTTATTGCACTTGCTCTGGGTCAAAAGCTCCCAAACGCAGGAGCTATCAGCGCAGCACTTTTGCTTGGCTTCGTGGGCTATGGCCTCAGCCTCGTGTTCTATGTCATGGCCTTACGCGATCTCGGCAACGCCCGCACCAGTGCCTACTTCGCTACCGCTCCGTTTATTGGCGCCCTGCTTTCTCTTATCGTCTTTCACGAAGCAATTACCATTCAACTAGTGCTGGCTGCCGTCCTTATGGGCGCAGGTGTCTACTTGCATATCAGCGAGCAGCATGAACACACACACAGCCACGAAGAATTGGAACACGAACACGAGCATCTACACGATCTTCATCACAACCACGAACACGCCAGCGGAGCAGAACCAACTCACAGAAAAGACGGTAGCGAACTACCACATACCCACAAACATCGACACAAAGCCTTGAAGCATAGCCATGTGCACTATCCTGACATGCACCATCGCCACGAGCACTGAATCTATCTGCCAGACCTAGTATGGCGATCACCCAAAAGGGTGAGACGCAGGCGCAGGTTACGTGGAATAATAAAGAAGTCACCTAGAATCACGCAGGGCTTCAGTAGTCATTATGATACAAATAGTCACCTACCAAGTGCTAGGCGAAGTACTGCCCTAATGCCTGAACCAAAGCCAATAACTATCCTGATCGCAGAAGATCAAGCAATAACACGCTTCGGGCTAAAGTGCTCATTAGAGACCTACCCCGACCTGAAGGTGATAGCTGAATGCGGCGATGGCGCCAGTGCAATACTGCAAGCCCTAGCAGTCAAGCCCGATATGATTTTGATGGATATTGGTCTGCCAACAATCGACGGCATAAGGGCATCAAAAGAAATCAAAGATGTGCTCCCCAGCACCCATATCATTATGTTTACTGCTAGCGATGCCAAAGAGCACATCTGCGAAGCACTTGAAGCTGGCGCTGACGGTTACTGTCTAAAGACCGTCGCTGGCGAGCACCTCTACGCAGCCATTAAGGCGGTAACATCAGGTGCGACTTGGCTAGATCCGGGTATTGCCCATAAACTACTGAAGATGCAAGACAACCGCACTAGCGCCAAGCAAACTAGCGCACTTCCCATTACCTTATCGAATCATTCATCTCTTTCAGAAGAACAAATAGCAATTTTAAAAATGCTGAGTTCTGGCTCTAGCCTAGAAACAATTGCTAAACAGACAAGAGCATCACTAGAAAATGTCGGTGATTTGGTGCAAGGAACACTCGATCTCTTATTAAAGGCCTCCAAGCAAGAATCAACCGACAATGACGAAGCACTCACGACGTTCTACAAAGGAAGTGGACCAGACAAGCTCGGAATAAGAAGCTATCAAGACGGTAGAACTCCCATCGGCGACCGCTACGAAATTGACACAATCCTTGGTCGGGGGGGCATGGGCATTGTCTACAAAGGCAAACACGTGCTTATGAACCGCCCTGTCGCAATTAAGATGCTGCACCCAGAACATACAGCAGACAACAATGTTGTAGCCAGATTTCAAAGTGAAGCTCAGACATTAAGTCAACTGTCTCACCCTAATCTAGTCTCCGTTTTCGACTTTGGTATCACCAACAAAAATGAACCATACATGATTATGGACTTTCACTCTGGGCAAAGCCTTGAGGATTATCTAGTGGCCCAAGGCCCCCTTGGCAGCGAAATTGGTTTAGCGATCTTCAAACAAGTACTAAGCGGTTTAAGCATCGTACACAAAGCCGGCATTGTGCATAGAGACATTAAACCAAGTAATATTATCGTTTCAGCAGATCGAATTCCAAAAGTAAAAATCGTAGATTTTGGCATAGCCAAAAATCCAAGCACTGAAAAAGAACGCTTAAAAATAACAAATACCGGAGAAGTGGTTGGCACACCGCGATACATGAGCCCTGAACAATGCACGGGCAAAGAACTAGATGCCAGAAGCGACATCTACGCTCTGGGCTGCGTCATGTACGAATGCTTCACCGGAAAGGCGACATTTGACGGCGACAGCTTTTACGATATGGTCCGCCTTCACTTAAATGAAACACCATCCAGTTTGCCTTTCTTTCAGCCCGGCATCAATCTCCCCAAAGAATTAGTAGAAGTGATATTTAGGGCACTCAAAAAAAACCCAGAAGATCGTTATCAAAGTGCTGAAGAAATGCTTGAAGCCTTAAATAAAGTACCAGAAAACGTCGCAAACTCAGGGGTCACAGACTGAATTTAAGAACGCTCTAAAACTTATTGACAGCAGGTTCATGGACAACTTTCAGGAAAAACTACAAGCGCTTACCAATGGACCTATCTGGACACTTTTAAGCCAGATTGAAGACCCGCAAGCTAAAGTTGAAGCCCAGCAGGCCATCAATCAACTAATCACATTGGCCCAAGACGAACATAATCAGAACCTCCAATACCGCAGAGATCAGTCTTCCTCCAACGATATTGCCAATCATCAGCAATTGATCGCTGAATTGATTAAGGCGAGAGATCAAGCCCAAGCAGTATCTAAAATGAAGTCAGAATTTGTTGCTAACATGAGCCATGAAATTCGCACACCGATGAATGGGATTCTCGGCATGGTCGAAATATTGTTGCGCACAGAACTTAGCACCTCAGCGCGCGAATATACGGTTCTACTCAAAGAAGCAGGGAAATCGCTGCTAAGCATCCTAAACGATATTCTTGATTTTTCAAAGATTGAAGCAGGACGTCTTGAAATTTTAAATTGCGAATTCGACCCCGTAAGCCTAGTCGAAGGAATTGGTGAGATTCTCTCGCCCCAGGCCGATAGCAAAAGTATTTTGCTCTCTACATTTATCGATCCGCGCATACCATCGCTAGTAACCGGTGATCCACTGAGACTCAGACAAATTCTTTTCAACCTCAGCGGCAATGCCCTTAAATTCACCAATCATGGCAGCGTCACTATTCGAGCTGACCTTGTCAGCCATAGTGAAGACAAGGTCGCTATCCAATTCACCGTAATTGATACAGGCATTGGCATTCCTGAATCAAGTCTTGACAGGCTGTTTGAGCCATTCATGCAAGTCGATGGATCAACTAGCCGCAAGTATGGTGGTACCGGCCTAGGTCTAAGCATCTGCAAACGCTTAGTTGAAATGCTTGGTGGCAATATAAACGTCGCAAGCACTGTCAATATCGGTTCAACCTTCAGCTTCACCATCAGCTTGCAGACCACCAAGAGCTGCGCTATGACTCCAATCACCGAAAGTTTTCAAACGGAAGAAGCTCAATCTACAGTAATAATTCTAGATGACGACGCCCAACTTAAAAACTGCATTGCCAAATACTGCGAACGCTTCGGACATAAAGCCGAAACCTGCGACACCATATCTGAAGCAATTATTTGTTTCGACAAAGCTAGAGAAAGCAAGGGCGCAATTACGTTAATAATTGACGGTGCACGCCACAGTCAGCTTGCTCTCGATTTATTTGAACGTGAATTTTACGGACAAGACAATCAACCGAAGAGCATAATTTTACTGACGACCAAAGATCTTAGAGTTGAAACCGAAGCGCTTTTGCCCAAAGGTCTAGCCAAGACTCTAACCCGGCCGGTAAGGCGCAACGCTTTGAAATACTATCTAAACGTCACAAATCCGCACGAGTCAAACGAAGAAGGCCCCCTGAACAAAAGTTCGCAAGACAATAATCGATTGAAAACGCGAAAACTCAAAGCACTCGTAGCAGACGATAATAAACTCAACCAACAAGTGGCTAAGATTCTGCTGCAAGGCCTAAACCTCGATGTAGAAGTAGTAGAAAACGGTATGGAGGCCGTTGCTACCTTCGAAAGCAGCCTTTTTGATATTGTCTTTCTCGATTGTCAGATGCCCGAGTTGGATGGCTATGCCGCGGCTAGAATTATCAAAAAGCTGCAAGAACAAAGAGGTACACAAGTTCCCGTAGTTGCCATGACGGCCAACGCCTTAGAGGGAAGCCGAGAAGACTGCCTGGCAGCAGGCATGGATGATTACATAGCAAAACCAATTGAGCCAGCAGAACTAGAAAAAATACTGCGTGCTTGGTCAAAAGACCTAGAAAAAATCATCACCCTGACTCAGCGCCAAACTTCAGGTCAGATTGCAATGCAAGCGACAAAGCCTGTGATTGAAATTGACCTTCTTGCCTCAAGGTTTAGTGAGAAAAACTACAAACAGCTACTGACTATGTTTGCCGAGACCGCAATAGGCGAAGTAACCACACTACAAGAGCATCTCGGCAAAGAAGACTATGGTGCTGTTCGCTCAGCCGCCCATTCATTCAAGGGGGCTTGCGGCACAATATGCGCCCCTAGAATGGCTAGCACACTACAAGAACTAGAAGCCGCTGCTATCAGGGGAGACACAGGCCAATGCGAAGCTCTAATCGCTCTATTAGAAGCAGAGGTGAACAAGGCACTAGACGAGACGAAAGGTCATTTGCACGAGAATTAACCTAAAACACCGCGAACCGGCCTCCAGGCGGAGCTTAACTCCAAAATGACATGCCATCTTGGAGTTAAGCTCGAACATCATCTACAATGTATATCCAATTAGAGTAAAGCAAATCAGGTAGAGCAATTCCGGCAGACTAGAAGCCAACAAAAGGCAAAAGACACCTTGATCTTCGGTAACTTTGAAAAAACTAAAAGGCCACTCTGCATTATGGCTGTGGCGCTTTCCATAGGACTTTCAGGAAGTGGGGCACTGGCACAAGAGAGCCTCAAGCAGGCCATCTCCCTTTACAACAAAAACGACTTTGCTTCTTGCACCAGCTTGCTTTCAAAAGATATAAACGGCACTCTAAGAAACAATGCCAGCGCCCACTATT
>LNEX01000552.1 GCA_001464165.1 bacterium Ga0077546
GCTTTCGGGCACATCCAAATCACCACCAAGAGCCAGTTTGAGGTTCTCGAGCCCGAAGTAGAACTCGGGCTTCATGTTGCCACAACCTCCGGTACCGCGCAGCACGAAGTGCCGAACGTTCCGAAAGAAATTAGCCAAGAACCTCTCGCAAGACTGCCCTTCAGATTGAACGAAGAGCGTTGGCGATGATTCTAGCCAGTCTGGGGCTATTGCTTTTCCTGTGCTATCTTCAGTCGCCATTTCGCCCTCCTCTTGTCACAGTCGTGGTTTGTCTGTGTGTTTATTCTGTTCAGGAATCAGCGGCAAATCGCCGAAGTCATGCGACCTTCGGCGTTGACGTTGATGGTGACGCTGGTAATCGGGCAGAAGTTACGCTTGCTACCAACGCCGTCCACAGGCATGAAGAGCCGATTCGGCCCCCACTGCTTCACACCGCGAGCCCGGTGCAGCACCATGGTCAGACCGAAGTGCCTGAAGTCGGAGCTGAAGCAGGAATGCACCAGGGGGAGATCCGGCAGGTCGCTGCGCTTGCTCTCGGACAGGCAAGCCGTGACGCTGTGCTGGTGAGTAGCGGCGCGCTGCTTCTGCGCACGACGGCTGCGACGATTGCCCATTTGGCTGCGGGTGACGGCACTGCTGCTGGTGCGGTTGAAGTGGCTCATACATTATCTCCAGTTGACGATTGACAGTAGCCATTGACGGCTACCATTTGCTTGAACTCGAGGCAGGCTAGCGGCGGCACCCTGACAAGAAACGCTCACCGTCTAGCCCTGCAGTCAGATCCAGTACAGGAGGTAGCTCAACGCCTTGTGCAAGGACATTACCCGCTGGGCGTGAGCTTCGTTTTCCGGGCCGTACCATTCGGCTACCGCTGGCAGTCGATCCTTAAGGCGGCGCAGACTACCCACGGCAGATGCGCGGATGGGGTCAACACCAGGCGCCAGCAGCTTGGCCAAATCCTTGTCAATGCCGGGGATAATCAAGGCTGGCTCTTGCAACTGCTCGACTGCAGCCAGCAGCGCGAGAATGTCAGCGTTGATAGCGTCATGGAAAGCATGGTTCGGGCCGCTCCGCGGGCCTCTTGGTCACCCATACCGAAAAACTCCAAGGCACATTGAGAAGTGATTTCTGTTTGCATGATAGTTACCGTGTGAACCAAGTGAGCGAGTAGAAGTCCATTTCCACTCTGTTAATGGTTTAGCTCTTACTCGCGGTCTTTGACCTTGGCGCCGACTTCAACGACGACCGTTGCCTTCTCTTCCTTGTACACCGCTGATCCAGCCTTGGCCGTCACGTTCGAGTGCGGCTTGGCGTAGACGGTGGAACCCGCTTCGGCGACGACAGTGGACATGTACTTGGCGATTACCTCGGAGCCGTCCTCGGCGATCACGTAGGCCCCGTCTCCAGCCTTGACACGCGAGCCAACCTTGGCGTAGGTTGTGGAACCGCCAAACGACTTGACCTTGGAGCCGGCATAGGCATAGATCGTCGCACCCTGAGCACCAAGTACGGTGGCGCCGTCACGGGCGTGAACAGTGGCCTTCCCTTTGGTCTCAACGTTTGAGCCCTTATGGGCGGTGACCACGGCGCCATCCCCGGCATAGACTTTCGAGCCCTCGAAAGCCTCGACCTCCGAACCAGCGTACGCGTAAACGCTCGACTCAGCCATGGCCTTAACGATGGCGCCCTCATAGGCGCGAACCAGGCAATCATCGCCGGCGATGACGGTAACCCCTGCACTGGCCGTGATTTCCGCTCCTTCATAGGCGTAGATAACCGAACCAGCATGGGCTCGAATGATCGCCCCGAATCTCATGACCTGAACCACCGCACCGGCATTGGCCGTTACCTCTGCGCCAGCGAACGCCGTCACCGTTGAGCCAGCATTGGCGACGACCTTTGACCCGCGGTGAGCGGTCACGTCTGCTCCGCGATTAACCGTCACGAAAGCACCAGCAATGGCATCGGCGCAACAGCCGTCGAAGGCAACCACCCCGGCACCGGCCTCGGCCATGACGATGGAGCCGCTATAGCCAACGACAGTTGAACCGGCCTGGGCAGTAACCACGCTGCCTTTATGAGCCAGTACGATCATGCCACTGGTGGCGGTGAACTGCTGATTGCCCTCGACATTGATCACCCGGTCACTGGGTCCGCTGACCAGTCCAACGGGGGTGATCAAGAACGAATCCTGCCAGTCGATGATAATTGCGCCCGGTACTGGCATTATCAGAGAAGGAGTCTCGGCCAAGACAGAGGAGACGGTTTGGGTATCGGCCTCGGTACCAATATGAACTTCAGACATTTTCAGTCCTCTTAGTGCTTAGGTGTGTGCTTGAGTGTGGGTATGGAGAGCAGAAATGGACATCCTTGTCTGGCTTTATTTGCGCAGCGGCAAATTGCCAGAAAAGCGGGTTTCCGGCCAGAAATCATCGAGGTAGAGCCGGCCATCTACCGCCGGGCCTTTAGCCAACTGCCTGCGGACAAGTGCAACCTCCGCAGAGAGATTGTCGCCTTGATCACCAACGATGCAGTGGTCTGGCCAGAACACATCAAAGTCGATGGCGGGGCCGGGGATTACTGTGAATGGCTTGGACGCCATTGAATCTGCTTCTTGCCGATCAGCCCGACGTGCCACCACGACAAGACCCACATGAAACACTTGCTGTAGTGCCACAAAAGCCGCCTGTAGGTAGCTAACGTGGTTGCCTTTGGCAGTAATCCAGGCCAGCGGACCGACCTCGACTGGAATGCTGGTGCAGGCGAAGGACCCGGCAAACAGCATACAGAAGAACCAGAGGTAGAAGCGCAGCGACCATTCATCGGTCTTGTCGCCGACTTTGAAATGCACCAGGGCGAAGATTGTCAGCGCCGTCAGGCAGACAGCCGCAGCAACAGGCAAGCCCAGGAAGCTCAGCGCCGTTTCATTGAAAGCCGAAAACAGCAAGGAGGCAGCCAAACTAAGCATCAGCAGCCACTTGGTGGGCGTCAGGGAGAGAGGGAACTTTGCAGACATGGCAGACATGATAGATAGACCTCAGTTAGCGCATATACAGGTTGTGAGGAGAGCATCCTTGCTCTGAGGAAAGACTCGTCATTCCACGACGGGTCCGGCTTTGATACCTATCTCACCGAAAGGAGAACCGTGGCGATCATCAAAGCTAAGACTGACGGCGTGACAGCTCGCCCTCGGCCAGGGCGAGAATCAGCGGACACGATTCGGGTTCGAGCATGTCCAAGATCGACTTGAAAGCCACGGGATTACCAGCGACCATGAAGACGATGGAGCGCACCGAAGTCGGCTCACTGTCGACGAACAGCCGGGTGCTGATGCCAATGGCAGTGATGCTATCACTGTCCATGTCCGGCATGCCCGCAGGGATAGGCACGACGACCTTCTCACAGCCAGCGGTGTCGGCCGCCTTCAGGTCGGAGAGCAAATGCATAAGCGGCCACCGCAGTTCGATGCGATGAGCCTCAGGCGACATCTTGGGCATGTCGCTCGAGCTGATGCTGCCGACGACAGACACGGTGACCCGATTCTTGCCATTCTCTTCAGTCATGATGTTCACTCCGATTAGTTGGTTGGTTGTGTGATTGGTTGTGTGATTGCTGCTGTGATTGATTGTTCGAAGGGCCGGCGCTCAGCTATCGAGCACCTTGCGCCGCAGCACGGTCGTCGACCAGCGACTGGCCAAGTTGAAGCCAGGCAGCTTCTGCTTGCGCACCCAAGCCACCAGCGCGGTGTGCTCGTCATCAGGCTTGTGGGCCGAGAGCAGACCCAAGAGCATGGTAGTGCTCCAGGAATCAGCCAGTTCCCGCCCAGGCAAATTCGACCTCTGAACCCGGCCGATCAGTTCGCGGCGATCAGTGGTGCCAGCCATGACGATGGCCGCCAGAAAGCCTTCGAATTCGCAGCGGGGCTGGCTGCTGTCACCAGTTGTGCAGTTGCCGACGTTGGGCAAAGCAGCGATGGCTTCGACGGCCTTGGTCACCATGTCCCGCAACAGCGAGAGGCTGTCGACCACGATAGAGAAGCGGTTCTGTCCGCCTTCACCGGGCTGCTTCCAACCGCTGTCAGACTCCAGCGTCTCAGCAATCAGTGCCGCACCAACAGCGGTGGCAGGCTCCACGCGAATGCGGTAAGTGCAACCATGCACTTGCCGAACAGCCACCAGGCCGATATCGCTGCTGGAGACGACGACATAGTTCTCGGTACCTTCAGTACCCATGACACGATCACGAGAGTCATACATGGTGTTTCTACCTATGAGAAGTTGAGCCCGTCAGGTGCTTTTCACGCCGAGGACGAGCTGTGGATGAGAGGTTTGAACATCCATGTTCACCGATGTTTCCGCGACGAACCCTAGGACCACTGTGTTGCAGGGCAAAAGCCGTCAAAGCAAATTGAACTGCCGACAGAGCATCACTCCTCCAGAGGGCTCCAGAATCTCAACGATCGAATAGAGGAAGTTGACGAGCTCGGTCACCGACTTGACGCCAGCAGGCAGCTTACCCATGACCAGATGATAGGCAAAGCCTGGGTCGCAGCTGTGGTACTGATCTTCAACTGCGATCAGCCAATCGCTCTCACGGAAGTCTGTGCAGACCACAAAGAGCCCACGGTGGTTGATGGTGACCGGCTCAGGGTAAAGGCTGCAAGACGAGACCGCCGCACCAGGCAGAACCGGGGTAAGCAAGTTGACGATGCCAGCGCGCGAAGCAATCAAGCGACTGAACGTGCCACCAGACAGCCGGCTACCCTGAAGCTGACGAAACGTGCCGTCGGGCTGCTGCACATGCAAGAGAGCGACCTTGCCCTCCAAGTTGCAGGCGTTTTCCCCAGGGAGAACATTGATAGAAGGAATGCTCATATATAGACCTATTGAGTGAGTTTAGGTTGAAGTCTTTGGCCTTAGCCTAGGCTGAAGGCCTGATGCTGACCCGACCGTTGCCTTTGACGTTCTTCTCTACATAGTCGAATTCTCCTTTTATTAGGGCATCACCGGTGCCATAGCTATCAAAACGCACGGCCTTAGCCGAACCACTGAGCACGGCAACCTCACCGCGGCCTGAGTGCTCGACTTGGATTGTTTCCGCTTGGAGCGAAATGAACATGACGTCACCGCGACCGCCGGCCCGAAGAGTACAACTCTCGGTCACCAAGCTGCGCACGTCCACAGAGCCGCGGCCGACACTGTCCAGCTCGAAGCTATTGCTGCTCACAGACTGCATCTCGACGGCGCCGCCGCTGGTGCGGTCAAGACGCAGAGTACAGCTCAGAACATCGATTGCACCCTCTATGAGCAGACCACCGCCACCACTTATGGTGACAACCAGACTGCTGCCCTGCCAGTAGTCCAACTTGACACAGTCAGACCCATCGACCCTCAGCTCCAGACCACCACAGTAGGAATGTGGCACGACTATCTCTAGCCGTTCCACAGCATCAGCCCGAATATCAGCCTGCCTAATCCGGCCCTGGTCGATCGCCCAAACTTCAGGGTTGTCGGCCAAGACAGAAATGTGGGGACAGTGCTCATGGCGGATTTGGACCTGGGCACAGAGAACACTCAGAACCAGTTTTGAGCTGGAGGCCGGAATGTAACCAGCCATTTTTTTCGTTTTACTACTCATGATTAAGCCCTTAGCTATCCTACCGAGCAGCCAATCGCGCGGCACCCAGACGTCCAATCTCCTGGCAGAAGGCCTGCAGGTCATTGGGATCGCGGCTGGTGAGCAGATTGACCGACGGGTCGAACACCGTCGCTTGATCGCAATGAACGACGAAACCAGCCAGCTGAAGCAGGAGCCTGACATCACCGGCGGCGGTGATATTCACACCCTGCGCCGGAAAGTTCGTCTCACCTTCTGGTGCGTCGAAAGCCGCATGGGCAATCACTTGCGGCCCATGGCAAAGGCTCGCCAGAAGCAGCCCCTGCTCGCGTGCTTGGCGCACCAGACGCAGAGCGTCCCCATCAGTACTGAGCATGATCGGATTCCAGGCACCACCAGGAATGATCAGAAGATCGTACTGACTGACATCGACATCGGCCATGCGCTTGTCGGCCTTGATCACATAGTCGTCGGCCATCCACTGGGCAAGAACGATCAATCCAGCCGGCTCCCTGTACTCGAAGATCCAGTTCTGGCCGACGATGTCCACCGTCGCACCACGAGCGCGCAGATAGTCGATAGGCACGATGATCTCGGGAAGCTCTCCACCATCGGCCAGCAGCATCAGCGCCCGCAGACCTTTGAGCTGGTTGGGATCGGCCTCGCCGAATTGCGGTAGCGGGTAATCAGTACCGCGAGAGTCGAGGGAGAGCGGACGACGAGTGAGACGGTTGACGAGCGAGTGCGAGCCAGTACTCGGAACCGGCGTCGTCGCTTCGATGCCGCAGATGGCGCAGCCGACAGTCGCCGCCTCTTCGCGATGGCGCGCCCAATCGTCTGCGATGCTGCCACCACCGATGGCGCTGCGGGGATAAAAATGCACTTGGGACATTGGTCTTTTCCTACTCAATTGAGTTGCAGTTGGTTTAGTCTTTTGGACTGATGAAATGATTGACGACAGCCGCAATTAGCGCACTGCTAGTGGTGCGCAAACCGCAGGGTGTCCTCAACCAGCGAATCGGCTTTCCAGGTACTTGACGCCGCGATCACTGAGCGCCAGCCCAGACTTGATGACACGACGCACGACTACGACAAGACCCCAGATAGCCGTGAAGACAACAGGTATACCGACGATTTCGCCGATCACGTAGACGAAGCCAATGGCGCCCCCGTAGTAGCCAGCAACGCCGCCACCGACTGAACCGAAGATAGTGCAGAAAATGGTGACAACATCAATAAAAATCTCCTTATTGGTCTTGCCAACTCCTTGCCAGTTTCGTGCCAAAAGCGTGGCGGTGATGCGTGCCGCGACAAGCCCAACGAAGCCGCCCAACATGGCCACAATCACGACGAGGACAACAGCAGATACGATGTTCATTCAATAATCTCCGACGTTTGCAAGGGAGTCGAGGCAGAGTCCACAAGTTGGATCACTGCGCCGACAAAGAGTTGATGGGACGAAAGCATCCTTGCTATCAGAGATGTCTAGTCACATTCCACGACAGACTGACCTAGCGCGAGGACTGGGCGCCGGCCATGGCAGCGAGACCGCGCTTGATCTCAGAGGCGGAGGCACTGCGCTTGTGGCAGGCGTAGAAATTGTGCCCCCAGGTCAGCGAAGGGTCGGAGTACCAGCGGGGCGATTGCTCGCTGTCATAACCGACGGAAGACTCGAACACCACGTCAATGGGCCGATTGAAAGGACCCAAATCGGGCGCACCCGGCGCGATGGTGACGATGAACCAGTGATCACCAACCTTGGCCAGCTTGTGCAGGCTATCGATGGCGATGGTCTCAAACGGAGCCTGGCGCTTACTGACGCGACGACTGCGCGGGCTCTGCGGCGTGACCTGAAGGATGCCGCTGACCGGATCGACATAGAACTCGTTGCGACCCAGGGGCAAGCCGCACGAATCGCTGACCACGCCGTCCACCAAGCTGACATTGATGGCGACCTTGCTGGTCCAGTTATCGAGCCAGCTGTCACCGATGCACTGGTGACGGGAGGCAAAGCAAATGTCCGAGTAGACAGCGTTCCAGTGCCGACCGACCTGGGTCGAGAGAAAGCGCCGCAGCGGAGCGACCAGGGAGCGGTGGTGCTTACGCCTGCTGTTGGCCTTGGGCCGCGCCGACTGCCGACGAGACAACTGGCCGATGGAATCGAGACGGTGCGTGTTCATAGGTAGGCTCTCTAGGGCTGGGTGAATTGGCCGAACGAAAGCTGCGCTAACGTTCGTTCGGCCAGGTTGGTTAGATAGTGCCGGCCTCTTGGGTCGTATTTTTGCTCGGGATTCAGTTAGAGAGTGGATGGGGTCAGTGCCGAACCACGGCTTCCACGGCGACGAGAATGTCTCCGCCGGATTCGTGGGAAGCACCGCACTCGTCGAGGGCTGCGCACCCAGAAAGGGCCTGCTCGACCTGACAGCGAATGCTCGGCTCAGGAGTATAGACCTCATGGGCGATACCATCCTTGGCACCGTAAAGACCCGGGGCAGCGCAGTGGAAATTGTCGGGCTCGTTTGAACTGCGGCGGGTGGTTGTCACCGTCACCAGGTAGCGCCCCGGCTTAAGCGGCGTGATCTGAGTCAGGGGACTGGGAATGGAATAGCGAGTGGCCAGCTCCCCAGCCCAGGTGAGAAGGCTGCAGAAGGTAGCACCATCGGCGGTGAGCGCAGAAACAGCATAGGCACCGGCCTCTGCTTCGAAAATCGCAGGCAGACCCTGGACATTGTTAGTCATTGATTTGACCCCAAGTTTTGTTTATGGTCGAGCTATTTACAGCTCATTTGTGGAACAGCGGCTAGCTACGAACACCCGGCAGCGCAATGCTAAAGCCGCGGCCCGGTGATTGACGCCGACGCCGAACCAGTTCCTGGCGGAAATCCACGCCTTGCAGCTCAATTTCTCCGACCCGCGACATCACCTCCGCTGCACGCGAGGTGATCCGCCCAATCTTGTCGACCTTTGCCACCATCTCCATAATTCCACCCTCAATCAAGGGGAAGTTACTGGTGACAATGACCAGACGTCGGCGATCATAGAGATCGGTGATGAAGCGCATGAAAGCGCTAATCTCGACCGCCGGATGGAGATCCGACACGCGCATCATGTCATGGTACATGTCATCGATGATGACGATGGGCGCGTCACCATAGGAATTGAAGTCGCTCTGAAAATCGGAGCAGAATCGGCCTCGCGACATGATCAGACGCTTATACACCTCCGGTGCGTCAACCCGTATACGATTGACAAAGGCCTCCACCAAATGGGTTTTCCCACGGCCCGGCTGCCCCCAGAGGAAGAGCAAAGAGGGCTCGTCGAAGGGTTGAGCGACTGAGGCAATGTGCTGACTGGCAGCAACAACCTGCTCAGCCAACGTGCTCAGCAGATCGAATGCCAGTCGCTGCCCTGCCGTCTGCACCTCGAAGTTGACAAACGTATTAGTCGGCCGAACTTCTGCTTTCTTGTCATCATAGTACATAGCGCAAACCTCAGTTCAGGTTGATTGAAACGACTGGCTTACTGGTCGAGGCCGGCTTCATAGCTCGCCAGAGCAGCACGACACTGGCAGTAGACGCGGCACTCGACGCTGTCGAGAATAGCCTGCCAGGTTATCGAACAGGGAATCAGCGGAACCAGGTAGGCGGCCACCCGAGAGAGCAACTCAGCGGTAGCAGCGTCCTCTGCTGCCACCAGTTCCGCCAGCCTGGTGTCACCGTCGGCGATGCGTTTCCGGCGCAACAGCAAATGCTGACTCATCGACTCGATTACCGCAGCATCGACTCCGGCCGCAGTAAGAAAATCCACATCAAGGTCATCAGCTGCCATAACAGTTAGCCTCCAATAGTTTCCAGACTGACGCCAATCGCCTGACAGGCCGCAGCCAGGGCAGCAAGACACTGGGGCGGCATCTGCTTGGTGTAGCCATCAGCATTGAAGCATTGCATGTGGTAGTCGAAGTCACGCCGCTGCTCCTCAGTCAGAGGCAGTGCATCAGCCTGACGGTGGAGCTTCTTCACCATTGCCAGAAGAAACGAGTCCATTTGCTTCTTAGCCTCAGTCGCCTGCTGCATATGCCGCTTACGCTCGGCAATCTGCAACTGGAAAGCGATGTATTCAGGGTCAGCAGCATCAGGCTCCAGCTCCGCCCGGTCGGCCACCACAGGGGGTGCACAAAGTGCCCGGCGGCGCTGAGCGTCGCGCAGATGGAGCTTACTGTTAAGCTCGCGAGTACGCAAAATGCGATTGCGCAGAACGGCAAGGCCCAAAAGAGCGGCGACGCCGAGCAGCACATTCTGACCAACGGCAGTGTAATCAATGACCATATTTATCTCCGGCTGTTGAGGTTATGCTAGGTTGTTTCGATTGATCAGTCTTGTGCTACCGAGGTCTTACCGCCCGACACTGATCCATTACTTCGATCAGATAGCCAAGACGGTTAGTGATGGCAGCGAAAGACGAGATGCCACTGAACTGGCCGATGATCACCGTGGCTCCGTTAAAGACAGTGCCAAAGGCCATCACTGCCTGGGTAATGGTGCCGAACTTAATATCGCCGGCGAAGTAGCTGGGAGCCACGATCACCACCGGTATCAATGACACCAGAGCGTTGAAGATGTTGGTGAAAAGCTGGATGTTGCGATTGACCTTGAGAATGTCCATCAAGGTAGCAACCACTTCTGCCAACTTACCTTTGACGTTGACCGTGAGCGCGTCGCTGTCAAATACTTGTTCTGCCGTTGCTGTGCGAGCCTGTGTCAGCGCGGCGCGAAGGTCAGCTTCTTTTTTCATCAGCTGGAAGTTGAATCCAACCAGATTTTTGCCAATCGCCGAGACGATGAGCAGACCCATGGTGGAATAGACCATCACTGTGAATGCCAGCGGTGGTGCGATCACCCAGAGCACGGTGATGAATGTGAGCACGTTGATGGCGGCATCAACTAGCGACATGAACAAACCCACCGCCGAATTGCAGAACGACTCAGCGTCTTGGGTTACGCGCTGTTCGGCGTTATCGATATCATCGCGATGATTGATTTGCTCAAAGACCGCTCCATAGGTCTCAATCAAAAGACCGGACAGCCAGCTGCGCCAAACCAGAGCCAGGCGGGTGCGCATGTAGGAATAGAACACCTGAACCGGTGCAGCGACTGCAATTGCCCCGACAGAGCAGCAGAGGTAGAACCAGAAATCGACCAGTGACTTCGCTTCAACCGCAGTCATGAAGCGGCCAGCAGTGTAGTTGACGAAAACCGCCACTGCAGCATTGACCGACATTAATAAGAAGATGCCGCCAAGGTGAGCGAGCCCGACTTTGCGCATCTCTGAGCACCAAAATGGCTTGCCGACCTTGAACACCAGACGCCAGGGCAAAAGAGCACGCAGGCTGTTCATCTTATTTCAGACCTCCCACTGGGGAGTGGTGACACGGCAGGGGAACTCCACCAATTCGATCAGTTGAGAGAATTGATCGAGGAAGGAAGAGACAAGCTGAGCCAGACGCAGAGCACGCAGGTAGTTGCCACTGTGCAAAGCGCCCACAGCGTTGTCGGCATTGTCGTAGGCCTCGGCCAACTTCTGCAAAGCAGTGGCGTCGCTGCCTTCAGGCACATGGTTAACATCGATAAACAGCACCGTGTAAAAAGCGTTGTAAACGGCCTCTTCGGTCTCGGTCAGCTCGGTTTTGACAACCTTGTCGTAGCCAACGGCAATTTCACGTGCGGCCTTCGGCTCTTGCATCTTCATACGCGTGGTCATACTCGTGTCTCCGGGGTTGAGGACTTTGCCGAACAATAATTGCGATTGGTTACTAAGCCAAATAGGCAATGCCAAAACTTTGGCTTAGCAACTATCGCAATCGCTCTTTTCTCTAGCTCTTGATGCCTACGGCTGCTGACTGCACCAGTAAATTACGGCCTCATACCAACAAAAAATTTGCTGGCGAGAAAGTTGAGATAGCAGGGCTGGTTGGTTAGGTTAAGCAGCGGTTCTTGTTTCAGTGGAATGAAAGGGATTAACAATTCCTAACACAAACGGACCCACCTATGTCAAGAGGAATCATATTTGGTATCAGAATCAACCAAAGAAATTTGCCCTTTCACTCGTCGAATAGCTAGCTAGACTTACGCTACAGACCATCTTTGCCGAAGCTATAGAGGTAGTTAGAACTCTGCCGACTTGTCTTTTTGTCAACCGAGCGAAGCTAGTAGTAACTATGTACAAGTTCATGCAAGCCTTCTTAGTTGACGAGCAAAACTTTCAAACGTCTATATTGTTCAGATCAAACAGGGAAAGCCCTAGTGCTATGGCAACAGGTCAAGGGTACTATGTGAGATCGAACAGCCTTACTAAAATAAAACAGGGCCAAGCAAAATGAATAAAAAACAGATAGCTCTAGCCTGGAGCTTCTCCATTCTCATAGTGACAGCTGCTGCCATAACTTCATGTGCTACTGCAGAGTCGCGCAAACCAGTTTCAGCCAATGAAAGCACACAGGAAATTACGAAGGGAAGTGCGAAAGAAAGCACTTTTGATTCAAGCTCTGATTCGAGCGTATCTTCAAGCCCAGACCAAGACTCAGTCACGGTAAGCCATACAGCAGAAGGCCCCACCCATGAATTGACAATGGAAGAAATGCTATTGGCCCAACCCATGCCCATGTCTGGTGAAGAAAGAGAATTTGTCTTCAGCCATAAATCAGTACAGAAATTACACGAGTGGAGTCTAAAAGACTATCTCGACTACACCAACGTACCTTTGGGCAGACAGCAAATATGGGCAGAAGGGCAGCGTTGGATTGGTATTCGCAAAATGGTCAGAGCACAAGCAGAATTCACGCGCAATTTCTTAGCCGGAAAAATAAGCAAGCCCAAACCAATGCCAAAGGTCTCGAGGTCAAAAGAAGGTACAGCAGAACCAGCAGTCGAACTTACCAATGAAGCATCATCTGGCAGTAACGCTGGAAGTTCAGACCCTGGTGAAACCAGTGCTGGAGCCTCTAGCCCAGGCTACGCTGGAGATGATGGAGGCGGAGATAGTGGCATAAACGGCGGCACTCCTAGTATGAACTTAGCAGAAAACAACACCGACGAAGATCTATTCTTGACTAATCAATCCGTGCTCACTGGTGCTCAAGCAGAAGAGACATTCAAACAACTGAAGAAGCTGCGCATGGACATTTCTACTTATTGTGGAGAGATAGAAGAATTGAAAAAGAAAGCTGCTCAGCGCAAGCTAACGAAAAAGCTAGATGACGCTGTCAACTCAGTAAGCTGGGACTAGAAAATTATGTAGATAGTAACGGCAGCACCCTGCAGATGCTGTAACTGCAGGATGCTTTGTCGCCGTTTCTATCACGCCCCCGCGATAAACCTTAGATGCAAATTCTTTATGCAAATTCGCTGCGCAAAAGAGGATGCAAAGCAACAGCCTAACTGACAAAACAGACATGGTCAATTGCCACAAAAGTGGCACCACAGCATCGGTTCGGCAAAGCTAATCACTGTTTCGGCAAAGTTATTGAGCTCAACAACCTGCAAATCAAACGCAAATAAGACCGTCTAAAGGCTCAGGAAAAAGCATTGACAGAAAGCAATTTGATCAATCGCATTGGAATGTCTAGATTATTCAGAATTACTTTTGCACCCAGATTCAATTCGTAACATTGCCTGCATCAGCGGGTTTCACTTGAGATTTGTTTTCCAGATGGCGCTTGTATTCAGCCATCGAAACATTGCCATCGGCTGTGCGCACCACTATTTCTTCGTCAGTCATACCAAGCTTTTCTCTGGCATAAAGGTATCTGGTATTGCCATCGGTAATGCGCTCTCCACTTACTTGAATGCGTGGGTTAGCCGTCATCTCACTGACATACTTAGCTTTACGCGTGCTGGCGAAATCAAAAAGGTCGATGCCTAAATCTTTTTCTAGAGAACCGAATTTGCCACGCACTTCATCAAGCGGTCGACCAAGTTGCATGCCCAGTGCTTTCGCACCTTGCTCACTAGCGGCTTCAGCTCCCTCTCCTACAACCTTATCAAAAAGAAGCTTTCCGCCCCTTCGCCACCGGTTTGCCTGCAGCTCCGCCAATGGTACCCACTAGTCCGTCGGCCACAGCCTCTCCAAGCTGTGCTTTGACCGTCACTTCGGCCTTCTGGTCGTTGGCAGGATCTTGGCCTTGAGTATCGCTCCAAAGTGTTTCTAGAGCTGGCAGGAGAGACTGGGCACTATCATAGATTTCTTTGCCGGCCAGACCGACCCCAAGACCAACCGCACCCACGGTCACCCATGCCGGAGCGGTGACGGCCAAAGCTGCTCCTGCAACTACAGCAACAGCTGCTTCACCGGCAACTCGCCAGGGATGTTCAGAAACATAATCAACGGCACCCTCACCGGCCAGTGCAGCAATGTTGCCAGCCTTGCTAAGAGAGCTAGGAGAATCACTAGAATCTTTCTCAGTGGAGGCCACGATTTGACAATCAGGAAGTGAAGGAATACCACTCTGTTTAAAACACTGCTCACGCGCAGCCTGAGAGCTTTGATCGTGCTGTTCACTGACAAGCGCTGGCCGGGCAGCACCTTCAAGCGGCTCCTAGCCAACTTCAGCGATTTGTTTATCGTTTGCCATTAAGTACTGATAGTAACAAAAGAAAACTAGTAAAGAGTGCAGACTCTCTTCAAGAATAGCTATTCCCAACCTCATCGCAAGTTAATTCACCTGTTTGATGCAGACAGCAAGTTGAACAAAGAAACTATCGAGCTTCGAACGAAACAAAGAGACAGCAGGAGCATGCGAATTGAAGTTGTTAAAGTGAAAATTGAAGGTCTTAAAGTAGAAAAAGTACAAAAAACAAAAAAAGTGGGTCAGATCTAAAAAAGTGCAAGAAATCTGGGCTGGCATGGGACATCCTGTCCCACGTCAGAGAAATCGATCAGACTTCGAGGAAGATCACCCTTTCTTCCACAGCCTCCCGTGGTAGGCGGAAGAAGTCTGTGGTGCGTGCGGCAAACTTGCGCATGACGACGTAAGCAGTCCAGCTCAGCCAATTTACGGCTGCGCCATGCTTCTTGCGTTGCAGAGACTCTTGGGCGATGAACATGTGCAAATCATCCTCCAGCCCAGGCGGTACGATGCCCTGACGAGCCAGAGCGCGAAACTCGGCACAGATAGCACCATGGACCTTGGCCGTTTGCATGAAACCGACATGGAAGATCAGTCGGTAGAAGCCATGGCCAAGCACCTCGAATTGCAGTCGACTTGCGCCTTTCACCACCGGCACCCGTGCCGTTTTGACGGTGAACAACAAGACGTGCTCATGCAGGCTCTTGTTGTGCACAATGTGACGCTGCAAAAGCGGGCCAATGGCATCATCGACCTTGGTCAGCCAGGCTGCCAGACCGGGAACACGGACTACGCTATCTTCATTGAGTTTCTCCACGAAAGTATTAAAGGGTGTGGAGAGCTTGATCAGCTCAGCACGAACTGCCGTCGTGGATTGCCGCCACGAGAACATGAGGAAGGCCATTACCGCGGCGATGGCCAGAGGCAACCAGCCGCCTTCGGCCACCTTCGCCGAGTTGGAGACGAAAAAGCCTAGGTCGATGGTGCCGAAGAAGAGCAGTGTTACACCACCACACAGCCAGGAACAGCTCCACTTTGAGACCATGAGCTTGGCCAGCAGAATAGTGGTAATCAGCATAGTGCCTGAAACTGCCACACCATAGGCCGCTCCCAGGGCATCAGCACTGCGGAAGGAGAGCACCACAGCAATGGTGCCGCAGGCCAAAAGCCAGTTCATCACCGGCACGTAGATTTGGCCAAACTCATGGATCGAAGTCTGGTTGACGCGCATTTTCGGCAGGAAATCGAGCTGGATAGCCTGCCGAGTAAGGGAGAAGACTCCACTGATCAATGCCTGCGAGGCAATGATGGTTGCGGCCGCGGCCAAACCGATGAGAGGAGCCAGAGCCCATTGCGGAGCGGCCTTATAGAAGGGATTGATTGCTGCAGTAGGATCTACCATGATCATTGCCGCTTGTCCGAAGTAGCTGAGTAGCAAGCCGGGCAGAACTACCAGCCAAAAAGCCCGACGGATGGCCGAAGCGCCCACATGACCCATGTCTGCATACATGGCCTCACCACCGGTGACAGCCAGAAAAACAGCGCCAAAAACAGCGAATGCGGTGGCCGGGTTGGTGACCAGAACCTCATAGGCGTAGAACGGGCTGAGGGCCATAAGCACACGGGGCTCCTCGACGATGCGGTAGATGCCGATCAAGGCAATGACCGCAAACCAAGCCACCATCACCGGACCGAAAGCTCCGCCTATCCTGCCCGAGCCAAAGCGCTGTGCCAAAAACAGCACCAGCAAAAGCGCAATCGCTGCAGGCACCACCAAGTGCTCCACCTGCGGTGCCAACACCTCGATGCCTTCCATGGCGGCAAGTACTGAAATGGCCGGGGTGATCACACCATCGCCGAAGAGCAGCGCCGAACCAGCGATGCCCAGCAAGGTAACCGCCCCGATACCATAGATACGTCGACGCTGGTTACTACCGTCAGCAATCAAGCTTGATAGCGCCAAAATACCGCCTTCACCCTGGTTATCGGCGCGCAGCACGATCAGACAATACTTGATGCCCACGGTAATGAGCAGCGACCAGCAGATCAGACTGACAATACCGAGGGCATCGCCAGCGCTAGGGACGGCATGACCCAAGGCCTTCATGGTCAGCTGTAGGGCGTAGAGAGGACTGGTGCCGATGTCGCCATAGACGAGACCCAGCGCCGTTACGGTGAGGGCAGCAGCAGTGCGCTGATGCACCGGGGCCGCAGCATTAGACTCAATACCATTATCAGAGTGAGACATGTTAAACCTCAGACACAGACTAGATCGCTGCGTCGACACGAGTTTATGGGGAGGGAAGCATCCTTGCTATAACGAACATCTCGTCGCATTCCACGACAGAGTAGTGCGCAGTCGAAAGTGACTTGGCCGGTACTTCGGCATACAGCCACCAATCTGTAGATCGGCAGATATATACCAAGATACGACGACCATGACACTCTACCAGTGGACGATGATGTTGATGCCTTCGACCGTGTAGGAGTCGCGCTGATGGCCCTCCTCGCGGCTCCAATATTCGAAGGTCGGCGAGAAGGACTGACAGGCATCCCACACAGCCTTGGCTACCGGTCCAAGCCACTGCGGCTGAATCTGCGTTATACGCGAGCCGTTCGGACAGGTGAAGTCGACACCGGACTTGAGCGACATGATGATAGCCCAGCTCTTACCAGCCCGCGCCTGTATCGTGGCTTTCTCCTTGAACTGACCAAGGATGAGCGCCGCCTTATCGGCAATGGCCGATTGCGCCGCCTGGATACCTTCACGCACAGCGCGCGCCGTCGTGTCGTCGCCCAAGTTGCCGAGCTTGGCCAAGAGGTCGTCGACGGTCGTCCAGTGCAGGACAATGTTGAAGCCGTCGACGATGTATTCGTCGCGCTGATAGCCATCCACCCGGCTCCAGTACTCGAGAGTGGGGGAGAAAACCTTGCAGGCTTCGTAGACCAGCGCGGCGACGCCGGTGAGTTGCTCCGGACGCAGAGCGCGGATGGAGGAATCGCCCGTATAATCGACACCGATCTTCAGGCTCATGGCCACGCTGAAGTTGCGACCGGCGGTGACGTCGACCTTGAGCTGCTGCATGGCCGCGAGGAAGATCTGGGCCTTCTTGTCGAGCAGTGCTCGCCGGGCGGAGGTAATGGCTTCCTCGGTCAGGCGGCGCAGGTCATGGGATGTGATTGCGATCATAGTTGGAGTTTCTCCGGAAAAACTGGTTAGACGAGCTCTAATGGGCTTCACGGGCGCTGCGAACCAACGCGTGAACGCAGCTTGGCCAGCATGTCGCGGGCCGCCCGCAATTCGTCGGCAGCGTGACCGACTAACAGACCGCCGCCGCCATCGACATATTCCTCGGCAACTCGGAACTCGTAGCGCTTGAGCAATTCGGGCCGATGCTCCTGCAACAGTGCACGTGTCGCCTCCAACTCCTGCCGCACCACATCCTCGAACGGATAAATGCCGGCGGAAAGCTGATCAGGAGACGGCATGTCTTCATGAATGACAGGCTCGGTCTGAAATTTCACTTTGTATCGCCTGATCGTCTCGATTATCTCGGCTTTGCTGGCCAGCTCCGCTGCCAGCAGCGACCACTCGAACTGCAGCCGGGACAGAGCCGCCTCTGCCTCCTGGCGACTGGCCTCCTGCGCCTCGAAATAGCGCCCGTGAGCGCGCGCAATCAGAGCGACGGCCGCCTCGTCGAGATCTGTCAGGCTGCAGACCTCCGCGAAATAGCCGCGGGTGCTAAGGCGCTTTTCGGCGTCATCGAGGGCGCGAGCCTGTGCTCTACGTCTCTCGCTATACGCCACATGCCTGGCCTCGAGATCGAGACCCAGACGCTGCTCGTCAATACTGAATTCACTGAAAGCTCGATTAGAATCGTGCATGGTTTCTACCTCTTTGTTGCTCTGTTGAAATGAACTAGCTGCTTACACAGCCTCTTACCTACTTAGTCGCCTGGCCGTCCTCATCAATTTCCTTGACTGAGAACGTAATCACTGCCAGCTCAGCTCCCTGAATTTCCAAATACGAGAAGCGCACATGGTCACCAGCCTGCACGAATGGCACCTTGGCGTAGGTGTCGCGGGTCAAGGTGAATATGCGCTTGTCGCGCTCCAGCAGGAAGGCGTAAACAGCTTGCTGCTGCTGGGCATTGCCAGGCAACACTGCGATGCGGAAGATCTTGCCTGACACCTCTTCTTTGCTCTCTTGAGCTTCACGGGCGATACCACCCTCAGCGCTACCGCGTCTGGCCAGCTGGTTAGAATAGAGGGCGAGAGCACGCTGCATATCAGGCGCGATGACCACGTCCGACGAGTTCTGGCCATGGGAGTGGAGCAAACCCACGGCCAAATAGGAGCTACCGACGGACTGGGGTGAGGTGTAGATACCTACCCAAGTCAGCTCGCCATAGATAGAGTAGAGCTGCAGCCACTCAACCGTAAAGTTCTTGAACTGACCGGTGCCCGGAGCATGCGACATGGTATCGATGACGGTGGCACCGACGTTAAACCCGCGCAAGCCCGGGTAGTACACCATTTCGTTCTTTGTGGTGTCAGCCACGAGTACGCCGGCAACGCTGTGATCACTCTTGCGAGTGGAGGTCATGGGCACGACCCAAACCGACTGGTCGACGGTGGTGTAGTTGAGGTCAAACTCGGCAGGCTGAAGAGTGCCATCCATGCGCATACCGAAGAAGATGCTCCAGTAGTTACTCTTAGCGAAATCGCCAGAGTACAGCCCCCAGTTCTCAGCATAGGTCTGGATCAAGTCCTGTGGGTTGGCGCGCTCGATCCAGTGAGGCTGTTCACCGAACTTGTACTCCACCACCTGGGGCAACCGCTCGGAGACGTCGACCACGATCACCTTGGTAATTTCGCGACCGGCGATGCCACCAAATGGGTGCCTGATATAGGAAACCACCCAATGAGGTTTCCAGCTGTCGTCGATCTCAAACTTGGCGTCCGACAGCACGGCATCGGTATAACCCAGCTTATAGAGATGCCTATTGAGATTGAGGCCGAAGCGGCCCTCCTTGAAGAGCGTCATGCTGTAGCCCAGCTTGAGGAAAGCCTCTTTGTTGGGATCCTCAGCATCGACGACAACGTAGCCAGGGCTCGCCGGTTCGCCGAAGTTCATAGAATCGGCAAAGTTGGCCAAATCGAGAGGCGCAACCCAGTAGCGATGGCCGCAGATGGCCTGGAGGTCATAGGCCTCAGCATTGATGCTGTATGTGCTGCCCAGAGCGGCATCCTTACTGGAAGTGAGCGCCGTCTGACCCTTAAAGGCAGCATTCTTCTTGGTGACACGCACCATATGATTGGGGTCGGTAGGCGGAATCACCTCATCGGCAGAGGCGATGCGAATCTTGGGCTGGGCGACGAAACGCTGGGCGTTCTCAGGGCCCCAAGCGTTGAATGCGTACTGCACCGTTGGCACCACGAGCACCAAAGCGAGGAGCGCCATCCTCACACGGAAGATGGTGCGGCGCTGCCAGTCGTGCATAAACAATGCCACTAAGGTGGAGGGCACCACCGCAGCGAAAAGCGGCCAGAAGTAGCCGAAATAGCTGCCTTGAAAGGAGGGCATGAAGTAATACAGCACTAACCGTATCAAGAGAAGGGCCGCAAGGAAGCTGACAGAGCAGCCAACGACAAGGGTGCGCTGGCGCACGTAGGGCTCGAGATGGTTGTAGCGATCGTCATCGCGCCCCAATTTCTCTTTATAGAAGAAGTTGAAGGCAGCGAAGACACCGGCACTGCCGATGGCTACCAGCAAAGCCAGTGGCCAGAAGTCAAAGTCGAAGATCATGGGTAATTCCTCATAGCGTTTAGAGCGCCGTTAGATCCCCTTACTTGCAGCTTCTGCCGCAAGCAAGGGAAAAGGGGAAAGCGATATCTAGAGATTGGTTCCTTAATCTCTAATTGGCAGTCACAACCGCTCGAGCCGATGCCTCAATGCCAACAGCCATGATATTGATGAGCGTGTAGGCAACGACAAAAGCCAGCACCGCGCCAGCAGTCGGACCCATGGCGAAGAACACCGCCGTCGGTGCCGCCATCGCCACTAATCCAGCAGCAAAAAGGGCCAGCCGCATCGTCTCGGCCATGCCAATCTTACCTACGAGACCGGGCACGAAGGCGCTAACAGCGGTCAGCAGCATTGTGCCAAGCACGGAAATAAAGAGCGACCACTTGAAGGCGACCGCCAGGGTGGCAACAACCAGAGCGCCGAGGGCACAGCGAAGGAGCAGAGCCAAAGTTTTGGCAATAGTCATTTGAGATTTCCTCTTTGTGTCAGTTGGCTTTCTTGACGCCGTATTGGCAGCGCGAGGGAAAGACCAGGGCGTTATAACGCTCAGTCAGCTCGTCGAAAAGTAGACCGGCATCGACGGCGATAGCATGATGCTCGGCGGTGACAGGCATGACCACGTTCTTGTGGAAGCGCAGACGTGCTGCCGATGCACAAATCTCCTCGTCGGGAGCAAAGGCATCGCGCAAGTTACGCAGCTCCTGCAGGAGCTGATCGTGAACCACTAGAAGATGCTCGGGAGCCTCTTTGGGAACCGCCATAGCTGCATGAGCGACATTGAGGGCGAGCTGTATGCCCCGCATCAACTCAGTCGCCGAGGTAGCTTCCTCTTTGTCAGTGCGCTTCCAGTCTTCTTCTCTCCAGGCCTCCAAGTCATCCACAACCGAAGCGACCAAAGGGCCGACCAGCAGGGCATTGATGACACTGCTCGAAGGCAGTTGAGCTATTGACACATGGTGCTGCATGAATATTCTCCGAAAGACTGAAGTTAGGGTGCCCACAATATCGCTGTCAGCGGTGACAAGCAGACAGAGTTACTGGAACACGTAAAGAATGCGATGCACTGCCTCAAGCAAGAGACCATAGACGGCGGCAAACAAGCCTTTCGTTTGATGCGGCAGAAGCACAGCCATAATCAGCAGGAAAATGATCACACTGGCGAGCCAGCGAGTCACTCGATAAAACACCTGCCGCACCACCAAGACGAGCAGAATCAGCAGCAGCACTGCAACCACTGGATCTATGTACATAAGACCTCCTAATTGGTTGGGTAGCCGTCGAAAAATCTAACGGCCTTCACAACGACAAGCCACCACAGTAGTGACTTATCGTTTCTGTACGAAGACAACTGGGCGGGCCTATCGCCAATAAGGCTCAAGCCTCATTGTGTCAGGACCGCCCAGCCCTAAGAGTCCTTTCCTAAGAGTCCTTTCCTTAGAGTCCTTTCCTTAGAAGCCGGAGCTGCGCTCCTTGATGTAGAAGGGCTGCTCTTGCGGGTCGACGGCACCGAAGACAGCGTCCCAGGCCGGAGGCTTCTCACGCTTGATGCTGACGGTACCCTGGCAGACTTCCTCAATGCTGACCACGAAGTCACCCTGGGGTACCATGGTCCCGGCGGCAATGCTCATACCGATCACTTCGCAGTTGAGCTGCGGGAGATTCTCTGCCGCTCCCTTGTCCGTAAACCAAGGCACCGAGCCATTGCCGTCTTCCATGCGATAGGAGCCGACGATGATGGTGTGATCCAGTGCCACCATACCCGTTTCGATGGAGCCGTTGTGGCCATCCAGACCAGGCAAGAAGATGATCTCTTCGCTGCCCACCATGGGTGTGTACTGCACCATCACGCCACCGACCTTGCCGCTGTCTTTGGGGTCGAAGCAGAACAGCAAGAAGCTGAAGCCCGGGTAGAGCTTGTCGAGCTGGTCGTACATGACCTGGTTCAAGACGGGCGTCTTGCTGGGGCTGACCTTGCCCGAAGTCAGGGCCTGAGCGATAGCGGCGGCATTGCTGGCGATGACAACGTCGTAGAGGCCAGCATCGTAGCCAGAGACCACCACGGCATCACCATCATCAGCGCCACCACTGCCAACACTGGTCGCGGAGGATGTGCGGATAGGCGGCCAAAGGAATGAGACTGGAAGGCCCCAAAGTGCCGGGCGCAGCAGGCACGGCGAGCAACATGGCATTGCCAGGATAGACAGAGTGATCGAGAGCGTTATCGGTGGCAGCGATAACGGCATCACTGGTTACGGCAGTTTCCGCAGCGACATTACCAGCGGTGGCAACGCCAGAAGCGGTAACCAGCCCGGGAATAACCATGGCATTGCTGTAGCCAAGGATGCGTTGATTGATGGGTTTACCATCGGCGCCGACACCCTGCACTTCCAGGCCGACCAAGGTGGTGCGGTGGAAATTGACGGGCTCTTTCGGGTTGTTGGAAAGGCACATACTTTGTACTCGTTGAGTTGAAGCCATCTAAAGAGACGGCAGTGGAAAAGGACCTCGTGCAAATAACGAGGCAGTGTGAGTGACATCCTTATCTGCTGACCGGAGCATTTTGCTCAATATGGTTGGCGGCGCTAAATCAATTTGCTGGGTTTTAGTAAGTATTTAATTGTCAGTCTTGTGATCGGCAATCAAGTTGCTAAAGAAATTTGCAGAAGTAGAAAGGTTATGACTGAATACAGAAAAAACTTCCTGAAGAAAAAAAAATTGAAAAGCACTCCCCACTTCTAGCACAAAGCCGCCAACGCTTGTCAACCAAGACTCTATCTGGTTTTGACTTTGCCGAAGCCGCCAACAACAACCAAATCTTTGCCGACGCGTCACCACTTTAAAGTCAAAAAACGCTTATCAAAAATTACTTGTCTTAGCTTCGTAGATCTACGAAGCTATGGGAATGTTACCAATTGTCAAGTAATGCGACAACCACTACTGTATATGTCTCTCCCCGGGGCAACTAAATAAGTGACAAACCGCAGCTCTGCACAAGACAGTTCAGAAAGTTTTGAGTCTAGCAACGAAAGTTCCCAGTCTGGGCAAACTCATGCTCGCGATTGGCTATACGGTGACGCCGACTTGTCACAGCGCGTCAACCAACCTAAACCTAACGAGAGCAGCGCTGCCACATGCCCTGAGTCAAGGGCGTACCTCAAATTGGTCGACGGTGCTATTAATCGCTTTTACGAACCCGAGCGGCTGAACGAAACTCAGATCAGTGCCTTGCGCTCCAAATATAACTGTCTAATTAAATCAGATGCCGATGCCGTAAAGTATGCCAATGAGGCGGTGAAGGATCTCGGCGATAGCTACACTGATGTCATCACCGCAGATGAAGCCCGAGAAATAGAGCGAGCTGAACGTGGTGAAGTTACTGGTATTGGAGTAGAAATAAAGGCCGTCCCGCAAAGGCTGGCTTCACCTGACGGCGAACCTCCCGGTGAATCTGAGAATGTTCCTATCGTCATCAACAAAGTTACGGAAAGCTCACCAGCACAGCGCGCTGGATTGACTGCCGGCGACCGTATCGTCAAGGTAGACGAATCAGTGATTGACACTGAAACCACTGATGAGACGGCCAAACTAATTCGCGGCGATGTCGATACGAAAGTTCGTGTTACAGTCGAACGAGACGGCAAAGAAAGAGAAGTCGAGATGACCCGCGAGGTTATCGACGTGCCAGCCGTCAAAAGCGAAATGCGTGATGGCTTCCTTCACTTATCCGTTACGACTTTTTCCCAAACTGATGTCTCCGAAGAAGTAGAAGAAGCCCTGAAAGCCCATCCTGATGCCAACGGATACATTTTGGACTTGCGCAACAACCCTGGCGGTTTCGTGCAAGAGGCTTTGCAAACCGGCTCTCTCTTCATGTCAGAAGGGTTAATGTTATCGACCAGAAGCCGTGAAGATGTTGATGGAGAGGTCAGCTTCGACAAGACGACTTATAACCTTGAGGCGGACGGTATAAAGCTAAAGACCGTTTACGAAGATATGCCTACTTTGCAGAAGGGACTAGGACATAGTATAGAAAGGCATCCAGACATAGTAGAAAAGCCGGTGGTTATTCTAGTCAACGAACACTCAGCATCAGCTTCAGAACTTCTCACCGGCGCCTTCAAAGACAACAACGAAGCTCACGTTATCGGCACAAAAACCTATGGCAAAGGCATAGGTCAGATTACGATACGAAATGGATTGCCTGAAGATAGCTGGCTGAAAGTTACCACCTTCAAATACTTTACACCGAACGGAACTTGGTTAGGCGATGCTGGATCCAACAAGATTGGCTTAGCTCCCCACCAATTAGTGCCATTAACTCCAGGCGCTGAAATGAATTCTGCAGCAGACAACCAGTTAAAAGCGGCGCTGAATCATCTCAAGCAAGCAACACCTCCGAAAGTGCAAGAACCGTAGTGATCTCGGGCCACAATAAACAACAGACACACAGCCGAGCTCTGATTCAAGATTCAATATCAGCAGTTTGTTCTTGTAGTACTGTCATTCCTTGATCATCAACCTGCAAATCAAAAATGCTTGAACGACGGGCTTGACTCGATTCCCAAGAGCGAATTCTTTCTAAAACTTCTTCTTTATGCTGCCTTTGCGTCAATACCAATAGTGAAGGTCCACCGCCACTCAAAACGCAGCCAATAATTGGAGCATCTGCGAGTTCTGAATGTAATGAATTTAAGGCTGGTACGAGGTTAGCCCGAGCCTGTTCGTGTAGGTGATCTTTGAGAACTTCTCTCATAGCAACAGCATCACTGTTCACCACTGCTGCCACCATCGAGCTGCTATTGCGAATATTCATGATGGCGTCATTCAAATCGACCCTGGTGCCAAGCACTCGCCGAGACATTGGCGTAGTGAGCGTATAAGAAGGCACCACCGCAATCGGAATCCAGTCTTCTGGCCAGGCAATTGTCTGAGCAACAATTCGTTCAGCACCGTGAGCACCAGCTCCGCCACCACCACATACCACAAACGAGCCCAGCAAACTTGCTGCCATTGACTCAAGATGACCTTCCACACTGCAAGATTCTGTGAGAAGTTGAGCTTTCGTCAACAAATTTCCTTGCAACATATGAACAGCCCAGACAGCGCCTAAAATGACCGCACCAGCCGTGCCCATGCCACTACCAAGGGGAATATCTGAGGTGATGGAAAGACGCACTTTACCAAGAATACTCTGATCACTTTTCCACAGTTTTTTCAGCAATGTGTAAATCAAATCGCCTATATCAGAACCTTTACTTCTCTGGGTCATATCACCCTTTAAGGTGATCAACTGCGAATGGCCAACCGTGCTGTCTTCAGCGAGGTGGAGGGTGACATAGGCATAGAGGTTTAATGCTAGACCAATAGTGTCAAGGCCAGGTCCTAAATTGCAAGAACTCAGCGGCACCCGCAAAGTAAGGGCTTTGCCTTGTTGCAATTGTTGCCGCCATATTTTCGCTGTAGCGGCGCTAACATCGTCGGAACAGGCCAGCGCAATATTACGACTAGTAGCAGTGGCCTTGCCATCCTGAACATATTGGCGGCTACGCGCTCCGGTTTTTTGGCCAAGATAAGCTTGAATGGTCTCCGACTGATAGCCTTGCTGCGCTAGCTGATGCCCCTTACTGTGACGCAACATACTAGGATTGACCGGAAAAGGGATATTGGCTTTGCGCCCAGCCTGGGCAACTATAGCCGAAATAGAGCGCTCATTGAGAGCGGCCTTTCGCTCTGAGCAAAATACCAATTCACTGTTAGGAGTTTTCTCTCGCAACGACTTCAGCAGAGCAATCTCATCAACTTCTAGCGTGTGCATAGTTTGCAAAGAGCTTCTTTCACGCACCAACGAAAGCGTTTTCGTTTCCAGATCGAAGTCTTGCCACTTAAGTGTAATCAACTCGCGCACCCCTAGCGCATGGCGATAACACAAAAGAATTAGAGCCGAGTCTCTTATAGGGTTGCGTTGAGAGAGCAAGGCTGCCCTGCCAAGGTTGTCAACCTCTGCCGGCGTAAGATATTCGCGTGGTCTAACATCTGCACTCTTGCGCTTAATCGGAGGAACATTCTTCTCAGATTTTGAATCCATAGTACCCACTCAGAACTTCCAGTCACAAATGACAGTTTACTCTCCCTAGCAACTAGTAGCAGAACTAATACTAGTTACCGCAAGCAAATAGCTTTTAACCGAATCTTTGCTAACTCGCACTAACGAATATCACCTACCCTTGAAAAACACTTAGCAACAGTTAGAGCGCTTAGCAACAACTAAAACACTTAGCAACCAGCTAGCGCCGCTATAAAGGAAACAAGCTCACCTCCCGATTTCGAGGAAACGCGCACAGGGTCTTGGCCTGATCAAATGGAGCCCAGCTTACTTTGCCGATTTAAATAGCTCCTTGGCCGACTTGAGCAACTGACATAGAAATAATTCTTGATTTTTAATACCACAGGCCTACTGGTAGAAAAGAGATCTCACTCACTCCTCTTTCTAGAGCAAAAAACAACCTTAAAAGCCAATCAAACTGACGATTCAAAAACTACTGTTATGCAAAAGCATAAGTATCTTTGCACAACAGGTTATTGCCACTTTACCGTAAAGCATTAGGCCATCCCATGAAAAGATTACGGACCTTCGCCATCCGCGGCATGCTGAAAGTACTGCCCTTTGTGATCACAATTGCAGTCTCTCTCTTCGCGGTGAAACTATTGCTGGGAGTTCTCGACGCACTCTTCAGCCCACTGCTCACCGCATTGGCACACCTAGTACTCTCCAAGAGCGCGCATGCTGCTCACGGTAGTTTAGCTCTGACGCTGCTCGTGGTCGGCGGTCTCGTGGTTACAATAGCCAGCTCACCGATTGGCACCAACCTTCTCGCCTTGCTCGATCGGTTGATTTCAAAAGTACCCGGAGTATCTACGCTCCATACTGCCGGCCGGCAAATGACTGAACTTCTCACTATGCAAAATGGCATGGGTGCCTTCAAAAGAGTAGTTCTAGTTAATGCATTTGGTCAGGTCAAAAGTCTGGCATTTGTCACCGGCGAGACCATCGACAAAGAAACAAACGAGAGGTACTTAAACATCACCATTCCCTTTCCGCCCAATCCGGTGATGGGGCTCCAAGGCTTTGTGCGAGAGAAAGATACTATCAACTGCGGGCTTACTGTTGAACAGGGCATTCAGCACGTGATCTCGCTTGGTATGGCCTCCTTCGACCAACTCACCTTGAGCCCGACTTCACCAGCCGCAACACCAGCTTCAGCACCCACCTCAACGCCAGCCTGAACTCCAACCTCAACACCAACCTCGGAACAGAAAGTATGAACAGCTACGGTATCGTCGGATTCGGCACCAGCTTCATCGTCGCCACCATCATTACCTGGTTTTTCGTCGCCCCGGTGCCTGGTTCCGGCTGGTTGATCTTTGTCGCCTACGTCGTCGCCGCCGCTGTCTTTGCCGACAAAGATCATTTGCTCATCGCAGTGGTGGCAGGTGCCTCCACTATCTCAGTCAGTGCAACCGCCTGCTGGTATCAAGGACAAGCTGACGGCTTGAGCGATAGCGGCTATCTTCTTGGCCTAGCTGTTCTTACTGCACTGGTTGCTTTGTCCAAGATCAGCTACCGCCTCAACGACAAACGCCTCAAATAAGAACTAATGCCTCACATGGGGGCCGTGGCCCTCTTGTGAGGCATCCTGCGGTACATCTTAAAAGCCATGAGCGCGTTATCTGGCTTGGCATGGCCTACTTCGAACGGCTCACTTTGAGCCCCAAATCCACCTCTACGCAAACCTCGGGCAAAAAGTATGAACAGTAACGGTATTGTCGCAATCGGCACCACCTTAGTCGTCGCCACAATCGCTGCCTGGTTCTTCATGGCTCCGGATGCAGGCTCTGGTTGGCTAATCATTGCCGCCTACGTCGCCGCTGCCGCTGTCTCTGGCTACAATAGGCATTCGCTCATCGCAGTGGTGGCCGGAGCTGGCCCTGTATCAGGCAGCGCCGCAGCGCTCTGGTATCTGGGCAATATCAATGGCTACAGCGACAGCGTCTATCTACTGGGCTTGGCTATCATCGTAATGCTCGTGGCTCTCTACAGGATAAGCAAGATCAGCAGCAATAACTGAGCTTTGAGCACGAGCGAAGCTAAGGAGTTATGACCTCAATTTCGCTCGTCAGTTTCACTAAAATCAGAGGGCCTTGCGGCCCTCTTGTATGACACCAACCGGCTGTCTACTGAAACTGGTACACCTCAAATTTCTCAAAACTTCCTTTACACTATACACGATAGTTAACAAGCGGTATTTTTTTTGATTGGTGCGCAACATTACAGATGAGGATGAAAACGGAACACAAAAACAGAAAGCAGTAATCCTGCCGTGCGATCTCTCGCACAGCAGGCCTACCGAAATTCACGATACCTGGTCAACAATCGCATTTATCAAACGCCGCAAAATCCATTGCCCTAAAGACTCGGCGCTTAGCTGATAGCGAACGTGGCTATCTAAGTAGCTACCGAGATCCATGGCATCAAGGTGCAAAAGCACAGCCAACTGCGACCGCTGGCAATGAGGAAGAATGCGCAAGCAGAGAATGTAGGCAAGAATGCCACAAACCTGCTGACGCCTCTCTGAATCGACCATTATCGAGCGGTCAACAGCAAAGGGAACAGACCTAAAGCCAGCTGCAGTTGGCGCAACCTCAAGGCAACGCCTCTGCTCGGTTCCATCTTCAGCGCTAGTGATCACTTCCAAAGTAGCGGCCTCGTGAATACACGAGACACAAAGCTCAGTCAAGCTGAACTTATCCAATGAGGCAATGCGCCGCTCCCAAGCATTGTCGCCCTTGCCGTTAGCCTCAACCAGCAGAGCGTCAAAAGCAGAAGCAAGACGGTTCATCAAGTGCCGATCATAATGGTCGGATACAAACCGCTCTGGCAAATTAGCATGCAACCGTTGAATCGGCCAGCCAGGCGGTACAACAAGGCGAAAACTGGTGTTTTTGACAGCCATCGGGTTCTCCAATTTGACCATAGATTAGTAGTTGACATAAATCAATCCGCAAGGAAAGAAGTCGGCAAGAGGTGATTGATTCACCTCTTACCGGAGGGCTCAGTCCTTACTTGTGGGCGGCGGGCTTGGCCTTACTTCTGCCAGCGAGCTTGGCCGCACGACGCTCGGCTACAACTTGCGCATGCTGACGATAACGATGAGCCTGACTGCTATCGCCGGGGAGATCTCGCGCTTCGTAATGAAGGGCAATCTGCTCCAAATCATCCACGTGGGTTGGGCTGTCTTGCCGTGCAGTCCTCACTAGCAAATCGATCAGTTTGATCTGACCGGCAAATCGAGAGGCCAACTCAGTGCGCCCGCACTGGAGATAAAGCTCTCTCACGGTCTCGAGATCGCGCCGAAGCAGGTGAGATTCCTTGCCACAGCCATTCTCCATTACCGAGAGGGTGGTGATTGCGCCAGCTAAAGACAGATATAGCGCCGCCAAGTCCGCATTGCCACCAGGTTTGGTGCTCAACACAGAGAAATCTCGATAGAACTGCGAGAGCAAGTCATAGTTGAGTACCAGCGGCTCTTCGTACATGGCAATCATCCGCTGAAACACGGCACTTGCCTCGGCGATCTTACCTTGTTCCTCCAGGCAATTCTTCCAACGCTCAAGCCAAGAGCGCTTTGCCTCTATGCCACAGTCACTGGCCAGGGTAGAGGTGGCGACCGAAGCGATCAGCGGTTCCGCCACATCAAATTGACCACTAGCCACATAGCAATCTGCCATCTTGCCTTTGAGGGCAATGACCCGCGGGTCACTCGACTCAAGATTGTTGTCGACCTCGTAGATCTTGAGCGCCTTGTCGTAGTACGGGAGACCCCTGGCAGGCCAAAGCTCAGAGGCATGCAAATCTCCAAGTCGGACCAAGTGACCAGCGCACTCTGTATGCTTCTTGCCAAAAGCAAGTTGATCTCGGGCCAACCACTGGCGAAAAAGAGCTTCCTTGCGCGCGAACTCACTAGCCGGAGTATTCTGGCTGGAGTTCAGATTGGTTGAGAACTGTCTGATTCGATAAGGAGCAGACTCGAAGAGCTCTTCGATCGCTTCTTCAACCAGATTGTTCAGGCGACGAACCAGCGCGATTGGATTGAATCGTTGTGACATGTTTGTTACTTACCCTCTTACCCGAAAATGAGTGGAGGAGCCAGCCAAGCTTGATTCGGCCGACCCCTCAGCAGTTAAGACGACAGCTCAGTAGGCTTTATGCCTTCATATCAGTGCTTCCTCTTAATTTCAGGGTGAACCGGGTGATGAGCAGAAGGCATGGTGCGAATCCAGGCAATTGCCAAAGTCGAGAACACAAAAACCACATGCACCACCACCAGGCTGATCATCTCCTTGATGCTGACGTGGTCCGAGTCCATAAAGACCTCCAGCAGATGAATAGACGACACCCCAATTAGCGCCATTCCCAATTTCATCTTCAAAGTGGTGGCATCGAGGTGACCCAACATTCCAGGTTGTGTCTCTTCATTATTGGAGGCATAACCCTGAACGAAGTAAGCAAAGCTGCCAATTGCGGTGTACATCAGCAGGTTTGCCACCATGACGATATCGACCAGATAGAGAATACGAAGCATAATCTCTTTATCTGGCAGAGAGTCGAATTCGCCGAAGAGTGCAATCAGCTTCAGGAGAAACTTGTACAGGTAGAGGCCGACAGTCGCCACCAGACCGACATAGAATGGTGCCAATAGCCAGCGAGAGAAGAGCAGCAAACTGCCGAAGTTATGGTGCCTGCGAGCAGCCGTAACTGCCAAATCCGTCGATTCCACAGGCTCTTGTTGCGGAGCATCGTTGCCCTTAGGCTTGAGTACAGAGACAAGCCCGATGATTAGCGGCACCAGCACAAGCAAGCCAGCGGCGCAGCAGAGAGTCACGGCTAGCGCGAAGTTGAGGTTTTCCAAGAAAGGACTCCGGGATGTTGCTGTTGTTCAGAAGCCACGACTAGCTTGAAATAAATTTCTTACTACCGTGGAAGTCAGACATCCCTGTCTAGAAAGCTTCCAGCTTTGCTAGCTGACACACCTACATATTTCTGCTGGGCAGAAAATTTCTTGCTTCCGGTCCATTTGGAGGCAATATTGAAATTAGAATTGAAAATACAAATTCGGTTTCAATCAGAGCATTGACAGTGCTGAGAAGTATGGGAAGAAACCGAAGTGGCTGTGTTTGGTAAAGGTGGAATTCCTGGAGCAAGAAAATGAAATGTTAGTCATTTTTCTAGCACAAATAGCCTGGTCTTTGTCAAGAAAAAAATTTGCGTGCTTATGCTTTTGCCGACTCATTGCATTTCAAGAAAATCTCTGCCGAATCATTCTTGCCGCGACTCAGGCCCTTAGCCGATTTGATTTTCAACTTTGCCGACTTACGCGGCTGACTAAATGAAATATACAAGGCATTTTTTACTTGGAATTCTTAGCCTGCTGTTGCTAGAACAAAGTCTCTAATCAACAAATACAAATCGGAAATCAAACAACACCAGTAACGAAATTCCACCTCTCTACCTAAATCAACCACTCTCGGCTCACATATTGAGGCTTCAAGTGGTTGGCTTGCCAGCACCATCGCACCACCACTATTGAGTTCGAATAGCATGCTCGAATTGCAAGTTCGAATCGAAAACAACCTAAACCCCAACATCAGCCTCAATCTCAACTCCAACTCCGCAACTGCCAAAAAACTTGGCTGGAGATGAAAAATGCAGGAAAATCTCTGGCGCGCGCTCATGCGTCGCAAATCTGTAGAAGACATCAAAGCCCAGAGCGACGAAGAGAGCGGTCCTCGCCTACACCGAATTCTCGATGCCCGAGACGTATTCAACCATGGCGTAGCAGCAATTATCGGCACCGGTATTTTCGTTCTTACCGGTGTAGCGGCCGCTAATATCGCCGGCCCCGGCATCCTCATCTCATTTGTCTTGGCTGGTCTAGCCTGTGCCATGGTCAGCTTCGCTTACGCCGAGCAAGCCTCAATGATTCCGGTTTCTGGAAGCGCTTACACCTACGCCTATGCCACCCTCGGTGAACTAGTCGCTTGGTTAATCGGCTGGGATCTCCTGCTTGAATATGCCGTTGGCGCAAGCGCTGTGGCATCAGGCTGGAGCGCATACTTCCAGAGCATCCTACATGGCCTCGGCTTGCAATTGCCTGCCGCCCTGGCAGCAGCACCAATCGACTGGTCTATAACCCAGGCCTGGCCGACCAGCATCGACTTACCTGCTGTCCTAATAGTAACCTTTATCAACTTCTGGTTGATCAAAGGCGTCAAGCACACCGCCAAGATGACCTCGGTCTTTGTCATCATCAAACTATTGGTGGTGCTGTTCTTCATTGCCGTTGGCGCATTCCACATCGACCCAGCTAACTACAGCCCTTTCTTGCCCTTTGGCTGGTCTGGAGTCATGGCAGGGGCCGGCACTGTATTCTTTGCCTTCATCGGCTTTGATGCCGTCACCACATTATCAGAGGAGTGCAAAGATCCGCAGAAAGACGTACCTAAGGGCGTCATCTGGTCGCTCGTAGTGTGCACGATACTCTACGTCCTTGTGGCGGTAGTTATGACCGGTGCCATTTCGTACAGCAACCTCGGTGGTGCTGGAGAAGGCGCCCCTATGGCCAAAGTATTCGATCACATTGGCCTGACCTGGGCGACACCACTTGTATCAGTTGGTGCCATCGCTGGTATCACGTCGGTCTTGGTGGTCTTGCTCTACGGACAATCACGCATCATGATGCGCATGTCCAAAGACGGACTCGTTTCGCCGCTCTTCGGCAAAATCTCACAACGCTTCCACACCCCGGTCTGGTCAATTATATGCTGGGGTGTCTTGGTGGCACTTTCAGCTGGACTAATTCCAATTGGCGAGTTGGCCGAACTGACCAGTATCGGTACACTATTTGCCTTCGTCATCGTCTCAATAGGCGTCATTGTTTTGCGCCATGTTGAGCCTAATAGACCACGAGGCTTCCGCTGCCCCGGTTACCCTTATGT
>LNEX01000553.1 GCA_001464165.1 bacterium Ga0077546
GGTCACGATCCTTCATCATTAGAAGTTGCTCGCCTTTCACAAAGCGACTACTCACCAATTGATGACCTAATCAGTTGTGCCACTGAACTAGATCAAGTTAAGCGAGTTGCGTCGGCTTGCGAGCTGCAAGATATGCTTGTGAAAGTTTTGTCGACTTTGAGCTGACACTGAGCCTGAGTCTGCAAAAAATCTTTGGCCAGAGCCGGCGAGCGTAACTTCCTTCCTTATCTACCTGGAGGCGATGGCATCTTGCACTTTGTCGATGTCTTTGAAAATCTCCCAAGAGCTTTTGGACTCGACCTGACTTAAGCTGTCGCCAGTAGGCCAAAGGGCGTGGTCGTCTTCCAGCTGCAACAGGCCAAAGTAGCGATGGGTCAGCACGTACTCGTTGTTTACTTTCTTAAGCATGACTAACACCCGCCCGGGGTGGTACTGAGGTTGGCTTCACGTGTAGCGATATTTGATGGCCAGGTTCTTGGGCATGTGCCCCTTGATGTCGGAGCCGCTAGCTAAGTTGATTGTGGCGTAGTGAACATTACTTTTGCCGCCCACTGCGCAGGCATTAGCCGCAGGGAGGTCCATTCGCAGCAGATTAGCAAAGCCAATTATGTCTGAATTATTGACTAGCGCTCTTTTGCTTTCCCCGCCGCTGCGGCCAATAACAAAGATAAGGAGCACAGACATACCAATCATTACGAGAATTTTCTGCATCAGCGTCAAGGCCTCTAGGGTTATCGTTCGTGCTTCAAGGCAAGGTTGCGGTTGGGGCTCCGATTGGCCTTCAAAGTGCACGTCATTCCATCATAGAAGTACCCGTTGGCTAGAGTACCTACCATTAGGTTTGCTTAAGATTGTCAAGCGGGGGCTTTGTCAGATCCGCGATTTTCGGGAATAATGAACTGTCTAACTAGTTCTCGATGGGCCAAGTAATCATGATTGAAAACACAGAGGCAACCAAGAAACTTCTCACCCCACCGGAGGCCGCGGAGTCGAAGTCAGTTGCTTCTATCGGACCTAATCTGAAGAATCTATCTGAGCGCTATAAACTACTTAATGAGCTTGGTGTTGGCGGTATGGGAACAGTGTTTCGGGCAATTGACCGCGAAACCAAGGCAACCTATGCAGTTAAGGTTATGCATAGGCACCTCAAAGCCGACGCGGCTAATGTGATGCGCTTCGAGCGCGAGGCACAATTGGCCAGCAGCCTGCACCATCCCAATATTGTTCAAGTCTTTGATTTCGGCCTGACCGAAGCCTCTGAGCCATACATGGTGATGGAATATCTTGAAGGCGAAAATTTAGACGACATGATAGAAGCCAGTGGGCGGCTGTCTATCGAAATTTTCGCGCCGATATTTTCTCAGGTATGCGCCGGGCTTAGTTATGCCCACGATTCAAACATCGTGCACCGCGATATCAAGCCCAGCAACATCATGTTGGTGGCTGGCAGCACCCCACGACAAGTTAAGATTGTCGACTTCGGCATAGCCAAGGCATGCGCCTCAACTGGTGAAATTTGTCCCACTAGTGTGGCCATCTTGCAATCGATGGACTGGGCAGCTGGCAAGCCCACAGAAGAAGTAGCAGCGCTGCTACAGACCTTGACCCAGCCTGGCGAAATTTTTGGTAGTCCGCTTTATATGAGCCCTGAGCAGTGCAATGGGCAAGAAGCCGATTGTCGCTCTGAAGTCTATTCTCTTGGCTGCATGGTGTTTGAAATTCTTACTGGTGCTGCACCGCTAAGAGGAAGAGACGCCATGGAGACCATGCTGAAAAAAATGCGCGACAAACCACCGTTAATGGGTTCTATCGCTCACGATATTAAGTTCTCTGATGAGCTTGAAGCTATCGTGCAGCGCTGTTTAGAGCGTGATCCTGATAAGCGCTACCAAAGTGTTGCCGAGTTGGGTCAGGCATGGAAAGCTATTGATAGTGCGATTTGATGCTATAAATTTCTGCGCCAAATTGATGGTTTAAATGAGATATCACCATTACGTAGTGCTGGTGGAAACGATTACTTGCAATCCCAATCGTCTAACTGTAAGTTACTCTTTAATATTGCTCGCTTAATGGCCACACCATTGAATATGGCATTGGACACATTACTGTAAGATTCAGCATTTTGAATTGGCAATGCGGCAGCGGCTTCGCTGAGAAAACGGCGTTGCAGATTCGGCTCGCTTTCTTCGAGAAATGCCATGTGCCACCACTCAAGCATGCGCTCTTTGGCTGTGTCGAGAGATTTTACTGATACCAGTTTGTCGCGCTTCTCTTTTTGATTGATCCTTCTATCACTCGGAAGTAAATTCCAAAGGTCGGCGCAGGGCCAAGCTGCAAAAGGGAAGCAGTGATCAATGTCGTAGTTGCCCTGACGTAGCCGCTGCCCGCTCCAAACGCAGACGAGAGGCTTCTCAAGCCTGAGTATTTGGTCTGCGATTTTTCGCACGTGTTGGGTGTCACGCTCTGGGTCAAGCCAAACAAGTGCTTGCATCAGTTGGTCGTAGGTGATTGCTCTTCCCTCAGATTGCGAATATTGCTGCATCAGTCTTATCCATTCGCCAATCAGCGCCGGTTCAATCCAGGAAGCAAATCTGCTCATCGAATTCCACAGTGCCTTGGGCACGGTCAATTCGCCAAATGTCGCCAAATAGCTTTCGTTAAGAGTATAGGTATTGCTCTTGAGGGTGCGTCCGCCAGTAGTTTTAAAAATCTGTTCACTGCTATTGGGATAGGTTATGTATTGCGTGGGCATTTTGCGAATGGTCTCTTTCGCGTCAATCAATGCTTGATGTAAGTTTGTGGCATCTGTGCCTGTGAACGTAGCGCCCACACGAAGGTCGTAGGGGGAAAGGTGTTTTAGATTGAGGAAAAGGTCTTTGGGGAATGCCGGTTTCTATCAGTTGTTTGTATGCCCGTAGCCAATACAGTGCCACCAATCCTAGTGGTATCGATACGTTTTCTTCGGCGGTATATTTCGCCATTCCCGTGGCGCTGTCGGCGATGCGCACGAGCACGCGAAGTAAGGCCAATTTGTAGGTGGAAGATTTGCTATCGTTGATAATTATATGTCGCAGCAGCGGCAGTGCATCGGTGCCGTCATCAGGCAGCTGAAAGCAGACCGTTTGCCAGGTGACATCGGGGCGTTGGCGCAAATCTTCCGATTGGCAATGCCGAACGAGCACAAGGCCCCGGTCGCGGGCTAGCTTTTCTAGTTCGCCCAGAGCAACCGGATAACTCTCTCGCCCGTCGCTAAACTCACCGTTGCGCAGCGAAATTATGAGCCTGCCACCAGGCCTTAGCAGTGCTGCGAGTTTTCTAAAGGCCCGCGGTTTTTCATTTGGTTTGATGTGCATCCAGACTGCGCTCAACAAAATCAGATCGAAAGACAGCCCCAGCTTGATTGTTTCAGTCAAGTCAGGAAGGCTATCTTGCACCCAATTGATTTGCGGCTCTGGATGCGTCTTGCGCGCCTGCTCAATCATTCCATGTGCTGGTTCTACTGCCACCACATCGCAGCCCCTCTGGGCGAACCAGGCTGCGTCTCTGCCACTGCCGGCGCCGACGTCTAAGACAGCGCTGCCTTTTTGTGGCATCAAGTCAAGCAATTGCTGATGCACCTGTTCAAAAGTGAGCGACTCGTAAGTAGCTGTGAACTCGTCAGCGCGTTCGCTGTATTGCTTGATTGTTTGATTGCTGGGGTGCATTGGGCTCATCGAGAAAGCTCAGCAACTAGAGTATCAAACCCAGTAACTAAATGCTGGCTGGCAGAGAAAATATTCTGGCTTTTGTAAGATGGCATTTTCGTTGTCTAGAATCAGCTGAAAGTTATTCTGCAACTCCGCGAACTCGCGAGCGGATGCTTCAAGGTCAATGGCCGGCGCAGTGCCGGTCGAAATTATAGTCATGATTATTCCTTACCTGCGGAGTTTACTCGCTAGCTAAATCCCGCACCACTTTCTTCAAGCCATCAGTTACCCGCGCCAGGCAATCGTAGTTGATTTTGTCTGCGGTATCTTCATTGGTGTGATAATGAGGATAGCGATAGGGGGCCGTGTCGGTCACCATGATGGCCGGATATCCCAGTCGCCAAAAACTCAGTTGATCGGAAAAATCGACGCCAGACAAGTCGGCTGGTGCTGCCAATGTTTGGGTAGGAAATTTCGCTGCTGCAATGAAAGACGAGGCGCATTTTGTTAGAAGAGTTCGTGAGTCTAGCTTGCCGATGAATGTGAGAAAGTTTCCGGTCTTGGGGTAAAGCATTGCTAGCGCTTCCACTGGGAAGCGCTGAGAATCTGGCTTTTCGCTGTAGTAGCCGATGGTCTCTAACGAAAGCATGGCTACGATGTTGTCTCCGCGTTCTTTGCAGGCCTTGGCATAGCGAAAGCTGCCCATGTCGTCACTGCGAAAGAAAGGCGGTTCTTCATTGGTGAAGGCGACAAAGCGAATGGTGCGCGGAAACTTGTTTTTGGCTAGGTCTTTGGCCAGTGCTTTAGCAATTTCTAGCATGGCGGCAACACCGCTGCCGTTGTCGTTGGCGCCAGGGCAATCTTGCACTGCATCATAGTGGGCGCCGATGATGATGATCTCTGAAGCTTTGCTCGTTCCCGAAATCTCCGCGAGAATATTGGCAGTGCTCTGAGTGGCATGGGTGGCTCCCCAGAGTCCATCATTGAAGTATCCACTGACTGAGAATGTTTGCCGCGCTGGTTTCAATCCAGCTGCGCTGAAATTCTCTTCGATGTAGGTTGCTGCTCGCTCTAAACCGCCCGGGTTTTTCGTCAAGCTGCGCGCGCCGATGTCGCTAGAAAGTTTTTCTATATGGCCGCGCAAATGACTTGCTAGTTGCTTCTGAGCGGCCGTTAAAGGCTCGATTGTTCCACCATACGATGGCAAGGTCCAATACGCGATCAAGCCGCCCGCTAAGGCTGCGAGCCCGGCGATTGTGATGGCTAATTTTTTCTTTAGATTCTTCATGTCGACGGCTCATCATAGCATGTGTGTGCAAGTGCCTATCCGCTTTATGCTTGGCTCAATCAAGCTTTGCTTAGCTGAAATGAGTAGCGCTAAATTCATTCCCAAGAGCGATGCGACTTTTGTTGAATCTGTGAGAACGTGGCAAGTGATGCCCTCCATTCAAACGAGCGGCTCTCTATTAGAAAGGGAAAGAAAATCTTTCATTTCGACTTATAAAGGGATGATGGTAGAGAGTTTCTTGAAAAGGATGACAACTTGAAAGGGAGTGCCCAAGGCAATCTTGCAGCTGCGAAAGTGGAGGGATATTGTTGAGATTCTTGACAAGAAGTATTGCTGGCAGTCACATTGCCTCAAAGTTTTCAATGATTCCAATTCTTTCAATATTGCTTTGCTTCAGCATTGGCCAATCTCCGTCTGCTACCGCTGCCAATTCGGCTACAGGTAAAACCCTTGGAGCATCATCTGTGCAAGGCCGTTCGGCTGTTGAAAAGCCCGAAATTAGACCAATCATGGATAAGTGGGCCGTCATAATTGGCATAGATAAGTTTCAGAATAACAGCATTCCTAAGTTGCAGTATCCAAGTAAGGATGCCCGTGACTTTGCCAAGTTTTTAGTTGAGAAAGGAAACTTTGCCGCTGATCATGTTTTGTTGCTTACAAATGAACAGGCCACATTGGGCAAAATAAAGGAAGTCATTGGTGATAGCTGGCTGCCCCAGCGTGCTCGCAAAGATGATTTAGTGCTTGTCTTTGCTTCGACTCATGGTAGCCCAAAAGAAATTGACGTGGCCGGGGATAATTTTCTGGTTGTATATGACACCGACCCATCAAAACTATTCTCTACCGGAATTAGATTCGCTGACCTGGCTCCGACCATCAAGGATCGAACTAGCTGCGATCGGGTGGTGCTTCTGCTTGATGCCTGTAGCAGTGGTGCTGCAAACGTTGGCGGCAAGGGCATGGTAAGAACTGGCAATTTCGATGTGGCGGCATTGGCTGGCGAAGGTCAAATTGTAATTAGCTCAAGCGCTGCTGACCAACGGTCGTTTGAATCGAAACGCTATGAAAATGGTGTGTTCACTAAGCAGTTAATAGCATCGCTGCAGTCAAATGGTTCTCGAACAACGCTGACTGAAGCATTTAACAACTTGAAAGAGCAAGTGGAGAATGAAGTTCAGTTTGATCGCAAGCAGACACAAACACCAGTAATGAGAAGCCGCTGGAAGGGGGGCGAGCTCATTCTGATTTCGGTGCCTGCTCGCCCGAGACGTGTTCTGCCTGATTTGCCGGGCTCTTCTGTTGCAGTAGAGCCGCCATCAACTTCTGGTGACGATTTTGAGCAGGGCAAAAAATTGTATGATGCTGGTAAGTATGCAGAAGCTGCGCCCCTGCTGACTGCTGCTGCGACGAGCGGTAAACCCCAAGCTCAGCGCCTCTTGGGCTGGATGTACGATAAAGGCAAGGGAGTACCGCAGAGCGACACCAAGGCGGTTGAGTGGTATCAGAAAGCTGCAGAGCAAGGAATTGTTAGTTCACAGTACAACTATGGCCTTATGTACATGAATGGCAAGGGAGTAGCGCAGAGCGACACCAAGGCGGTTGAGTGGTTTCAGAAAGCTGCCGATCAGGGATACGCCAATGCATGTTGCGTCATGGGCCGTATGTATAGGTTGGGCAAAGGAGTGCCCCAGAATGATGCAAAGGCCGTTGAGTGGTATCAGAAAGCCGCCGATCAGGGTGAGGCTATTTCTCAGTACAACCTGGGGCGGATTTGCGAAACGGGAAGAGGACTGCCGGTGAACTACACGAAAGCGTTTGAATGGTATACGAAAGGCGCTAAGCAGGGTAATGTTGATTGCGAGTATAGCCTGGCGCTTCTGTACGACGGCGGAAGAGGAGTGCCCCAGAGCGACATCAATGCGGTAGAGTGGTATCAGAAAGCAGCCGACAGAGGAGATGCTGAGGCACAATATAGGCTAGGCATCAAGTACCTTTTAGGTAAGGGTGTACCTCAGAATGACACTAAGGCATTTGAGTGGTTTCAGAAGGCCGCCGATCAGGGATTTGGCGAGGGGCGCGCTTACCTAGGCTTTATGTACGCTGAGGGCAAGGGAGTACCCCAGAATTATACCAAGGCGGTTGAGTTGTATCAGAAAGCCGCCGATCAGGGTAACGGCAGGGGTCAAGTAGCTTTGGGAGACATGTATATGTTGGGCAGGGGAGTGCCCCAGAATAAAGTGAGGGCGATGCAATGGTATAGAAAAAGTGCCAGCCAAGGTAATGCCAGTGCGCTCAAGAAATTAAAGAGGTTGGAACATTGAGAAAAAATTGTCTAGCTACAGTAGTGATCTTTGCCAATATGTTGCTCACCTCTTTGCCAGGCATGGCCGCAGGTGAAGTCTATCCAGCAGACGTAGCTAAGAAATATCCAAAATCTTTTGCGGCGTATCAGAAAATAGTTCCAACTGCTTGGCGCAAATCAGCCTGGGTTTATCGCCTAGAGGGTGTAGCAGAACCAGTGCGCATCATTGATTATGGCGGTCGCAAATTTGTGCTAGGTCAGGTTTGCAAACCCCATGATTGTGCTGACAATCTACTAACGTTTCTTGTTGCTGTTGATGGCACCACAGCATTTGTTCAGGCCAATAGTATTGACCTGACGCATGCTAAAGATGTCATAGTCGGTAAGCCAGACGCAGAGGCTAGAAAGATTCTCGCTAAGGGGTTGAATTAGGTGATTAGGTTAGCTTGATCTTTCTCGTGCATTGGTCTGGATGCCGAGGCCAAGAGTATTTTAGTCTTTGCCTTTCCTGTCTTTCTGCGCCTTGCGAATTGCCTCGATATGGTGCGAATTGGGTGTGTTCGAGCGGTTGTCATTGAGTTAGGATAGCACTGTGCATAGTTCTATGTTTTCCGTTTCGCTCGCAATTCATTGTCTTTTTGGATAATAAAGGAATCAATCGTGGTCAAAATTTCAAAGTTTCTAGTTGCCTTTGGTGTCAGCGTCGCTTCACTGGGTTTTGCCGCTGCGGCCAATGCTGATACTGTCGACGCGCGCTGTGATGTTTTTCCGAAGGGCGATGATAAGGCGACCTTCTCTGGCCTTTGCTCATTTTCGCAACGGCAAGGTTACATAACTATCGATCTGAAAAATGGCACAACCTATGAGCTCAGCCCCTCTGGTGATAAACCGGGAAACTACGTCGACAAAGATGGCAAGCCAGCCTACAGAGAGTCAGGCTTAGGCAAGCTCGGGCAAATCTACAGGCTTTCGAAGCAGTCCCTTTATGTTTATTGGGATACTGCCCCCTTCAACAAGAAAGGCAGTAAGGGCGGCGCCATAAAGCCTGCAGCAGGTAAAGCAGCGACTGTGAAGACTCCGGCTAGCAAGTAGGAAACTCTAAGTACTCCATTGAAGCAAAGTTCAACTGAAAAGAGCTGACGATAGTGTTGACACGCTTGTCGTTCAATGTGATTCTACTTAATACCGGAGTATACCGTTTGAAGAATTGCAGACTTGATGGCGCACTACTATTAGTATCACTTCTTGTTGTCGTCTTTGCCTGCTCGTCGTCTGCTCTGCCAGCGTTCGCCAATGCATCCTAATATGGCTACGGTGCTAAACAACTATGCTGCCGTGCTAAGGAAAACAAATCGAGCGAAAGAGGCTGCTGTGTTAGAAGCTCGAGCTGAAGCGATGCGGCCAGTTAAATAGAGCGTGCTGGAATTTAGGTATCAAGCTCCCCTTCAATCAGTTTCGTTTACAATAAATCAATAGGTTCAACAGGAATACTCACCCATGATGAACTGTTTTACGAAGCTGTACAAAAATGTCGTGATATTGACAGGTGCAGGGGTCTCCACCGCCTCAGGCCTTCCGACCTACAGAGGTGCGGGTGGACTTTGGGCTGACCCAGATACTGCGCGTTTCTCATCGACCGAAGGGTGTGAGCAAGATCCCGACGGTGCCTGGAGATTCTGGAGTAAACTGCGTGAGCAATGTTTGCAGTCTGAGCCAAACGATGCGCATTCGGCGCTGCGTGATTGGGCTCTTGGGCACAGCTCATGGGATGATCGCAGTTTCACTCTCATCACTCAGAACGTCGATGGTTTGCATCATAGTCTAACGCGCGCTATTCAGAACCTCGAAGGTTTGAGCCCAAGTGCGCGCAGTAAGGATGTTATAGAGCTTCATGGCTCAATATTTCGCACCAGATGTTCGAACAAAGATTGCTCACTGAAGCCTTTTGAGGACAAACAGTTCTTCTTCTCGCAGGCGCCTCGGTGTCCTGATTGTCAGAGTGCTTTGCTACCAGATGTGGTGCTTTTCGGAGAGGTATTGCCTGCGCGAGCAGAGTGGCTAGCGAAGCAAGCATTGCGAGAGTGTGACTTATTCATCGCCATAGGAACATCAGGAACGGTCAGCCCAGCCTCCGGTTTCGTTAGTGCTGCTAAATACGTTGGTGCCAAGACAATTTTGGTAAACCTTGATCCCATGGAGCCAACTAATAAGGCCTTCGACGTTGAGCTGGTAGGTGCCAGTGAGTTATTGGTGCCGCAGTTGAAGGCGGAGTTTTTATTTAATCAGACAATGTTCAATACTGATTTGCCGCCTGCCGGTGAAAGCAACGAGGAGTATGCCCATATACGCTTCGATATGACAATGTCTCCAGAAGAACAGGCGGCGCGAGAAGCACATCTAGAGATGCTCGGTGGTCTCGATAGCGTCAGATATGCTGACCCCGAGTTTGATGCCTGGGTGCATCGATACTATGCAATTGTCACCTCCAGGGAGTATCTTCACCAATGTCGACTTAAGTATCTGACTACAGAAGAAATTGAAGAAATTGAGCGAGAAGGTGATGAATTTTGAGTTGAAGAGGGTAGTGCAGTATTAGCAGCGATATCAGTAACAACAGCGTCGTTGGCAGTTGATTGGCTCGGCCAGGAGGGACCATTGGAAAAGAGTCTCGATGAAATTAAGAAGAATTTGCTGCTTTTGTTTGGCTGTCAGTTCTTAGTTAGCGTTGTTGTTTTTAGCCTGTTCATATTTGCGGTGGGGCAAGGAATTTTGCCATTGCCACAACCTATTATTGATACCTTTCGTGTGCCAGTCTTTGTTGCTAGTCTTGGTTTTTCTGTGCTCTTGGGTTGGACAATTTGCTTTCTCATTTTTTTGAAGAGCTTTGAAGAAACACGTCAGTTAAGCAAAAGAACAGGCAACGCAGAGCCCTGGATGGCCACAATCGGTCCAGGAGCGTTTTTCTCTCCGAGCTTATGCTTTATGTGGAAAAAGGATGCTAACGGTAAGCGGACAGAAGGCACTGAGCGTATGCTTTTTTGCTTGCCAGCAAGCAGCAAGTTGGGCAGTAGTATTTCTGTACCGGTCAGTCAATTGATTCCGAAGGATGTATCGGCATTCTCTGATGCGGCTGGTCGAGTGCGTCTGATTTGCACAGATGATAACGTTTACTTGGCTATTTTTTCGTACCCACCACAGCTGGCCAAGATGTTTCTGAGCGCATCGCAACAAGTATTGCTGCCGCCTAAATGAGTTTCTATTCTGACGCGCTGCATTGATCAATTTCGTGGCTGTAACTATCAATTCTCGGTTTTGTATAATAGACTGCAGCTTCGCATCTGTGACGGATGTACTTGAGCGATGTACTTTGGCGATGTATTTTAGCGGGTTGTTGTCATGAAAAGCTGGATTGTCGCAATTGCTCTTGTGATCACGTCGATTGCAGCACCTGTTTCTGCAGCACCAGCTTTTGCCAAGTCAAGTGCTAAATTTTCCGCTAAATCTCCTGCCAAATCTACTGCTAGTGCCTCAGTTCAGAAGACGGTCTCGTCGCGGTCCCTACCAGTTTTAAAGACCACAATACAGGCAGAAAACAGGCCTGTCCGGGACAAGTGGGCGGTTGTAATTGGTATTGACAAGTTCAAAGACCCACGTATTCCCACTCTGCAATACTCGTCAAAAGATGCTCGTGACTTTGCTAATTTCCTTGTTAAAGAAGGCAATTTTGCGCCAGACCATGTCTTGCTTTTAACCAATGAAGAGGCGACAGAAAACGCCATTCAAAGAGCAGTAGGCGACTCCTGGTTGCCACGGCGCGTACTTGAAGGCGACGTCGTGCTTGTTTTTGCCTCTTCCCATGGCAGCCCCAAAGAAATGGATGTGGCCGGTGAAAACTTTCTGGTGACTTACGACACTGATGTGGAGAATCTCTTCTCGTCGGCAATTGAGTTGCAAGACCTGGCCATGACGATACGGAGAAGAACCAGGTGCGATCGTGTCATCGTTCTTCTTGACGCCTGCAACAGTGGTGCCGCTGAAGTGGGTGGCAAAGGCCTTTTGCGTTCAAAGAATTTCGAAGTTGGCAGTATTTCCGGTGATGGCACCATTGTAATTTCGTCCAGTAAAGCCAATGAGAAATCGTGGGAATCAAAGCGCTATCAGAATGGCGTGTTCACCCACAACCTAATGGCAGCTCTCAAGTGCAATGGTACTCAGACAAAGCTTTCTGATGCCTATAACACACTGCGTGATCTGGTGGCGCAAGAGGTGCAGTTTGATAGACGAGTGTCGCAAAACCCAGAGATGAAGATGCGCTGGAACGGCAGCGAGCTTGCCATGCTGGCAATACCGGCGAGTCCGCGGAAGACTGAGTTATATAGCAAGGAACAGGCAGCTGCCGAAGCTGCTGCTACTACTACTACTTCTTCTACTTTTACTACTGCTACGGTGCCCACCACGCAGCAAGCCAGCGCACCCGGTATCACCGCTCCTACTGCAGCCGCACTCGCTGTTACTACTCCGGCGCTCACTACTTCCACGATTACTGCTCCGGTGGGCAAGAAGACCACGCCTGCTGTTACCACTACCAGCCCAGCTCCTGCGGCAAAAGCAGTAGGTATTTCTCCCTTTGGTGCAGTTTTCGAGAAAATCGTCACCTACTCCTCTCAGGGTGTTCTCTGGGGCGTGATCAACAGTCCTGATGAGCTAACTGACTTGCCCTTCACCCTCGGTGACAAAGTAGAGGCGGAGCTGACTAAGCACGTTGGTGCAAGAGTGGGCGTTGTCAGCCAGTATAAGACCGGCGACGAGCTGCGAAAGAAATTCCCTGCACTAGAAAAAGTTCGCTATCTAAATTTGACCGCCGGGAATGAAACTAGTTTCAAAGCCATCGGCGAGGCCGTCTCTATGCGCTATTTGCTCACCGGCGTTGTAGATGAGATTATGTGGCGGCCCACCAAGTGGTCAAACCGCTACACTTTCGTGGTGTCAGCTCAGATAATTGATTTGCAAACCGGTATGGCCGAAGCTCGAGTGGATCGCCTTACAATCAGTAAGGCACCAATGACGTCCGACAAAGGCGGTGGCAAGAAATATTTTGAGAATGAAGTGGTGCCTGATGCTGCTAAACAACTAGTGTCTGCGCTTGCCAAACAAATGAATGGTAAGTGGTAGGCCGCTACTACTCAATATCTTTGTATCGCACGATGGGCAAGCCTTCACTGTTAGCCTTTTGCAAGGCATAGTCTGCAGAAGTAAGTAAGTTATTTAAATTCGTACAGTCTTCCGGAATTCCTGCTATGGCGCAAATCACTGCTAGCGTCTTGCCTTCCATCCCGGCCAAAGATTTGGCTGCGAGTGCCTTCTGGATTTTCTTAGCCATTGTGGTGGCACCGCTCAAGTTAGTGTTCGGTAAGTACAGAGCGATAGTTTGCGCTTCGTAATGACCGGCGCCATCGGTTTGACGTTTGCAATTAAAAATTTGCATAGCTGCATCAGCTAGTGTTTGGCGGCTGACCAGGTTTATCCTCACTCCACTGGGTGTAGGGTCAATTTGGCGCAAGTCAACGAGAAGCAGAGACATTGAGCCCCTGTTTCTGAAACTGCGGAAAAATTCTTCTTCAAGAAAATAGAGGAAGGCCGGTGCGGTAAGCAGCCCAGTGTCTTTGTTGCGAAGACTCATCA
>LNEX01000554.1 GCA_001464165.1 bacterium Ga0077546
CCGGTTTTTCAGTGGGAGAGCTTTATGCCGACTTCCAGTGCGAAGTGCGCTTGCGCGGTAAGTCACCCTCTTCATCATCATCTTCTTCTCTCAGAGCCGTCAACCCAGTTGATCTCTATGATGAGAGTCTTTACCGATGGCACTTGCTAAAAGTGGTGCCTTTCTTCAATGCCGACCAGGCTTCTATGAGTTGGTTAGTTATTGCCACTGACGTCAATGACCAACGCCGTGTCACTGAAGCACTACTCGCCAGCGAAGAACAGCTGCGCATCATAGCCGACGCTATGCCACAGATTGTCTGGACGGCAAACAGCAGCGGCATAATTGATTTTTGGAATTATCGCTGGTTTGAATATACAGGTTTGACTGTGCAACAGAGCCTACACGGTGGTTGGCGACTCTTGATTCATACCGAAGATCTTGAAGCTTACGATCAAAAATGGAAAGAGGCTGTGGGCAGTGCTGAGCCTTTTGAAGTGCGTTTTCGCTTGAAGCGAGCCCTGGGCTTAAAATTGCGGCGGAAAGGCCCGCTTGGCAAGCCTGAGGCAGCCACTATAAAAGAAGGAAGACGTGATTATCTCTGGCACCTTTGTCGCGCCGTGCCTGTCAAAGACGCTCAGGGTGACGTTGTGCGCTGGTTTGGCACCTGGACCGAAATTGACGAACATAAAGCTGAGTAACTAGTACTGTTACGAAAATCCAAAGAGACTGGGTTGGCTCTAATTGAGCAGCTAGACTTCTTTTGTCTGCAGGTACCCTAGGCAAAAGAAATAGTTATGACATCTTTAGTACGGCCCGAAGCAAAGATCCTTCGCACTTTTCGCGTGCGAGTCATGGACAAACCAGGCTATCTGGGCATGATTGCCACTCGACTTGGTGAGCTTGGTGCCAATATTGGCGAAATTCATATCGTTGCTCAAGGCCCAGATTTTCTTGTGCGTGACATTACACTGTATCTCGATGACGAGCAGCATTTGAACGCTGTGGTAGAAGGCTTTAAAACCCTTTCTAATGCCAGTCTAGAAGGGGTAATCGACCCGGTTGAGCAAGCCCACGAAGGCGGCAAAATTGGCATCAAGAGCAAGGCGCCACTAACAAGCATTGCCGAGATGGGTAAGATCTATACCCCTGGTGTGGCCCAGATTTGTAAACTGATTCAAAAAGATATTTCTACCAGCCGCACCTATACCTGCATTGGTAATTCTGTGGCAGTTGTCACTAATGGCACCGCTGTACTTGGTTTGGGGAACATTGGCGCGGTTGCCGGTATGCCTGTCATGGAAGGCAAATCGGTCTTATACGAGCAATTGGTTGGTATCAGTGCCATTCCTATATTGATGGATAACACCGATGTAGAAAGTGTAGTGGCCACTGTCAAAGCTATTGCCCCTACATTTGGTGCTATACACTTAGAAGACATTGCTGCTCCTGAATGTTTTGAAATTGAGAGGCGCTTACAAGAAGAGCTGAGTATTCCTGTTTTGCATGATGACCAGCATGCCACCGCCGTAGTTGTACTGGCTGCCCTGATGACTATTACACAACGCAATGGTGTCGATTTGACTGCCAGTAAAGTCGGGATCATCGGTTTAGGTGCAGCCGGATCGGGAATCGCTCAACTGTTGCTATGTTATGGCGTTAAGCAAGTACTTGGTACTGATATTCGCGAGAATGCCATGAACAGGCTAGCTAGCTTAGGTGGTATACCTGTGCCACTGGCACAAATCATGAGTGACTGTGATGTGGTTGTTGCCACCACAGGCAAGCCTGGTTTAATTACCCCTGAAATGGTGCGCCCTGGTCAAGTTATTCTTGCTCTTTCTAACCCCGACCCTGAAATTAAGCCTGAAGAAGCGATGAAGCGTGGTGCACTGTTTGCTGCCGATGGTCGCACCATCAATAACGCTCTATCTTTCCCGGGCCTGTTTAGAGGCGCCCTGCGTGCCCATGCTACTCATTTTACTGATGAAATGAAGTTGGCAGCCGCTCATGCGATTTGCGGCCAGACTAAGATGGACAATATCGTACCCAGTATTCTTGATCGCGAAGTGCACGAAAGCGTCTCTAATGCGGTTGCTAAAGCGGTGTATTTGAGTCAAAATTAGTCAAAGCATAGATTAAGCTAGGATTGGCTGGTCTGCTTCTACTTCAGGGCCAGGGCTAGTGAATGACCAGTAAGCGCTCCAACACCTCGGTTCGCCTTGCCCAGCGCAAACAGCTCACTAATGGCGCTAATAAAATTTGGGGCGGCGATACTCACGGCGTGTTCAAAATTGTTCGTCGCCTTGGCGAAGGCGGCATGGGCGTCGTTTATTTGGCGCAGCACCAGTCGTTAGGGCAGCAGTATGCCTTAAAAGTACTCTCGCCAGAGGCGGTCAACCAACAAAATTGGCTGCGCTTTCAAGCCGAATCTAAGATTTTGGCTCGGCTCAAGCATCCAACGGTAGTGCAAGTTTATGACTTGGGTCTGCACGAAAAGTCGATACCGTTTTATTCAATGGACTATCTAGTAGGCTCGACCCTGGAAGAGTTGTTGGCAGATAAGGGTTCGTTGCCATTAGGCTTCACCATTGAGGTGTTTCTAGCCGTGTTGGATGGGCTTTCGTATGCCCACGGCAATAACATCATTCATCGTGATATCAAGCCAGCAAATATTTTCATTTGCGACTCTGCCAGTGTCGCAAGAAATGCAAGTAGACCAAATGCCAGCAACCAGAGCAACGCAAACAATAGCCAAAAACTGCAAGTCAAAATTCTTGATTTCGGTATCTCAAAGTTAGTAGACGCTGGCGCCAAGGTGCAGCAGCTAACAGCTGTTGGTGAGATATTTGGCAGTCCATTCTACATGAGCCCAGAGCAATGTCGTGGTGATAAAGTTGACTTGCGCTCTGATATTTATTCGGTAGGTTGCTCTCTCTTTGAGGCGTTAACTGGGTTCGTGCCCTTTGAAGGCAAGACATCGCTCGATATATCGCTGCAGCATGAAGAGGCTGAACCTCCTTTGATTTGTGATGTGGACGAGTCTCTTGCTGCTGATTTGCCAGACTCCATCGATATTGTAATTGCGAAATGTTTAGCCAAGCAGCCTGAAGACCGCTATCAGTCGGCTGATGAATTAGCTTTAGATCTGGTTCGTATCCGTGACGGTAAAACTGTTGCACCACAGGTGGTTGCGGCTAGTTCTTTCCCTGGCATAGATGGCAAGAGGCGCAAATCGAAAAGGACAAATCATTTGCCGCTGCTTCTTGGCCTTGCTGGTGCTGTTGTTCTGCTTGGCTGCGCTGGGCTATACGTCTTTTTGGACTCTCAGTACAAGATTTTGCAGCCGTCGCCTTTGCTATCATCATCATCATCATCATCATCATCATCATCTTCGACTTCTTCAAATGCTTCTTCAGCTAAGTCTGACTCAAAGCTCAATGTCACTACCGAAGCTCCACTAGGGGCACTTTATGCCGCTGCCGAGCCAGTAGAAGACGAACTAACCGCGGAGACGCGAGCTCAAGTTGAGAAGTTCTTGGCCTCCAAGCCGGGGCTTTATTCAAAGGTTGTGGCAGGGCCAAGCGGCAGGGGGCGACTCTTTTCTTTCCCGCGCTCATTTTCGCTCGGTTTCATCACCGCTGCAGATAGACGTGGGCAGAATATTGCACACGATGCTCAGGGCGATGTGATGATGTTCGCTGGTTCTGCTGTGCGCTTTAGTGCAGGAGCGGCGATTAAGGAATATCCTGATTTACTCAAATATTTTCGACCTGATGATGTACAAAGTTTTTACCTTGATGATGTTCCTTCCTTGAGTCAAGATTTGCTCCACAACATCGTGCGCCTTAGCGCCCTTCATCATTTAGCATTTAACAGGTTAAATCTTCAAGCAGAGCATATTGCTGCCCTTAATAGCTTGCCTAAACTTGGGGCTCTTGATTTGCGTCATTGCCACATTGATGGTGAGCTTTTGTCTAAGCAGAAAATACTGAGGCAGCTACATTCAGCCAGGTTTGAGGGGGTCAAGAATGTTTCTCCCGTGCTCAGGGTTCTAAAAGAGTCAAAGCAAATTACAGTTTTATTTTTACTGAGTGATTTGTCTTTGGTAAACTGTTCGATCACAAACGATGAACTAGCTAAACTGGCCGACTTGCAGAAGCTGAAGAGATTGAATCTAGATCAATGCAGTCACTTAGATCAAGGCTGTCTGGAGTCAATAGCAAAGCTCAAGAATTTGGAGGTGCTCATTCTTCCAGATGATCTACTCACCGATGCCAATGAAAAATTCTTGGCTCAGCGATTGCCGCGTATTAGGCATTTTAGGTAGGGGTACTCTATAACTATGAGCTGGCAATTCGGGAAATTTTCTCGATACACATAAATACACGCTTGAAATTTTTTCAGTAATAGAGCCTGTCAACCGGGTAGGTACTGAAGTATGTTCTTAAGGCTGAGGCCATTGAGGCAAACTTTTCTTGCTTTTCTTCTACAGGTTTTGTCCTGTGTTAGCTCGACTCTGAGGTGAGTAGTAATTATGAAAGAACTACCAGCACAGAGAATATTATTTAGGGCTGTGCTTGCTCTTGTGCTCACTTGTCTTTCGGACAACCAGACCGCGTTGGCTCAAGTCGATGATTCAGATGCGAAGCAGACAAATGCACTCCTAAGAAGGGCTTATTTTCAAATGCTGAGAGGAGAGTTTCAACAAGCAGTAGCCAATCATAAATTAGCGGTCATAGCCGATCGTGACAGCGTAGATGCGCGGCGACATCTTGGGTATTCATTACTGAAGCTAGGCAATTACAAGGAAGCACTAGAGCAGCTTCATTTCTTAGTGGCAATGGCTGAGCCCACAACATTTGATATGTGCCTCTACGGGGAGGCTTGTTTGCAGTCTGGCCAATTTAGCCTTGCTGAAAGTTGGTTTGGTGAGGCTTTGAAGTGCAATTCAGAACTGGTCAATGCCAGAATTGGCTTAGCGAAGGCAGTTGCCGCAAGTAAGAATAAGGGCGCAACAGTTGACGGAGAAAAGAAAACCATAGTCGATGAAGTTCGTTTAGATTCTGCCAGCGAGCAGGCCGTCAGTACCGTATCTGCAAGCGCTGCTTCAACCGGCCCTCAGAGTCAGCCACTTCTCAGTATTTCAGTGATTCCCGTAAAGAGTAAGCAGCTCGGTAATAATCAAACCCATAATGCATGGGACTGTTATAGAGGTTTGCAGAGCAAGTGATGTCTTTGCTATCAAATAGTTAAGAATTTTCAAGCCTGTTGAGCTTGGCGCAACCAGCTCAATAGGCTTTCTGCTAACATCGCTAAGGGGTCTTGGCAACTTCTTGGGTTATTGAAGGACCATTGAGGGATTGTCCTTCTTCACTATATAAGTTTATGCGAAAGCATACTCCTGCGTACATCAGTACAGCCACAGGATATTTTTTATGCCGAAAATTAAGCGTTCGGCCTCGGTAGAGGCCGTGCAACTATGCGCGCCCAACTTTCAAAAGAAGAGGGCCTTGCGGTTGCGCACCAGTCATGGTGCCTCGATCGTCGAGGCTGTGAGTGCTATGGCTCTTCTGTTGCCGATTCTCTTGCTGATGATTCTGGTAGCAACAACTTTCTTATGTAGCCAGACAAGCGGCTCGAGAGATAGCTTATGCGTATGGCAGACAGGGCCTAACAACGATGAATCAGGGCGGCACAAATTCTGGTGCCGCTAACGTTTCTGATGCCAACTACCAGCAAATACTGAACCGAATTTCTGTTCCTAGTGTGATCAATCGTAATTCCAGTACCCAGTTTCGTGTTTACTTCAGTGTACCCAACTCACCTAGTCTGACGAAGAGTTATGTCACTGCTGTGGCGACGTATAGGTCTGGTACAAATCTCCCGGTCTATCCTTGGAACCCTTTACAGGCAGGTTTCTTGGGCTTTGATGGCAGCGGCTTCGTCGTCAATTCTTCCTGCTCCTGGCCTATTCCGCATTCATAACCAATAGAACCAGCTGTTATTTTGTCAACATTTTAGGAGGTGAACTAAGTGATAAGAGCGAGAAGAACAAGAGATTTGCGGCAAAATAGCGGTGCTCAGATATCTGAATTTGCTGTAGCCATAGTGCTTGTAATTCCAATCTTTATGGTAATTAGTTACGTCGCCTACGAAGTTGCTATGTACATGTACTTGAAGACAGGGGTGGATGCGGCAGCCCGAACGCAGGCGCGTTGGTTGGCAATCAACTTCAATTATCTCGCGCGTCAAAATGGAAACAGTGCAACAAACTATGCTAATTGGAAGAACAATAGGGTGCGAGTGGCAAACTGTGTAACTACCGATGATCAGTTTACGAACGGTACAATCGATGCTTCTGGTAACTTTGTCGCCACGCCACCACCAGTGTCATCCGTGACTGGCTGTTACTCTAGCGTAAGCGGCGCGGGCGTGGTGGCGGTGAGAGTTGTCTATCCTGGAACAAGTGGGCTGCCCGAATGGCCCAATCCATCTTTGCAGTTATTTGGTGCGCGCCTGGCTCCCAATAATTACACTGTCGCCGGTGTCTATTGTGCAGATATTGAACCTTAAATAAGTAGGTAATCATGAAATTTGTGAATACTCGAAAACAGCGTCAAATCTTGTTTCGCCGAAAAAGTGGCGTCATCGGTTCAGTTTTATTATTGCTCGGCATTTTGATTGTATTGTTGTTTGCAACCATCGCAGTTGACATAGCGCATTTCGTATCGGCGGGTAGCGAGATGCAGTCAGTGGTTGATGCTGCCGCGTTGATGGGCGCCTATGATCTGCAATGGAATTCGACTCCGGCGAACCTGTCGCAGGCGACTATCGACGCCAATTACATGGTTCAGCATAGTTCTACAGATGTTTACAATGCGAGCTCAAACCCAATACCGTTGAGTAGCGTACAGGTCAGCTATTCCTCCCTTAATGGTGGCACTAACAACGCTATAACGGTGACAATGAGTCCGGCGATAGCCTTTCTTTTTGCCCCACTAATCGGCAATAGTAGTCAATTTGTCAACGTGTCGGCTACGGCTGAACGCTTGCCCGTAGTATCGGCTCCGTCACCTCCGTGGTTCCTCGAAACCGCTGGCCAGATCGGGCCAGATTCTCCACCACCTCTTCCTTCTCCAGCGCCAGCACCGCCAACTACCTTCCCTTCTAATGCCTATCTGACCTTTGCCGATAGCAGCCAGCCTGGGGCCGGATTGGCACCACCTATCTTGCCCACCTACTGGGTCGACATGGGTCTGAGTAATTTGTCAACGGCGCAAACCAATCCAGTTGGCGTACAGAAGGTAATTCAGTGTATGGGGCGATGTGTCACCGGTACAAGCTGTGACACGTCTAACCCGGTAGTCATTGGTGGTTCAATTATCAACGCCAATCATGGTTCGTATAATTCAAATGTCTCAAACCCTCGTGGTAACTCTGATTTGTGGTCGAGTGGAGCAACAACGGTCCTTCCTGTAACTACCAATGGCAATGTCGTCGGTATTTACATTGTCAAATTGACACGGTCAAGGTGTGTTTGGCCAGTTCGGAATTCAATTTACCGGTTCTGCTGATAGTATCGCGGGAGTGACAGTGGCCGATCCGACCCAAGGGGCCGTCTATAACAATGTCGGTGCTACTGTTGCCACCTTAGTGAAGTAGTTGCATGCTTGAACTCGTGCCTCATTCTAAATATGTTCAGATTTTACATTCTAGGCTGCCGAGTCTTGCCATCAAGATTGTTGCTGTTGCGTTTATTTCGATCTGCAACTCTGGGTTCTGTATTGCGTCGGCAGGCAGTGTCGAGACTAGAACAATAAGTTTTCCGGCGAGTGGCTTGGGAAGATACTTTGTAGATAGAGCCGACTCAGCTTTTATGTCGCAATGGCCAGCCCGCGACTTTGGCATGGTGGCCAAAGGCAAAGTAGTTGTACCGAAGTCAGCGGTGATTAGCCTTGAGACGGCCTCTGCATCAGGTAATTATCTTCCTTGCTTGGCTAACCTTAAAGACAATGACCTCCAGGCTTTAGATGTTTCCGGAGCCATTGTTACCCACAAGAATCTTCAGTATATTCTGCGACTTAAGCAGCTGCAAAGTCTGGTTTTGATTGGCACTGCTGTTGATGATCGCGATCTTGAAAGTGTCGTGGCTGACTTGCCCAATCTCAAAGAACTAGATATCGGTTATACCATCGCAACAGACCGCTCTCTAAAGGCTATCGGTAAGCTACAGAGACTTTCCCGTTTGCATCTGCGCAAATGTAAAATGAGTGCAGCCGGACTCAGCTATCTAGCGCACTTGCGGTCGCTGTCGTTTATCGACCTGTCTCAGTCAGCCATCACTGACGATGCAGTTGCCGCTATTGGTAAAACTCCGTCTTTGATGACTCTAAATTTGGCCAATACTAATGTTAGTGACAAGGGGCTTAAGTCGCTTTTGCTCATGTCTTCGCTCAAGCGTCTAGATTTATCAAAGACGAACGTGAGTGACTCAACCCTGCAAGTTATCCTTAGCCGTATGACGGCTATTGAAGAACTTAATTTGAGCGATACCAAAGTTGGTGATGCTGGAATTAGATACCTGAGAAATCTTAAGCATTTGAAGAAACTTTGGCTGCGTGGACTACCAAATGTTACTGATGATGCCATAGCTGATCTGCTTGAACATCAGCAGTTAATGGATCTAGAAATTCAAAAGACAAATATTACTGAGCAGGGAGTGAGTCGCTTGGCCGCCGCTCTGGCGAACGCAGAAGTACACTCAAAGCCCCCATGTAGTTGCCAGAAACGACAAAGAGTAAATTGACTTTGCCATGTTGAATAGTAGCCTTTGAACTACTTTCGACTTCTGCCGGTGCTAGAATTAAGATTTGTCGAGGCAGACTAATTGACTAGTCAGTGCAAAAAATGCGGCAAGTCTCTAGTCAACACTCGTGCTGGCTCGTTTACGTCGTATTTGTTTCAGCAGAATTATTGTCAATGTAATAACGGCAAGTCTAGTGGGAAAAGCAAGTCCGGCGCCCAAAGTAGCTCGGCTGATAAAGCTAGGTCCACCCGCATCCAGTCTCGTCGAACCGAGTCAACTGCAAGCCTTGTCTGCACCGGCTGCGGCAAGTCAGTAGCAAAGAAACGAGCTGGTTCATTCACTTCGTTTCTCTTTCAAGAATTGCGCTGCCAATGTGCTCAGCCAGCTCTACCAAAGAAAGAGCGATTAGCGCGCACAAATACTCAAGTGCGGCGGCAGGCCATGGCTGAGAAGCGTGGGTATACCGATAGCTTTAAGGCCAATGCCGACTCAGGTCGAATGTTGCCTCAGGCTGACTTCTCGCCAGGCACCGTTATTGGTGGCGCCTTTAAGATCGTTTCAGTAATTGGCGAAGGCGGTATGGGCATTGTCTATCTGGCTCAGCACCTGAGTCTTAACCGACCGTATGCTCTGAAGGTTTTGTCACCAAGTATTGTCAGCGAGCAAAGTTGGTTGCGTTTCAAGGCCGAAGCAAAGACTCTTTCAGTTCTAAGTCACCCTGGCCTGGTCAAAGTTTATGATCTAGGCATTCACGAAAACACAGTACCTTACTACTCTATGGACTATCTTGAGGGTGAGACCTTAGAAGACTTGCTTGTGCGCAAAGGTCCGCAAGAATTTGAATTTACTATTTCAGTATTTCTCGCTGTCTTAGATGCCCTAGCCTATGCTCATCGAAACAATGTCGTTCATCGCGACATCAAGCCAGCCAATATATTCATATGCCAAAATCATGAAATTAAAATACTCGATTTTGGCATATCCAAGCTTGTGGGCGATAAACATAGCCAGCACAAGCAAGAGCTTACAGCCGTGGGAGAAGTCTTTGGCAGCCCCTATTACATGAGCCCAGAGCAGTGCCTGGGTGAACAGATAGACAACCGCTCAGACATCTATTCAGTGGGCTGCACACTATTTGAGGCATTAACCGGCTATGTGCCTTTCGAAAGTGCTAACTCACTTGAAATAGCCATGCTGCATGAAGAGGGCGATATACCCCTGTTATCTGATGTCTGCGATATTACCTTCCCGCCTTCGCTTGATGTAGTGATTGAGAAGTGTCTAGCCAAGCTGCCCCAAGACCGCTATCAGTCGGCTAAAGAGATGGCGATAGATTTGACCCGCATAAGCGACGGCAAGAGCTTAGAGGCTTATGCCGGGGCGGCGACTGCAGCGGCGAGAAGTAATAGAAATAATAGAAGCGATTCAGGGGGTGACCAAGTCGATTCTAGCGGGCTCTCTGGTCACACAGGGCTCACGGGGCAAGGTTTGATCGGCTATGGGCTTGTGGCGTTAGCAGCTTTTAGCTTAATTGGCGTCGCAGTCTTTGTCATTGTTTTTCAGCCGATTGCGCCGAAGGGCCAGCCGGTAGTGAACAAAACTGTAATGACCGTTGCTGAAAGAAACTTGCCGCGCATGACAGATGTGGCCGAGGAGCTGACGGGAAAAGATGAAACCGCTGTCGACAAAGAGGTCAAAGCTTTCTTTGCCAAGCCATTCAAGTACTACTCGCACATTGTCACAAAGAACGGCGAAGAGTATAGGGTGTTCACTTTTCCTTCTGGTGTTTCGCTTGGTAGGATGCAATGCACTATGGGTTTTGGCAAAGTCACACATGAAGCTACCGGTACGGTTACTGTGCCGACCAAAATGAGGGTGACTTTGAATGGCAATGCCCTGTTGCAGTTCCAACCAAAGCTTTTAAGCTATTTTCGCAGCGACGACTTGAAGTCACTTGTTCTCTCGACAGAGCCAACACGAGTTGATCTTATGTTGGCTGAAATTTCTCGATTGACAGCGCTAGAATCTCTTAAACTGCAACGTATGTTGCTGACTGAAAAAAGTACTAGCTACCTTAATCGATTGACTAAACTCGAATCACTGACTTTTAACGAGTGCCAGATAGAGCCTAAGATATTTAGTCAGTTGTTGCCTGTGACTAGGGTGCAGAGCTTGGCCTTCGACGGTGGTCCTAAGATTTCACCACAACTAAAGGTGATAGCTAGAAACCGGCGTTTGACCGCACTAACAATTCGTTCTGCCGTTTTATCGAAAGCCGATCTTAAGGCTCTTGCCTCAATCAGTTCACTGGAAACACTATGTCTAAGATATTGTTCAGTCACTAACGATGACTTGAAAGCGCTGACTGCATTGAGCAATTTGCGAGATCTAAACATCGGTTTCACCAATGTCGATAGAAATTGTATTGAGTCACTGGTCAAGTTTCGTAAGCTAGAAAGACTAGTTGTTTCCGGATTGTTGCCTGCCGATCAGAAGCGCTTACAGAGTGCTCTGCCTAATCTTCGCTTGTTTGAGTGATGGGAGCTAAAAATGCAAGATAGAGATGGAAGCTAGGGATAAAACGAGGGAACAAGTAAGACCTATTCCCACTCTTCCTGACTCTTGTGCTCGACTGTTTTCTCTAGTCGAGAAACAAAGTTATTAAGGCCAGCTGGTTGATTAGAAATCTTGTTCATTATTTTTCCCGACGCCAGCGCTACTTTTACTGCTGAGAGCTTTGGTCTGGTGAATAGAAGTTTTAAGCCCAGCCCAGTGCGGTAACGCATTGATAGGCTCTCGCCAAAGGCATGCATATGGCCGTGATAGCTTTTGACGAATTGCACCACGTCGTGTGTGAGTTTTTCTGGTGCTTTCTTGTAAATGGCATCGTGTTTGCGAAGCTGGTGTCGTTCTTGGGCAATCGCGTAAGTTCTCACCGCTTCTTTAGCAATAACGCCGCAGGCATATTGGTTTAGTGCGGCTTGTCGGGCGGCCTTGCCCGCTTCAAGGCGCTTGCCGTCATCAGATAGCATTGCGATTATAGCCTCGGCCAGAGCCGTAGCATCAGCTTTCGGTACGTGCAGGCCGGTAACATTGGGCTCGATATATTCTGGTGTACCTCCGGCGGTACTACCGATTACAGGCTTGCCGCTAGCTAGTGCTTCAAGCACTGTGTATGGTGCATTGTCAAATAGTGACGGTACTGTGCAGACGTCGGCGAGACGGTAATATTCAGGCATTTGTGCCAAGGGGATATGGCTGACAAAATGCACTTTGTCTAAGCAGGAATTTTTGAGCAAAAACTCTTTGAGTGATTTTAAAACAGAGGTTTTGCCAGCACCGGTATTGGTATCAGCACCAACGACAATGAAGCGTGCTTCGGGTACGACCTTTACTACTTGTGGCACGGCTTGAATCAGATACTTAATGCCTTTGCGCTCTTCTAGTCGTCCGGCAAAGTAAACCAGTTTGCTTCCTGATTTTGCATTGAAAGGGTTTTCGAGTTCTGCAGTCTTACCTTCTGGTGAAAACTTTTCTGTATCAACTGGATTTCTGACAATTTGAATTTGTCCTAAAGCGACCCCAGTCTCTTGGGCTACGTACTCAGCTAGATTGATGCTGGGTGAAGAAAGTAGGTCGGCTTCAGACATTGCTAGTCTTTCAAGAGATGACACTATGAAACTATCAAAATCGTTTTTGATGTTGTGGTAGCCTTCGGCAACAAATTTTGAATAGGGAGTGTGCAGGCGAATCACGAGGGGCGCAATTCGAGTAATTGCTAAGAAAATTCCCTCAGCTAAATGATCTGGTGCCTCAACGGCATCGAAAGGCTGAGCTGAGTGTAGCTCCAAAAACTTTTTCCACATCGGCAAAGCCGCACGCAAGACGTGATGAGTATTTGGTTGGGTAACGTTGAGAAGAGCAGCTAGGCGTAATGAATCGGCCCAAACAACGCGGTGAACGTGCACTTGATCGTCTTTGATCATCTCTGGATTTGGCCCAGTAACAGATTTTTTCGTCAGGCAAACCACGTGTACATCGTGGCCCTGTCGGGCTAATTCGCGGCAGAGCTGATAGGTGTATGCACCGATGCCGCCCCAACCTGTGTCAGGTGGGTATTCGCGAGAGATGAAACAAATTCTCATGCATCCCTCCAATTTATATTCATGTTTTCAGAATCATATTTTTAAAGGCTTTAGCCTTTTTTGATTGTCCAGAAATCTTCGCCAAGAATGTCCCATGGCAGTCTTCTTTCATCAGGCTCGTTAGCATCAAAGCACTGATTGACGAAGTAGATCATATTGGCTGGGTTTTGGAAAACATTGGCCAGGCCGTGAGCAACGCCACGCGGAATGTAAAGGGCTTGGGCCCGACCTGAACCAAGTATGAAACGCATGCTTTGGTTGTAGGTCGGTGATTCTTTGCGAGCGTCAAATAGACCAATTAGAAGTCTGTCGTAAGGCATTACGAACCAAACATCTTCTTGGTTGTAGTGCAGGTGAAAAGCTTTGATTGTGCCGGGTAACATTTGCGAGTAAGTGGTCTGTCGCACTTTGAACTCAGGCAAAATTTGCAAACAGCCGTTCTCGTCCAAACGCACTATTTCAGCCAGTGAGCCACCATCGTCGTAGAACATGGGTAAGTTGATAATTTGAACACCGTCAATGACGGTTTTCTTTGAATAGTCTTGAACAGACAATTCTTTTTTGTACTCTTGGCCGATTGCTTCTGGTGATAGTGGTTTCAAAATAGTCATTAATTGAGGCACGTTTTTGAGGTGTTTCTATGGTTGGTTTGTAGTTACTAGTACTGATGCACTTAAGAATAACAGATTTGAGCCCAGATTGGCTCAGTCTCAGGCTGTGGCCTTAACGCTTCTCATTTTCAGGTAGTCGTGCAAGGCCTCTTGCCATGGTGTCAGAGGCCGCCCTAATGCCTCTATCAAGTCGCTTTTGTCGAGGGTTGAGTAGGCTGGCCTCGGCGCTGGTCTTGGCATGTCTTTGGTTTCTATGGGCAAGACTTCGACTCTTTTGCCTTTGCCTTCTAGGTCCTTGACTATCTCGCGAGCAAAATCAAACCAACTGGTCGCGCCGTCATCAGTGGCGTGGTAGATGCCATAGCGCTTTGTTACGATTAGGTCGGCAATGATTTCTGAAAGAGTGGCAGTGCTAGTTGGCGAACCAACCTGATCGGCTACAACTTTAATTTGGTCACGTTCTTCGGCAAGTTTGTAGATGGTGTCGACAAAATTGCGTCCATAGGGGCCATAGAGCCAGCTCGTGCGCACAATATAGTAGTTCTTGCAGTGCTTTTGAACAGCTAATTCACCGGCCAGTTTCGACTTACCGTAGACAGAAAGTGGCGCAGTGGGGTCGCTGGTTTTGTAGGGCATCTTATTGCTGCCATCAAAAACATAGTCAGTGCTGACAAAAAGCATAGGAATATTGAGCTTGCCAGCAGCTATTGCTACGTTTTCGGTGCCGCGCTCGTTAATGGCAAAGGCCACTTCTTTTTCTGTTTCGGCTTGATCTACTTGAGTGTAAGCGGCGCAGTGCACAATCAGATCAGGGCGCTGTTCTTCTACAACTTGGTTAACCAAGTCGCAGTCGGTAATGTCTAAGTCTTCTTTGCCATAGGCAGCTACGTCGTGGCCGCGCTTAGCTAAGGCCACCAGCCCCGGTGACAAGCAATTTCATTTGTTGGCTACCAGCTCTTTTTTCGCCGCTACATCAGAACTATGTGGCTTGGTTACAGCTTTGACCCAGGCTGTGTTTGATGTGTACCATTTTAGCGTTTGATGAATACCAGTTTCGAATGTGTGTTTTGGTTTCCATCCAAGCTCTTTTTGAATCTTAGAAGAGTCAATGGCATAGCGGCGGTCATGACCAAGGCGATCTTGCACATAGTTGATCATATCTTCACCCTTGCCTAGCTCTTTTAGAACCAGCTTAGTGATTTGCATATTGGTGCGTTCGTTGTTGCCACCAACGTTATAAACCTCGCCTGGTTGGCCTTTGTGGAAGGCCAGATCAATAGCGCTGCAATGATCTTCAACGTGCAGCCAATCGCGCACATTGAGGCCGTCGCCGTAGACAGGCACTTTAATGCCGTTAAGTAAGTTTGTGATGAATAGGGGCTATTGGGGGCCAGTGGTGTTTCTTCAGTGAAGAGACCGGTTGGTCCAAGCGAACCATATACTTCATCAGTTGAAACTTGGGTATAGCGAATCTTGTAGTCTTCTGGTTTAAATGGCATTTGGGCGCCATCTTTGCGGCCATACTTGAGAGTGGCTTCCAGTAAGACTTGTGTTCCTAGTGTGTTCGACTTAACGAAGACACTAGAGTCTTCAATAGAGCGGTCAACGTGGCTTTCCGCTGCTAAGTTGATAATGCCGTCGATTGGTCCAAACTTCTTGCCAGAGACAATTTCATCTACCAATGTGGCATCTTCAACACGGCCCACAACTAGTTTGTATTTCGGATTTTGGGCAACGTCTTCGAGGTTTTCTCTGTGACCGGCGTAGGTTTCAGCATCAAGGTTGATGATTTCGTATTCAGGATAGGTCTTAAGCAAGTGGCGTACCAGGTTGCTACCAATGAATCCTAAGCCGCCGGTGATCAGAAGTCTCATGGACAATTTCCTCAAAACATGACTATGCCTAGATTTTCTCTCTCTAGGCCACTTTGGATCAAGCCAACCCCTTTCATATTAGGGCTCGGGCGTATGAATATTGTTTTATCTGGGCTGCGAAGTGTTAACTAGTCAACTTCTTCCTTAGACTACTTCTACCTTAGAATCGTCGCCCAGCATAAGCCTGAAAGCCTGAGGCTTGCCGGTGGAACGGGTTAGCTCAACACCAACGCCAATCAAGCTGTCGGCTATGCGGCCATGAAAATCTAATATCTGTGCTTTCTCTCTCAAAATGCTGTGTTCAATTTCGGCATGGCTTACTCGAGCGCCATCACCAATTGACGTAAAGGGCCCCACATAGGTGTGCTCAAGCACGCAATCTTCACCAATAACTGCTGGCCCGCGCACTGTGCAGTTGACTAGTTTGCTACCTTTGCCGATGTGCACGCGACCTGAAACTCTCGAATCATCATCAATTGTGCCCAGCATCGCGACATCGGTCATCTCGTCTAGCACTACGCGATTGGCTTCAAGCATGTCGTCTTTTTTACCGGTATCAAGCCACCAGCTCTGCAAAATGTGACTATCGACGCGGTTGCCAGTGCTTATCAATTGTTGAATAGCATCGGTAATTTCAAGCTCACCGCGCTTGCTTGGCTTGATTTGGTCAATGGCGGTGTGAATTTTTGGAGTGAATAGATAAACTCCAACCAAGGCCAGGTTCGATTTTGGCTTGGCTGGCTTTTCTTCAAGGCCGCTGATACGGCCGTCTTTATCTAGTACAGCGACACCAAATGAACTTGGATTAGCTACTTCTTTCAGTAAGATAAAGGCGTCAGGGCCTTCTTCTTCGAAACGCTTAACTAGTGGGCCTACTCCGTCTTTAATGAGGTTGTCGCCCAAGTACATGACAAATGGTGAATCACCAAGAAATGGTCGGCCGGTTTTTACTGCGTGGGCCAGTCCCATTGGCTGGTCTTGTAGGATATATTCGATGCGAATGCCCCAGCGGCTGCCGTCGCCAACGCAGTCCTGCACGTCTTTACCGGTTTCAGGGCTGACGATAATGCCTATTTCTTTGATGCCTGCATCAATTAGAGCTTCAACGCCATAGAAGAGAATGGGTTTGTTGGCGACTGGTAAAAGTTGTTTAGCCGCGGTGTGTGTGATTGGCCGCATGCGTGTGCCTTTGCCGCCACTGAGAATTAAACCTTTCATACGTCCCCTCTGTTTTAATTGACTCCGCGTTTACTGAGAACTGCTCTAAAAGTCATGGCGATGATGCGCCAATCGAGCCAGTAGTTCCAGTTGTCGCAATACCATTTATCGGCTGCGACTTTGACATCATCAGGAAGCTCATCACGTCCGTTAACCTGGGCCCAGCCTGTGATTCCCGGCATAAACTTCAACACACCACTAGCTTCACGTTTAGTGGTTAGGTCGGTTTGATTATACAGAGCTGGCCGCGGCCCCACTAAACTCATCTGTCCAAGCACTACGTTAACTAGCTGAGGAAGTTCATCCAGGCTAGTTTTACGCAAAAGCTCACCTACTTTTGTCACAGGGCTCGGCAAGAGCAACATCTGGTCTGTGGGAAGGTCTGGCGTTCCTGTGCGCATAGTGCGAAATTTATAAATTTCAAACAATTGGCCGTTTTGGCCTACTCTCTTTTGTTTGAAAATAATTGGTCCGCGGCTATCCAGTTTGATTGCCAAGGCTATTGCCAAGAGAACAGGGGCACCCAGGATAAGGGCGACTGAACAAAGGGTAAAATCAGTTAGTCTCTTGGCAATCATCATCTTTAGTAATTTAGATGCTCGCTATTTTAGTGCAAAACAATAGTGCAAAATATAAGTAGGGCATTAGCTTGAAGAAACAAGGCACTAACTTTGTATGATGAAGCTATTTAAATTTCTCTCAATGGCTTCTTTATTGCTTGGTGTCTGTTTGTTTGCAATGCAAAGTTCTGTGGCCCAGGGCGATTGGCGGGCTGAGCGTGAACTTGGTATTCGCGAAGAGTTTGCTAAAAAATTTCCTGCTGCATTAGGGCATTACAAAAAGGCCTTAGAGGCTGCACCAGTAGATACAAAAAATGAATCAAGAAATTTGCGGGTTCAGCTTCAGTGTCAAATAGCCACTTGCTATCTGCGTCAAGAGCAACGCCTTAAGGCCTTGCCATATATCAACAGTCTGTTAGCTGCTGCTGAGTTATTGCGTGCTAAAAATGCAATAAAGGCTGATACAGAGATGTATCTAGTGGCACTTGTGGAAGAGTGTGAGTCGAATCACCTCAGTTTGGCCAAAACTTCATTGAAGGAATGGCAAGAGTACAACATGCTTGGCCAGCGCATTTGTGAGGTGGCTCTACCCTCGCTGCTAACGCCAGATCGCTATTCTAAACGCGCTCGTTGCTACCTGGCTGCAAGCGACCGGCCTGGTGCTTTGAAGTATTTGAATGAGTATATGAAAACGCTGTCGCCATCTGATTCTCATTATCTAGAAATGCAACTTCAGCAAGCCGCATTGAAGAACTTTGTCGGTCAACCAGAGATGTTGCGCGATCTCACCGTTCGTCTTGCTAAAAGTAGGTCAGCAGCTGAGGTTGCCTGTTTAGTGGGTGCGGCTCAGAAATGGGCTACTGACTATGTTGCTGCCGATAAGACCTTGAGCAGTGCCTACGATAAACTAGAAAAGCAAAATAAGCTATCTAAAGGTGATCGTGTCAATTTACTGAGTACGCGCACCGATAACTATCTTGATTGCGGTCGTTGGGCCGAAGCCGAAGCCTTATCTAGGCGCTGTCTGGCTCTTAACCCCCCAGAACGTATACGCAATCTTTGCCTCACTGCCCTTTCCGTCAGCTTAGCTCGGCAAGGCAAAGCTAAAGAGGCGACACGGATCAATGATCAAAAACGCAGCAGCACCTTCAGCTTTATAGAAGACGAGGAGCGCGATGCCTCAGCTGAAACCCTTAAGCGGCGTGCGCAAATGAAATGATGCTTGCCCCACGCGTGTGCCCAATGAGGCTTGCTCTTCAGTTACCAGACAATGAGTAGATATCAATGCCCAACAAATTAAGTAATGCCAAACTTTCACTAAAGCTCTTTACTGTTCTGCATCGGTCTACTGTGGCCGTTCAGAGACCAGCTTGGCAGCAGATTCAGCAGGCTGGCCTTTGGCCTAGTGATTTCGCTGTTTTAGAAGTGCTGCTTCATAAAGGTAGTTTTCCTATTAGCACCATTGGTAGCAAAATTCTTCTCACCAAGAGGGCTAGTAGAGCGTGTTGAGCACGAGAGTGATAGACGTACAAAACTTGTGTCGCTAACGGGCAAGGGCCGGGCGCTAATTGAACCGATTTTTGCTGAGCATGCTGCCGTGATAGAAGCCGCCACTGCTGGTTTAACCTACGAAGAGAAGCTGCAGTTCGTAGAATTGGCAAAGAAACTGGGTAAGTATGCAGCAGGCTGCTGCACAAATTGACCGGAGCCTTGAATTGTGAACAGATGCTAGTGCAGCATACAGGCACAATGACCTAAAATTGGCAGATGCTTCTATCTGTCATTGTCGTTAGTTGGAATACAAGAGAGCTTTTGCGGGCCTGTTTGGCTTCGCTCAGACAAGAGCTTATAGCCCTGACCGGCTCAGATGAACTGAAAGACGTCGAGGTGTTTGTTGTTGACAACGCCTCTGCCGACCAGTCTGCTGAAATGGTCGCAGATGCTCATCCTTGGGTTAAGCTCACAGCCAACGCTGACAACCGGGGCTTTGCTGCTGGTAACAATCAAGCTCTAGCTCATGCCACAGGTCAGTTTGTTCTGTTGCTCAATCCTGATACTGAAATCGTTCCTGGTGCCCTCAAGACTTTGCTGAATTTCTTTGATAGCCATCCAAAAGCCGGTGTAGTAGCGCCGCAGCTATTAAATACTGATGGCTCAATTCAAAGATCGTGTCGCGCTTTCCCTACTTTTCTAGGCATGGTTTTTGAACTAATTGGACTCAGTCGCATGTTTCCAGCCGGTTCTAGCTATGGCCAGAGATTCCGCGAATACAAAATGCTTGACTGGAATCATGATGACGAGCGCCAAGTAGACCAGCCAGAAGGCGCGTGCTTAATGATTAAGCGTCAATTGCTTGATGAGATAGGCACCCTTGATGAAGGTTTCTTCATGCTGTTTGAAGAAGTAGATTGGTGTTTTCGCGCCAAGAAAGCGGGCTGGGAGATTTGGTTTACCCCGACCGCCCAAGTGCTGCACCACTATGGTCAGTCTATTAAGCAAGTCAAAGTGCGCATGATTCTCTCGTCGCACAAGGGTCTCTATCGCTTTTGGCATAAACACTATCGTGGTAATCGATGGTGG
>LNEX01000555.1 GCA_001464165.1 bacterium Ga0077546
ATCGGCTGCGTGGCCTTATTAGTAGCTCTTGAACGGGTGAGCAATTGAAGGTATTAGGTCGGTATGCGATAAGTTTGATTGTGTACCTCGTTGTCTTCTTTGGTAGTGAGTCTTCTTGTCCAGCTGCCGAGCCGATAACAACAACATCATCATCATTTCCAGTTGCGGACAAAGACGGTGGCTCTATCGAACCAACAGAGAATGCTATGCAAATGGCGCGTCTGCTCAAAATTGTCGATGTTATGAATGAACTAAAGCAGAAGGTTGCGCCAAGTGATTCTGGTCAAGTAAAACAAACACAAACAATAAAACCAACAAGTGATGACCTGATTCAGATTCTCTTATTGCGGCAGAAATTATCACGGGCAGTGCAATACGCTTCTCTTGAGTTAGAAGAAGCGCTAGCCAATATTGATGGCGACATTGCCTCCAACAGTATGCAACTATCATTCTTCACCGCTAAGCACGATCGCTCAGCTCTCTTGAATGGCATGGCCACTTTTATCGCATCTGGAACGCTCGGCGTTTTGGATAGTAGCTTAGGTATTACCAAGGCAGCACCGATACCAAATATCTTTGGAATCACCGGCAATTCTGTGGCCATCGGCCTGCCTCTTTTGGGTCTTTACCCCCCAAAGTATAAGAATCCAGAAGCGGGCCAGCGCAAAGGCAATATGTTGGCACCAATCTTTGGAAGACCTTACAGTGGGGCTGGTTATGACCCATTGATCTGGAATTATTTAGAGGCTGTCCCGGCCTTTCCTGTTGCTGCAGCTTCTGGCAAAGCTTCTGCACCATCAGCGGGTGAATCTAGGCGCGACCACCTATTGAGAGATTGGCAGTCTTATCGTGGGCTAACCAAAGGGGCGCAGAGTAAGACCTTTATTGATCAAGTCAGCGGTGTATCAACCAAAGATAGTCGAGTCAGTCTAGACTTACTTAAGGCACAATCAGAATTTCTCGTTGACCTGCGTGCTGTTATTCAGCAAATGTACAAAGATATTTCTGATCTTAATTCATACCTGATGACGCTCTAGCGTGGTGGTTCTGGTGGGGGAGCAGGTGGCGTTTTCCCCGGTGGCTGTGGCTGCAGCTTGCAACCAATATTAGAGCCAGAACTGTAGATTTTTTCTTCAAAACAAATCTCTGAGAAAGCGGTGTAATTGGCTGTCGAAAGACAACCTTCGACAATTATATGTACTGAATTCACTGTTCGCGGGTCTTGACATTGATTTAGCGCTTTATATTTAAGTGATCTCTTGTTGCAAAGGACTTTCCATTGGGTTCTTCCTCGTGAGGTCATGAGTGAACCGGGTGACGTGATAAAAACTTAAGGGCGTGCTGGCGAAAGAGCGATGCAGTGGCCTTTGCTGCTTGCTCTCTGTTCGCATTGTGCTGTTGAAGTGGGGTGGTATCATGGATCACGCGCCATTTGCATTGCCCCGGGGAAGACCATAGATGATTTTCACAAGTGCTGAATATATTCTCTTCCTGCCTGTAATTGTTTTGCTCTTCTGGATTTTGCCTAAAGTTTGTCGCTTGCCAATGCTTTTGTTGGCCAGCTATTACTTTTACATGAGCTTTATTCCGCAGTTTATTCTGTTGATTTTGCCTATGACCTTATACAACTGGCTTTGGGGCAAGTTGATGGTCAAAGACCACACCAACAAGAAACTTTTAGGCATTGGCATAGCAGTAAATTTGATTATTTTGGGTGTATTTAAGTACGCCAATTTTTTTGCAGATTCATTTGGTGCTGTAGCGAAAGTAGCCACCGGTAAGGCTATGCATTTCGATTTGCATATTATCTTGCCATTGGGTATTTCGTTCTTTACTTTCGAGTTCATACACTATCTTTTCGAGATTTACCGCGGCAAGAAACCGATTGATTCATTTGTTCTATTCGCACTCTTTGCTGCGTTCTTCCCCACACAGATTGCTGGCCCAATTAAGCGCTATCCTGATTTTGTTGAGCAGATGCAGGCAGACAACAAGATCAAGCTCTCTTATTTTGATGAGGGCGTACCACTGATTATCATTGGCATGGCCAAGAAATTACTCCTCGCAGACAACTTAGCAGTGTTTGTTCAAATGGGTGTGAGTGGGCCGTCCAACTATAGTGGGTTAGAGTTATGGCTGTTTGCTTATGCTTTTGCTTTCCAGATTTATTTCGACTTTTCTGGTTACACCGATATCGGCCGAGGTTCGGCCATGTTGTTTGGCTATCACATACCAATTAACTTCAACATGCCATATATTGCCAGTAACATGTCCGATTTTTGGCGGCGCTGGCACGTTTCTCTATCTACCTGGTTGCGTGACTATCTCTTCATTCCCTTGGGTGGATCGCGCGGTACGCGCCTGCAAGTTAATCGCAATCTGTTTTTGACCATGGCTCTTGGTGGTTTATGGCATGGTGCCTCTTGGAACTTTGTAGTTTGGGGGGTCTTTCATGGGCTGGCACTAATAGTGCACCGTGAGTTTTCAATGTGGAAAGACTCGACAGTTGGCTTGAAGAACTTTCTAGATCAAAAAGTGGTGGCATTTTTCTGGCGCTACTTCTCAATCTTTTTGACATTTCAGGCAGTTTGTATAGGTTGGGTATTCTTCCGCATACAAGATATTGGTTTGGCTTGGGTAATGGTGCGGCGCATGATTACATTAAGGCCAATGTTTAGTATGCCTTCGCCTGATCACTTTGATTATGGTGGCTTTGCTTTTGCTGACAAATGTTCCCATTTCTGCATTGAATGAGAAGAAGGTATTTCAGAATCTACCTGCATTCGTTAAGGCCGCATACTGTGCCGTTTTGATCTTAGCAATCGTGACTTTCTTGCCAGATACGTCTCAGCCTTTCATATATTTTCAGTTTTAATCTATTCAAGTTTTTGCCTGGGCGCACTTTTAATCTTGAATCTTCTATTTGTTTTGAACTTTTAGACGTCTTTGAGCGTTGTTATAGGCATGCGAGCAATGGAGGTAAGGCTAGTGATTGAGTCCTTTATTTTGTTTCTGGCGCCAGCAATTGGCTCTTGCACAGGTTTAGAGGCGTCGTGTCTTGTCGCTGGGGTATTCTTCTCGACTTTATACATTCTTGCTCTGGGTTTATGGCTTTCCGGTGGGCGCTAAGCAGCCGGTGCCGACCAACCAAAGCAGTCTAAGGTGTCGTCAATACTAAGGTTGTTTTCTAAGGCGTAGGTAACAGCAATAGTCGCTTGCTCCATCTGTATCAAATTATGGTCAAGGTAGGTTTTGCACTGAGCTGCTAGTTCTAGCACTCTCTGGTCAATTAGATGGGCGTCGAACAGTGTTTTTAAAAGAGATTGTCTGTTGGCGAGGGCTAAAGCTGTAGCTATTTGCAACTCTTTGTCAGAGAGCAAGCCAGCTTTTTTGAGAATATCAGTGACTTCAAATTTGGGTTTGTCGTCTGGGTCTTCTTCACCCATCTCGTTCAGTGACGAAAGTGCTAAATTAAGCTCTTCGTGTGAAGTGGCAAATTGAATTTTCTTGACTAGCTGTGCTGCTTGATCTTCAAATAGCATACCTTCGCGAATCATCTTCAATAAATGGTTGATCGCCTGCATGCATATGGCAGTGGCAAAGCCATTTTCAGCCATCACTTGTTCGAGTGGCTTGTTTTCTGTTGCTTCAAGCTCGCGAGCACCCATTAATTGGCTTTCTGAAATGGCGCCAGCCATAACTAATAGTTCGCCCGGGCCGAAGTCTTCAGCGGCAGGGCTGGGGTCGATATTGTTTTCTTGTAGCGATTGAGAGAGGGCAATTGATCTAAGCCGAGCCGATTTCAGTGCATAAATAATTTTATCGCGCTCTGCTACCCCACGCCTAATTAGCTGTTGAGCCATTAAGGCTGAATTTAAGCCAGTTCGCGATATGATGCCGCGGCTGAGTAGTACCATCCCCAGTGGCAGTCCTGTTTCTGTAGCTGAAATTAGGCCATCTTCTATTTGTTTGGGTGAGGCAAAGCCAGCTTGCATCAATATTTCGCCCAGTCTATTGCTCGTGGGTACTGGTTTGGGCGCAGCTTTAGGGGCAAGTTTGAGCAACGCCTCGTCTAGGCTGATCTTCTCTTGGGCAACAAGTCCAAGGGCACGCACTCCGTGTTCTATAGGCAATGCTTTGTCTTTAATGCGAGATTGCACTTCAACTGCTGTGGCTAAGACATTGTCGGCAACGTGGCCGTGCATAGTCAAAATGCGACCGATAGGCAATCTCATTTTTACAGCAAGCCGATTTACTTCGTCTAGCAGATTCGGTTCAATGATGCCACTGCGAACGAGGAGGTCCCCGATTTGCAACATAGCAATATTGGCAGTTTCCTCAGTCATCAATCTCTCTTACTGGTGCGAGCAAGAACAATTGGAAAAGTTCCTTTCTTCGCTTCATCATGGGCATCAACAGCAGCTTGAATCAATGACTCAAGGTCTTCTCCATCTGATGGTAGATTTGCGACACCAAAAGCTAGTGAAAGGTTGGCTTTGTCGATACCTGGTGCCAGTGGCGTTACTGTTAATGCATCGAGTACGCGATTGGCAACGAATGCTGCTTGTGAAGCTTTGGTGTTGGGCATCATTATGGCAAAATCTTGGCCATAGAAGTGAGCCATGGTGTCTAGTGGCCGTTTGACCAAGCCGATGCGCATTGCTGCTGTTTGCAGTGCTTGAACAGGTAATGGATCTTTTTCAATAATGCCACTGCCGCCAGTACGCTTCAGCATTAATTCGAAAACAACCAACGACATTGGCCAACTGTAGGCTTCATAGCGGTAGTATTCATACTCCATGAAGTAGAGCAGAGCTTCGCAGCTCATAAGGCCTGTGTCTGTGCGAATGAAATTGGAGGCCAGATTTTGAATAATTGATTTTGATTCGCCCAGAAAATCGAGGGCGCCACCACGGGCGGCGGCTGGTGGTCGAATTTCAATCAAGCCACAATAGAGTAGGTTGAAAAGCAAGGGTGCCCATTGAGTTTGCTCCATAGGCCGATCTCTGAGCAAATCTGTAAATGTTGTTTTGTGCTTCAGTGATTCATAGACTTCTTTTTGGGTGTTAAAGTCTAAAGGCACACCTTTAGATAGCATTAGCTTCAGTTCTGGTTCTCCCAGATTCTTTTGCTTTTGAATGATGGTAGATTCGTACACTAGTCCAGCTTTCTCAAGATGCTTGAGCTGGTCTAACAAAGCAATGCCTTCCATTACTGATGATTGCAAGCTCTTTTCTACAGACTGCATTTCAGTACGCACGCCTGGCTTAAATAAGAAGCTGCCTGATCTCCAGGTGACTAGCTCTTTAATTGCTTCGTCGCCTCTATTGTTTGAGGTCTGAGCATCTTTTGGTATGCCATTTTCAAAGTACACATGGCCAACAGCTGCCGGGCCCACAACCTCAAGCTTGCCAGTGACTTGCTGCATGCCAGTGGTAGTTAGCACGTTATTCATTGGGTTCTGTTCGATAGTTCCTTCTATCGAATTAGTCTTTACAGGGGCCGCTGCAATTGTCGCCGGTGCCTCTGAGAAGAAATCAGCAGGAAGAGTGCCCTCTGGCATACTTTGTGACCCTGATGGGCTGACTGGCGGGGTTGGTCTTTGCGCAGGATTAAAGCCTGGGTTCTGAGTTTGACCCGGTTGGAGGAAGCTGCCTGTATTTGGGTTTGCAGCTTGGGCCTGTTGAATAGCTTGGGCCATGCCAGTGCTTGGCATGCCGGTTTGAGATTGTTGCTGGAAGGCCGCCGCTTGTGGACTCTGGAAGCTACCCTGCTGTTGATTTTGAAAAGTGCCAGTCGGTGGGCTCTGGAAGCCACCGCTGTTCTGCAAAGTATTATTTTGGAAAGAGTTATTCTGAGCCGTGGGAACAGGATCAGCTGTCCGCCAACCGTCATTGGTAGCCGGGGCCGGTTGGTTGAACCCACCTTGTATAGGTTGTTGGGGGAAGCTTTGGCCTGATAGTTGTCCTGGGTTTTGTGCTGGTCTCTGAGAGGTAGAAAAGCTGCCAGAGGTAGTTGAATTACCTGAAATTGATGTGCCGGGTGGAGACATGGCCGGCATTCCCTGCCGTGTGCCAAACTGCCCGCTCAGCCCCGGGTTGAAGCTACCACTTGAGTTTACTGCTTGAACAGTGCCTGTGGTTTTCTGATGGGCCACATCTAGCATTGCCACAACGTCGTAAATCATATGTACGTCTGAGGTTTCAAAGCGCCAGACCATTTTTGACTCACGGCCGTTGTTTTCCCAGATGTTCCAGATCGGGTGGGGCGTTACCCTGTCGAACTTGACATGTATGCTGTAGCTCATGCTTGACTGTGGCACTTGCCAGACAAGCTCGACCTCGCGGGCGCGGTTCTCGCGGGCCTGTTCATACAACGACGTCAGCTCTTTCACGCCAGGAGCGACAGTTTGCTTTGGTAATCTGATTTTAGACTGGTCTGAGCTTCTGCCTGGACGAAACATGTGGAATTCTTCGTTAGTAAGTAAAGTGTACTAGTTTAAGGTACCACGGGAGCATTGACATCAATCGTAGTCAATATGCTTCAGGAACTGTCACTTTGTTTCCCGCTTCTTATTATCTGTCGGTCGCAGAGTGTTAACCATATTGTTAGCAATTTCTGCTGTCAGTTGATCTGCCACAAAGTTATGCATCTGCTTTGAGAAGTGACTACCGTCTAAAAAATACGGCTGAAAGTTGTGAGCTTTTGCATTTTCTTGCAATAAGACATCAATGTCGATGTAGGCTGTTTTGGCTGCCTTGGCAGTTGCTTTTAGCATACTCGTCTCGACCTTGTTTTGACTGAGTATATATTCTCCTGGGTGCACCATAGGGGTGCGCATTATTAGCATTGATGTGTGATTGGCGGTACATTCTTTAGTAAAATTCTTGATTAGAGCATCGATTAAATACCAGTAGCAAGTGACGAATTTTTCTCGTGTATTTTCGTTTGCTATCAGCACAGTTGCTGACTTCTTGCTGGCAAGGGGCCGTGTGAGGCTGGCTGAGTTCTGTTGCATTCGTCCAATTGTGCTCCAGATGCGGCTGTGCTCTCTTAAGAAGTGAGTACTGGCAATACGCTTGCCTTCTTTCGATTTAGTAAAATTGGTAACCGCACTATTGTCGTATTTGAGCGTGCCGTCTTCTTGCGGAAACAACATCGGCCGGACAAAAGCTAGAGACTTTGTGCTGTCAGGCAAGACTTTTTCAGTTTCTCCGACTCGGTAGGCAATGATTGCGAGGTCGGGCTCAAAGTTTTTTGCCAAGGTTTGATAGCGCAAATAGTCTTGCGCCAATGAATAATTTGATACTCCAAAATTCAGTACTTGAACTGGTTTGTCAAGTCGGCTGCTGAGTTTCGCAGCCAGCAGGCTACAGTAATTATATTCTCGTGGTACTTGCAAAGATTCGACGTAAGAATCGCCAAATACAGCTATGCGAAAGGTATTGGCTGGCTTGCTGACCGTGACTTCGTCATTTTGCATGCCGAAAGAATTAAAGTGAAAACTGCCAAAGCCCTCGTTTCTTTGGGTAACTCGTTTGTTGGCAAATGGCTTGAAGCCTAATTTAGAATCTGGCGTAAGATGGTCAGACTCACCAACCCTAGCAAAGTAAAATATACCTTCAAGTAGACAGATGCAAACGATACTGTAGGGAATAATTTGCAGAGTAGCCTTGATCCAAGGATAGTCTGCTTTTGTGCCACTGGCGACGGTGCTTGTACCTTTGTTGTTGTTAGAAGCTAGATTGCTATTCAACTGCGTAAAACCTAGAACTGGAAGTAAATAAAGGGAGTTTTGCCAGCGGGTGAGAGACCTATAGCGCAGATAAAGAAGCAGGCGTAGGCAGCCAGGCGGGCTGGTGCTAAGGGTTTAAGTTTGGTTCTTAGTCTTGGAGAGATCCAACGGAGCCAGAACTCCTTTTTATCGACCGCTAAGCGCCCGATGAGGTAGACGCTTGAGGCTGTTCCAACCGGGTATTTTTCGATTGATTCAGCCAGGTAATTTGAACTCTGCAATGAGCACATGGCCTGCAGAAGCTGTAGGCTTTGGGCGATGGTGTCGGCTCTAAAGAAGACCCAGCCGACCAAGACAAAGAGGAATGTCAATAGAACAGAAAATGCTGCACCAGTTGAGGTGGCATGAAATTTTGTAAGCGCACTGGCTATAGTGCCTTGTCGTTTTATCAGAGCGTCATAGCTATGGCAAAAGACTAGACCGATTCCATGAAAGGCACCCCAAACAACATAGTGCCATGACGCACCGTGCCATAGGCCACCTAGGAGCATGGTAATTATCAAATTGTGGTGGCGCCTAACTAGACTGCATTTGCTGCCTCCAAGTGGGATATAGAGGTAGTCGCGCAACCAAGTCGAGAGTGAGATGTGCCATCTCTTCCAGAAGTCAGGTAGGTTTTTGGCTATATAAGGCCAATTGAAATTGTCTGGTAGGTCGAAGCCCAGCATGATAGCTGAGCCTCTTCCCATGTCGGTATAGCCAGAAAAATCGCAATAAATTTGAACGGCAAAGGCGCAGGCAGCCAGCCATGCCTCAGGCCCGCCAATAGTGCTGGCGTTAGAAAACCCGGCGGTTACTATGGGTGCAAGGTTGTCTGCAATAGCCACTTTCTTGAAGAGGCCCTGCAGAATTAAACGCAGGCCGCGTTCAAGGCCATTAGCCGAGAAGATGCGGGGGAATTCGAGCTGTTTTATGAAATCTTGGTAACGCTTAATTGGGCCAGCAATTTGAGAGGGAAAGAATGAGGCGAATAGCGAAAAATTGACAAAGTTAGCGATTGGCTTGCCACCTTTGTATACGTCTGTTAGATAGTGAATGAATTCGAATACAAAGAATGAAATTCCTAGTGGCAACAGAATGTGCTGTAGAGGAAAGCTTAGGGTCTGTGGCTGTAGTTGTAGTAGAGGGCCAAAGGTCAGGGTAGCCTTGTTCCAGCTTTCGATGGCAAAGTCTGCATATTTGTAATAGCTCAGTGTGGCAAGATTGAAAAATACGCCAAGAGCGAGGTATTGGCCAGAGCGCTTCCTTTTGCTAATTGCTTGACCTAGAAGATAGTTGGTCACCGTCAAAGCGGTGATGAGGAAACCATAGATAGGCAGCCAGCTCATGTAGAAAAAGAGACTTGCTACTACTAGAAAAATTGAGCGAAAACGGTGAGGCATCAGCCAGAAGGCCATCACCACCACCGGAAGAAATAGAAAGTAATTGAGACTGTTGAATAGCAATAATACTACCGTGTAACGCTCTTTCTTTATAACGCAGCAAGGGCTGTGTTACCTTGACAAATGCTCATCCTCGGTGGGTTTCTTTCATCGTTCTCATGGCACTGTTCCATGCCTGTGATAGCATCTTGCAGCATAGATCTTGTTGAGTATATTTATAGTAGATTAGGTTACCTGTGGCATTTAGAGTTGAAGTGGCTGCGCTTTCCAAGCGCTACAACATTTATGAAAAGCCTGTTGACAGGCTTCGAGAGATACTGTGGCGGAACACTCGCTGTTATCATCGTGAGTACTGGGCGTTAAGGGATGTTAATATTCAGTTCCCGGCCGGTATAACTGCTCTGATCGGGCCGAACGGATCCGGTAAGTCAACTTTGCTGCAGATCATAGCCGGAGTTTTGCAACCATCGGAAGGTACGGTCTCTCGAACTGGAAGAATTACAGCGATTCTAGAGTTAGGAGCGGGCTTTCAGTCAGAATACACTGGTCGAGAAAATGTGATTTTGAACGGCATGATTCTAGGAATTTCCCAGTCTGAGATAATGTCACGCCTAGATGCAATCGCTGATTTTGCCGAGCTTGGAGATTTCTTTGACCAGCCCATTAAGACGTATTCACCCTGAGATTTTGATTGTGGATGAGGCGCTATCTGTAGGCGATCAGTACTTTCAAAAGAAATGTAGCGATCACATATGGAAAATGAAAGAAGCGGGAAAGACAATTATCTTCTGTAGCCACGATATGAAAGCCGTGAGCGACTGGTGCCAACATGCTGTTTTGTTGAATGGGGGGGAGATCGTGAAGCAAGGACCAGTTGATGAGGTTGTTCCCATTTTTCAAAATTTGATGATGCATCATGAGCTGGTTAGTACTAAACGATTTACTGAGCCACAATCAGCATGAATCTACTGTAGTTGCTGCTCTAGGCTTGGTGAAGCGTTTGTTCTACGTCAATCTACTGAATTTATTGAAATTAGTTCTGTCTAGTACCACTGTTCTGATTGTTGTATTTCTCTTACTTTTCGATGCTGCTCTAATAAAATTTCGCCCATTGCAATATGTCAGTGACCTAAGATTCATTCCGTTAGATCAGCATCCAATGTTTTCGAAAATTCCTCTGTACATGGAATCGACCGACAAGGTTGATCTTTTGGTTCTCGGCTCGTCTTTGCCGATGTGCGCCATAGCAGAGCAAGATGAACGGCTATTTGGAGTGCCTCACTGCAAAGACTTATCGCAGCTTCGCCGATATGTAGGTGCTAAATATCTTGAACAAGAAATGAGCATCCATCTTTCCCGTCAAATTAAGGCTGCAAATTTATCTATTGTTGCTTGCATGGCTTCGGACATGTTTATTATTCTTCAAAAGAGCTTACAGGCAGGAAGAAAGCCTCATTTAGCAGTGCTTTGTATCTCACCAAGAGATTTCGTTGATAATTGTATTCAACCGATTGGCCGAACTCCTCCTTTCGAAATTTTGCAAGATTGGAAATCGTTAGGCGATATTTTGCGCCGAGACTTGCCAATTGCGGAGACTAGAGATTTGCTAGTTTCTGGCATTTGGTATTACTACCGGGTTAAGGTTGATTATCGTACTTTATTCACCCAGTTCTTTTCTAATTTGGTGAGTCATCCTGCTTCGCTTTACTATGCCTCGCAAGCACCAGATGCAGCGGTTCTAACTACTTCATCCTCAACCGTTGACAAAGAGGCTCAAGCCCAAAGTATGACTGTTGATAAGCGTTACAGACCACCAAATTTCAAACGATTTGAACTCGAAATTGACTACTTCAGAAAAATCTTGGCCTTGTGTAAGTCTGAAAACATACAGTGTGTCGTAGTGAATATGCCTGTGTCTGTGGCACACCGTGCCCTATTAGATCAGCGACTTGATCAACGTTATCTACGTGAGACGCAGGATGCTTGCCGTGTATATTCTGCGCACTACTTGAATTTTAACGATCAGGAGTTAGGAGATGATGACTTTGTAGACGGATTTCATGTCAATTCGGCTGGGGCCGAAAAAGTGATGAAGAGATTGGCCATACAGCTTTATCGCGTCGGGCCTACTGTAGTCTTACAAAGGCGGTAAGACGAATAGAATGAAATTGACGATTGTGATAGTTTCTTTTCTATTTGAATTCGTATTTTGACTGCTGATGCTTGATGCTGCGATAATACCGACAAGCCCTGTCTCAGTGTGTTGAGATGCACTGAATTAAAATATGCAACTACTGAATTAAAACATACCATTAGGGTAGTAATTTGTACTTAGCTTCAATCGTAATTCCGACTTTCAATGCAGAGCAATTTTTGCGGCGAGCTATTGAGAGTGCGTTGAGTCAAACAATGCTGGCATCTTCATACGAGATTCTGGTGATAAACGATGGCTCTACTGATTCGACTCAGGACCTACTTGATACGTATTCTTCGAGGATAAGAGTCATCAATCAAGATAATGCAGGCTTCGCACAGGCTTCTGATAGAGGTTTTCGGGAGTCAAGGGGAAAGTATGTCGTCAAGCTTGATAGTGACGATTTTTTTGCCCCGGAACTTCTAGCTAAAACAGTGGCGAAATTGGAAGACAATCCAATTTTGAATTATGTTTTTGCTGACTACTACGAGCAGTGCGGTAAGGTTACCAAATTGGTTAATTTGGCTGGCGAGGTGTTTCATTCAACATCTGTAGGTTTTGTCTATCGCAAGGATAGCCTTGTCGAGGCGGGATATTGGAATACTTCTCTGCTATTTCCAGAGTACGATCTGCTTTTGAGAACTCTGTCAAAATGGAAAGGCGAGCATATCGCAACGCCGCTACACACTTATGTTCGCCGTAGCGAGAGTGTTACTTTGGCGACAGAACACTGGGATATGAAAGCGCGTTCGCAGCTGCTCGCTATTCACCCTGAACATTCGGCGCTAATTAGTAAGATACGAAAATTTTGAGGCCTGTATGATTGTTCTTTTCCTGTGTAGTGAAAATACTCATTCTGATTCACTTCGTAAATGGCTTGAGGGCCGCGGTGAAACAGTTACTTCCTGCGAAGGAAAAGTCTCTCTGGAGATGATTCGTGAAATTGGGCCAGACATAATTGTTAGTTATAATTATCGATTTATTTTGAAGCCGGAAATATTCGGTATTGCTCGGTTGGGCGCTATAAACTTACATATATCGTTTCTGCCGTTGAATCGCGGAGCTGATCCTAATTTTTGGTGCCATCTTGAGGGAACACCAGGAGGTGTTACTATTCACTACATCGACGAAGGTGTGGACACTGGTGACATAATTGCACAGAAGCTTGTTCAATTTGATGCAGAAGACACTTTAGCCACCTCCTACCAAAAATTGCATCTTGAAATTACTA
>LNEX01000556.1 GCA_001464165.1 bacterium Ga0077546
GACTGCTAGCATGATTAGCTCAGTGGCGTTGACTATTATATTGAGCAAGGCCTCCAACAGCGCTAAGTTATTTACTGGCACTGTTGCTGTCGGTTGTGCGCTGGCGAGTATAGTTTCCTTCATTTGAATTATCCTTTATTTGATTGGCGAGCATAAGCCGGCGCCGTGATTGACAACGCTGAAGCGTTGTCAGTGGCTAGACCTCTGATGCTGTTATGAATTGGATGTAGGCGCTAGTAAAAGAACACTGTGACAACAATACTTTTGCGCAGTTCAATAGAGAATGGGGATATCCCTGATTCGTGCTTCGGGTTTATTCATTTACTGCCTTCTGCATTGCAAATGAGCGTATCATTGTCATTGCTTCTCTTTTTGTGATTGCGCAATGCCACAGAGTCATGCCCGAGAGCAGTGTCCGAGAGTAATTCAAGGAACCAATGAAATACCGCAAGAGTGGCAAGTCTAAGATCAAATACGAACATGGCATGATTGATGGCTTGCGAGATTTACTTGAGAGCATCGAACATATTGATGAGATTGTCTCGATTATTCCTGGCGTGATCAAGCCTGTTCGCGGTTCAGGTTCTGGCATTCGCCTTGAGGTGAAGTATCCTACTCAAACTGGAATTAAGCTTTTGGCTAAGTCGTCTACTTCTGTGCAAGAAGTGTTTATTGTCACCAACGCTGCCGATATTTTGATTGAGAAGCTGAAGACTGTTGGTTAGTGTAACTAGCGGTCAATCAGCTTCTCTGGCGATTCTCCTAAATGCCAATTTGTCTTTGAGGCAGGGTATATGTTCCTGTTTTTAGTCTCCTTGCAGATAGTGGATGCTTAGAAGCGCTCTCATGTCGATTGAGGCCGGCGATATTGAAGGTGCCACCTGTTCGGCAGTATTCTTCGGAATAAAAGTGCAGATGTTCCATGACGCTGTGATCGATTAAGCGAGCGGCGCTGAGGTCGACCAGTATTCTCTTTACTTGGGGAATTCTATCTAGTTGTCTTTTGAATGATAGATAATTTGAGAAGATCAGGGCGCCACTGACCGCTACTCTTATTGAGCCATCTGGCTGTGTTTGAGAGTTAACTTTGGCGGTAAACAGATTTGAAAGTGCGGCGCCCCGCAGTGTGTGCAAAGTCAGTTTAGTGCAGATGCCGATTGATACTCCGATTAAGAGGTCTGTGGAGAGTGTGGCTACGATTGTCGTCAAGAAAACTATTGTCTGCTCAATACCTATTTCATGTATCTCTTTGAATACTCTTGGTGCTGCCAGCTTGTAGCCTGTGACAATGAGAATGGCTGCCAGTGCTGACAGGGGGATTCTATTTATTATGCTGGCGGCAAAGAGCAAGGCTAGAAGAACGAAGAGTCCATGAAAGAAGTTTGACCATCTTGTCTGAGCACCGTTGCTTATGTTGGCAGAGCTGCGCACAATCTCGGCAATGATGGGCAGGCCACCAAGCATGCCTGAAACCACTGTGCCGCATCCCACTGCAGCGACGTCGCGGCTGAGATTTGCTTGCCGACGATGGGCATCTAGACGATCAACGGCAGTGCAGCTCAGCAGGCTCTCTAAACCTTGAATCAGTGTGATTGATAAGACCGAGAGCCAGAAGACGTAACTATTTAGATGGCTAAAGTCGGGCATAACTATGCCGTCCATGACATTTTTGGGCAGTGCAATCAAACATTTGAGAGGTTCAATTTGATGTTGCACGCCAAGTAATTGATATTGATGTGGCTTATCTAGACCGAAGCAAGAGCCGAGGGCCACGGCTACTGCTATGACAATCACAGGTGCAGGAATTTTTTTGACCAACTTGTGTTCGCACATGCCATGGGCGATAAGCAGCAGAAGGCTGACAAAGGCAACTATTGCTATGGCTGGGTTTAGGTGCGCGATCATGGAGGGGATAGCCATAGCTAGTGCGATAGGCTCTTTTGCTTCCACGCTAACTCCAAGCATATAAGGCAATTGCTTAGTCATGATGATAATGCCAATGGCGGCAAGCATCCCGTGTATGACAGAGGCAGGAAATAGTTTGCCTAGCTCTCCAGCCTTGCTGAGGCCGAGCACTACAAGTATTGCTCCCGATACAACGATCGCTGCAAGTGTTCCCTTGTAGCCAATTGTGCCTCCACCAAGGCGCTCTACAGAGCACAAGACAACCACAATTAAGCCAGCAGCTGGTCCGTTTATTGTTACATGCGAGCCGCTAATGAGCGAGACGACTACACCGCCGACGATGGCGCTGATTATTCCGGCCATCGCTGGCACACCTGATGCCATGGCGATGCCTAGGCTAAGTGGAAGGGCGATGAGAAAGACAATGAAGCCAGACATGATGTCGGCTTTCCAGTGCTCACGCAAGCCGCTTATGCCATCTTTTGGGAGTGATTTTGCGTTGAGGCAAGTGGGCCTTTCTGTCTGAATTTGACTTTGCGTTTCTCTTGCTGCCTGTGAGTGGGTTATATAGTTCGGCGTGGAATGTCGGTGCTTTTGAGCTGGGAGTGTTTGCATATTTGAGTCTCCGCATGTGGAAGTGGCGGCTTGTAAAGAAGCTCAATCCAGAGTAGCAGCCAGTTTCAGCTAGGTGTCGATTTTTAAGAGGCAGATCAATGCCGTGCGAGGAGAGTTGACTTAGCTCTCGCAAGTCGCTAAGTAGGTGCTTCAAGTTTTGTAGATTGTCTTCGCTGCAGTGTTTGTGCCAAAACTCAAGAAGGCGGCCAGTCTCGCCTCTGTCTAACTGGCGCTATTGCGATCAAATTTTAATTCAGTTGTGGTGCTGGTAAGAAGAGAACTAGTAAAACAAAAGAGCCAAGTGAACTTTGTTTCACTGGCTCTTTTGTATATTTTAAGCAGTCTTTCAATTGTCACACTGACCTATGCAATATCGCCTTTATTGGGTTTCCACACAATGGTGCAATGTCCTCCACACGCTGATTCTTGCATGGCTTGCTCTGTCGTTGCTTTTTCATAAGTTCCCCATTGTCCAGGATTCTTCGTGATTCTCGAATTGATTGACTGATTGGCTAATGCAGTCGTTCTTTGGTGCGCTCCTTGATCGAATAGGTATTGACCAAGGCTAACATTGCTGTCGCTAAGTGATTCTGCTTTTTCATACGCTACTAGCACAGCAATCAGAAGTGCAGCTAGTACAACTAAAATGATAAAGGGAGTGATTAGGCCTGTTCCTAAAGACGAATAGAGAAATGTATTCATGTTCTGACCTCTTGTAATTAGTTTGAAGTTGTCTTGGTTCCAGCACAGATTTTGCATTCTTCTAATTCGCTATTGTGCGGATTGACAGTGAATGTCTTGGCAGTTTCTTTTAGATCCTTGAACTGCACTACTGCAAAAGTTCCTATGGCCATAACCAGTAAATTGACAATGATGCATTCCATCGGCAGTGCTCCTTGACAGGTGTACTTTGGTATTAGCAAAAGCCATTGGCTTGGCACAAGTGCTGGCATAGGTT
>LNEX01000557.1 GCA_001464165.1 bacterium Ga0077546
GTTGTGGTAGGGGTAACTATGGTTAGCCACCTAGCACAACTGGTGTGAATTGTTGAGAAGTGCCGTGGCCTGGAACCTTGGTAAGAAGTTTTCAGTTACTGCGCTGGTCTGGAAAGTTGTATCATTTAGGTGCGAAAGTGCTGGAGAGATTATGAAAGAGATTCCCTGGATTCAAATCGCTAGAGGTCTTCAAAGCGAAATTGTTCAACAGCGGCGGTATTTACACACCATTCCAGAATTGGGCTTCAAAGAAGAGAAGACCGCTGCTTTTGTTGCTAAAACGCTTGAGCAGTATGGCTACCGGGTGCGTACTCAAGTCGGAAAAACAGGTGTGATAGCTGATCTTGGCGCTAATCCCGTGGTGGCCATTCGTGCCGAGATGGATGGCTTGCCGATGCACGAGTCAACTACCAGTCAATACCGTTCATTGCATGATGGTATTTCGCATAGTTGTGTTCATGATGTAAATATGGCTTGTGCTCTTGCCGCGGCCAAGATTTTAGCAGAACAAGGCACTTCAGATAGTGGCGTGCGTATTATCATGCAGCCTGCCGCCGAAGA
>LNEX01000558.1 GCA_001464165.1 bacterium Ga0077546
GTGACGGTCCAGTGGACCACCGACGAAAAGAAATCGACGGTGATCAACCCCAAGGTCGCCAACTACACCGGCCAAGCCGAACTGGCGCGCAACATCCAAGAAGGTGTGGCCGCTCTCAACGCCGGTGACGAAGACAAGGCCACCAAGGCCCTGGGCAAGGCGCGCGAGCTGGCCGTCGCCACCGGCAACGACGAAGCCACCAAGCGCATCGACAAGATCGTCAAGGTCGACCCGGACAAGGGCACGGTCAAGATCATCAAGGGCGCCAGCGCCGGCGATGTGGTCAACCTCGACACCGCCAGCACCCGCACCAAGCGGGTCAAGTAAGTCGCATTCCAACACCCCAAACCAAAGAAAGTTTCTGTAATGACCACTTACAATTGCCCCGCCGGCCACGCCTCGGTCGACCCCGACTTCTGCTCCGAATGCGGCAACCAGTTGGCCCCCGTCCCCGGATCGGCCCCTGCGGCACCGACTGTGGATCCTTCATCCACGGCAACGCCCGCCACCTCGACCAGCGGCGCTCACGAGAACTGCCCGATGTGCACTGAAGTGCGCGACGGCAGCGCTCAGTTCTGCGGCGTCTGCGGCTACGACTACGTCAACAAGACCGGCGGCGAAGTGCCTCAGGCCGTGGCCCCCGCACCAGCTGCGCCCGCTCCGAACTACGCACCACCGGCAGTACCGACCAGCACCCCCACCAGCGCCCCGGCTTCGCTGAGCTCGGCCCGCATCGACCTCGAAGTCGTCGTCGGCAAGACCGGGCCGCGCAAGCACTCGCTCTTCGACAACGAGAACCTGATCGGCCGCCCCAACAACAAGGTGGCCCTCAGCCTGGTGATCGACGGCGACGAAGGCATCTCGCGCCGCCAGATGATGATCACGCGGCAGCCCGACGGTACGGTCACCGTGCGTGACCTCGACTCGGCCAACGGCACCAAGGTCGAACACGACGGCGGCACGTCCATCGTCGCCGTGGGTGAAGAGAGGCCCATCGTCGTCGGTGACAAGATCATCATCGGCGAGCACACCGTCGTCACCATCATCGCCATCGTCATCTGACATAACTGCGAAAGGTTATCAAAATGCAAGCTCCCAATAATTCGGGCAAAATCAAAGGCATGATGGGCACCACCCCGGGCAAGTTGCGCCTGGGCATGTTCGCCATCTTCATCCTCGCCATCTGCTTCGCCATCGCCGGCTACGTCGGCGTCAGCGGGGCGCGCAGCTCGGTCAACACCATCGCCCGCGACGCCGTGCCTAGCATCGTCACCGCCCAGTCGGTGCGGGTCAAGCTGCTGCAGATGGACTCCCTGGCCTCGCAGGAGTTCCTCGCCGGCGGTGCCGACTCTGGTGCCCAAGCCCGCGTCAAGTACGAAGCGGTGCGCAAGGAACTGGGTGAGCAACTGACCGTTGCCGCCAAGAACATCAGCTTCGGTCGCGACGAGCAGGTGCCGCTCGAAACACTGATGGACAAGGTGCAAGCCTACAACGGCCTGGTGGAAGCGGCACGCGCCAACAACCGCCAGGGCTTCCCTGTCGGTGCCGCCTACCTGCGCATGGCTTCCTCCATGCTGCACAACGAGATGCTGCCGCAGACGCAGGCCATCGACCAGCTCAACGTCAAGCAGCTGGAGAGCGAGTACGCCAGCTTCAAGAGCACCTCGGTGATCCACATCGGCGTGATCGCAGCCGCCGGCTTGGCACTGCTGGTGGTGCTGGGCTACATGCAAGTCTTCATCAGCAAGAAGATGCGCCGCAGCTTCAACTTGCCGCTTCTGGCCGCGAGCGCAGTGGTGGTCGCCCTTACGGCCTACAGCATCGTCGGCATGACCCTGCAGCGCAGCAACCTCGGGGAAGCCAAAGAGACATCCTTCGTCTCTGCCTACAACTGGCTGGAAGCCCGTGGCGCCGCTTATGACGCCAAGACCGACCAGAGCCTGTTCCTGATCGCTCTGGGCGCGGGCGCCAAATACGAAGAAAGTGCCAAGGTCAAGGTGGAAAAGCTGGCCGATGCTGCCCAGCAAAACGCGCAAGGTGACAGTGCCGCGGCCCTCTCGGCTCTGCGTGTCTACGTGCAGCAAGACGAACGCATCCGCACCTTCGACAAGAGCGGCAAGCGCTCGCAAGCCGTCAACCTGGCTCTGGGCAACGGCACCCAAGAAGCTCAGAAGGCCTTCGACGACCTCAACCAAGTGCTGACGGCCAACCTGAAGACGGCCACCAGCAGCTTCGAAGCCTCGATTGCCAGCGCCGAGAGCAATATCAACTGGCTCGACCTGGCTTTCATCATCCTCTCCCTCGCCGTGGTGGCACTGGCCTATTTCGGCCTGACGCCCCGCATCAATGAATACCGCGCCTGAGCGCCAGCTCCCTGATCTGAAAGGAATGAGAATGAAAACCTTCACTCGCCTGCTCGTCGCCATCTGTGCGGCAGCAATTCTGGCCACCAGCCTCAGCCCGGCTTTCGCCGCCCCCGATGCCACCGCCAGCCTGCGCCCGGCGGCCTCCCTGCCGCGCCCCATGGCCATGCCCGATGGCAGCACCATGAAGAAGATCCAGGACCGCGGCCGCCTGATCGTCGGCGTCTCCCAGGACAAGTACGCCATCGGCTTCCTCAACCCGCTCACCAACGAGCTGGAAGGCTTCGACATCGAAATGGCCAAGGCCATGGCCAAGGCAATTTTCGGCAACGAGAACAAGCTGCAGATCGTGGCCGTGTCCTCAGCCGAACGCATCCCGCTGATCAAGGCTGGCTCGGTCGACATGGTGATCTCCACCTTCACCATCAACGCCAAGCGCAAGGAAGAGATCAACTTCAGCGAGGTGTACTACATGAGCGGCCAGAAGATTCTGGTGCACAAAGACTCGGCCGCCAAGTCGATTGCTGACCTCAGCGGCCAACGCGTCTGTGCGCCGGTCGGCTCCACCAGCGCCAAGAACATCCTCACGGCCAATCCGGCGGCCAAGCTCGTCGAGACCATCGAGTTCACTGACTGCCTGGTTCTCTTCCAGATGCGTCAGGTGGAAGCGATCAGCACCGACGACGTCATCTTGGCTGGCCTGGCCAAGCAAGACCCCTTCGCCAAGGTGATCGGCTCGGGCTTCACGGCAGAACCCTACGGCATCGGCATGTCGAAAGACCAGCCGGACCTGGTGCGTTTCGCCAACGGCGTGCTCGTGCAGATGAAGAGCGACGGCACCTGGAAGCGCATCTACGACAAGTGGTTCGGCTCCATGGGTGCAGCAGAACCGCCGCGTGGCACTTACATCGACTGAGGGTCGACTGAGCCTGCGTCACTAGGTCTAGATAGACCGGCAACTACAAGGGAGAGGGCCAAGTGCCCTCTCCTCTTGCCCTTCACTCTTGAACAAAATGCTAGAGATAGCATCAACATCATGAACTCTGCACTGAAGAATGCGCTCTCTTTTCTGGGCGCACTGCTTCTCGGCTTGGCGCTGCTCTGGCTCACTTCGAGCCTGAGCACCTACCGGCCGGGCGGCTCGATTTTCAACCCCATGAACTTCGCCATTGTCGGCTTTGCCGCAAGCTACCTCATGCTCTCCCTGGGCAAACCGCCGCGAAACGCGCTGGTGGTCTGCACTGGTTGGGCTGTGCTCGGCCTCTCCCTCGGCTTGATGGCACCATTCGTGGTGAAGTATCTGATTCTGCCAGCCTAAAACATAGGCTTAAAAATACAAAGGAGTCAACCATGAGCCAAGTCAAAATTGGCATTCTACTCACCCTCACACTGTTGGCAATTTCCGCTTGTGCTGCGGCCGACAGTTTCGCTCCTGAGCACAAGGGATTCTTCTTTGTCGTCGCCATGATTCTCATGGTGCCGATGTGCTGTCTGTGCGAATTGCTCGATGGCGGCCACCCTGCTTTCTACGATGACATTCATCGTACTGACGGCCACGCCTGACAGCAGAACCGTTCATTTACCTCCAATCTAGGAGAACTATCATGCGCCACCATGTATCTCATTCTCATTCACCCGCTCATTCACACGCACCTTCGAGCAGCGACATCAACGCGCTCTTGGTCGGCCCCCTGGTTGCTTCTGTGGTCGACGACCTGGAAGCCTGGCGTGAAGAAGACTGGAAGCGAATCGACCGCGCTGAACCGGAATCGGCCAGCGAATTGATGCGCGGCATCCAGCTTGCCATCAACGTCGGACACGCCGCTTCGGTGATTGCCAGCGCAGCCAAGAGCGAGCTCGACATCGTTCACAGCCAGATGTTGCAAGAGCTGCGCAACTTGCGCGATTGCTTCGCCCCCGGCGAAGAAATTCGCGCCTCGGCAATGCGCCTGCGCTTTCAGCAGAAGGCTTTGGTGCCCATGATGGAAGAGCACAACGCCATCGCCCTCGATGCCGGTCAACTGTTCGACGAGCTGTCGGCTCGCTACAACGCACTGCTCTTTCCGGTGCGTCACGGCGTGGTATCTGCGTGGCAGTGCAACTAGACTGGTAGGCCAGTTCAACCCATCAACTCGACTGTGCAACACAGCAAAGCTATGAAACCTCCCCTGAAAAACTTCCTCACCTTCATCGTCGCCCTGGCAGTCGGCGTGGCCCTAAACGGACTGAACACCGAAGACGGCTTCATCTTCAACCCGCTGATCGCATCAGCAGCTGTTTTCGGCGGTGGCTTCTGCTTTTTCGTCTTCGGTCGGCCCCGCGAAAACCCGCGCCAAGGGCAGATCGGCTGGGGCCTGCTTGGTCTAGCCGCCGGCCTCATCGCGCCCTTCTTCCTGCTCTTCATGCTGTTGGCCGGGTAGAAACCTGATCGCCAAACGGCAAAAAGCAATGGCCCATCCGGGCCCTTGCTTTTTTTCTGCACTGATATTAGACCGGTCTACTAAACAATTAGGAAAAAAAACCTGACTCAACAGCAAGTAAGAAAAGACCCAAACGAAACAATGGAAAGCATAGGCCAAAGGCCATCCGCTCTCCATTGTTCGTCTCAATCAAATCGAGCTCAGCTCAGAGCAAGATTACAGACCGACATCTTCAGGCAAAACAATGTTCAGGTCTTTGGTGTAGAAGTAGCTCATTGCCACTTGCTGGGAAGCAGTTCCAGTCAGCTCAGTAACGGCGTCGGTCAAGGCCGATTGGGCGCCAAAGCTGGCCAAAACTCTGGGCCTGCTAGCCCAAACTTCGCGCAATTCTTGCTCTGCCACAGCCACCGCAGCACTGAACGGTAGGAGATTTCTCACGGCCTCAGCATGTGCCTCAGTGGCAAGACGCTCAGCTTCAAGAGCAGCCCTCAAATTATCGTCCAGCTTGCTTTGCACCGAATGGCAAGCCCAGAAAGCGGCAGTCTTCGCCCCATAGTCTCGAGCAGTCTCGAGGACGCTCTCGGCCGCAGTAAACACGGGGAGAGAGAGGAGCTGCTTGCGAGCCTCGATCAATGCCAGATACTCGGGGCTCGGCGCCGTGCTCAAATTTTGGTTCCTGGCTCGCCTGCAGACGATTGTCTCGTGTTTGGCGGATTCCAATCGCAATGAAGCACACGACAGAGCAAACTCCGCTTCATTTTGCGCCTCCCTTGCCAGCTCCAACTTCAACTCCGCAGACTCCAGGCAGCGAGCATACCTGACTTCCGCCACCTGTTCATTGGCAAGCACAGCTGCTGCTTCGAGCACAGCGCGCTCGAGTTGTTCAACGGTCTTTCCATTGCTGGTGTTCATGATGTTCCTTTAGTTTAAATTACATCTAGCACTGCAAGAATTGACAGCATTTCAGGTCTTCAATGGGCAAGAAATTACAAGACCTCAGGGTACTTAGGTGAGATTGGAACTTGCTTCACTGGAGCCCAAGTGAAGACAGAAACTCCTGAACTATGCACGCGCCATGGTCGCCCCGGTCTTATGAGCCAACAACATGACCTCGCTGCAAAGCGCCGCAGTAAACCCAGCATGCCATGGGTAAACATGCACCACGACTGAGCCATAGCTATAGATCACCTTGCAATCGAGACGATAAGCCAGCTCCGCAGCTCGGTCAACACTTGGGCCCCAGCCTTCATCGAAGTCAGGAGTGAAAACAATCATCGGCAAATTACAAGCCTTTTCGTTCCGTTCAAGCAACTGCTTCTTCGCTAGCTCCACCTTGGAGGAGATATCATCGGCACTGCCAGTCCAGTGATAAATCGGCAGCAAAGCCGCGCCGTCCAGCACCATCAGGCAGTCGCCAGTCTGCAATTTCAGCACCATCTGATGCACGCGGATGAGGTATGTATCGAGATCTTCACGACATCGCTGAGGAACGAAAGATTCAGCCATTATCATCCCTCCTTTGTTGAGGATCGACCGACTCACGATTGCAGGCAGTGAAACCAGACAGAGTCAACAGCGAAACGGAAGCAGCAACCAATTTCGAATACCGGGTCTTCATATAATTCCAATCAAAGTTAGGGCCCCCTAACAGCAGGACCGGCGGAGGGACGGGGAGGAGAGGAGGGCAAAGACTGTAAGAGATGCAAGAAAATAGCAAAGCTCGCAACAGCGCAAAACTGTTACTACCAACTGATCAATCTGACTCTGCGGCCTTGTTTTGAGTTAATCTTCAAAAGTCTAAGTGGGGGAAATAGATACACTTACACTATTAAAACCACTATGGCTAAACCAGCAATTCCCATAAAAATATGGTCCCTCCATTGAAGATCCACCCATCGCGGTTGTCAATGGACCAGGCGAGCACCTTGAGATTGGTCTATTGCCAGGTACGCTCTCTGCTAAACTTCCTTGCAGCCGTGGGTGAGCAGTAACAGCGAAAAAAGCATCAAACCAAATGAATTTCCCCATTGAATTTGATCCCAAAGACAAGCGTCCAATGTATCAACAACTTTCCGAAGCGCTGGAAAATGCTATGAGTTCTGGCCGACTAAAACCTGGCGACCACTTACCGTCAACCCGCGACATGGCTGCCAAACTAAGTCTGGCACGTGGCACCGTTGTGCGAGCTTACGAAGACCTACTCAACAGAGGCTATCTTGAAGGCAAAACCGGAACAGGCACAAAAGTAGTTGAGCGCCAGTCTGAGGAATCTACCTCAGATTTGCAGTCACGTCCCGAGAAGAAAGAAAGCGCAAGCAAGACCGATAGCCCCCGCTTGTCGCAATACGGTCAACGCCTTTTAAATGTCGAAATTCACAGCTACACTTCAGCCGATCTGCCCAACTTGAACTACGGCTGCGCTCCACAAGATCTGCTCCCAGTGCAAAAGTGGCGAGAACTGCTTTTGCGTTATTGCCGACCGGGGGAGAGCCATAAATTTCCCTATGTTACCGAGACTTTCGGCTACCGACCACTACGCGAAGCATTCTGCAATTACTTAAAGCGCACCAAGGCTGTGCGCTGCCATCCAGATCAAATAATCATCTTCACTGGCTCACAGCAAGCTATTGATCATATCGTCAGCGTGTTAGTTGATGTCGAAGATAAAGTTGTAATCGAAAATCCAGGCTATGTTGGGGTTAGAGAAAAGCTATTGGCCCACGGAGCAAAAATACAGCCTATCCCAGTCGACGATCAAGGCCTGAAGGTAGACTTACTGGAAAGCCTTGCTAGCCAGTGCAAACTAATCCACACCACTCCAACCTGTCATGATCCAACTGGCATTCAGATGTCGCTAGAACGCCGCGTGGCGCTACTGAAGTGGGCTAAGCAAAATAATTGCATGGTGGTCGAAGACGCTTGGGACACTGACTATACCTATGGCGGCCCAGCTTTAGCAAGCCTTCAAGGCCTGACTAAAGAGCCATCTGTGATCTATCTCTATTCACTGTTTAAAGTACTTTTTCCTTTGATCACTTTAGCGGTAGCCATTGTGCCGCCGCAGTTAATACCAGTTTTTACTCGCGCCAAGCTTCTAAACGAGCGGCAAGTTCCGGCTCTTGAATATTACGCTTTGACCGATTTCATCAACGAAGGGCACCTCGACGCCCAAATTCGTCGCACACAAAAGATCTATCAAAAACGCAGACAAACACTGATGTATTCACTCACTACCGCATTTCGCGAAAACATTACTATTTCTCCAAAGACTGCCGGTTTACACCTAACAGTTAAGTTCAGGCCAGACTGGTGTACTGACGACATTTTGAACTACGCGACAGAAGCAGGGGTTCCCCTCGTCAGCACAGCGCCCTATTACGTCGGTGCAGCAGAGAGAACTGAATTTCTAATTGCTTTTTCCAATTTACCAGAAGAGACTACGCCAAAGATAATACAAACCTTTGCTAGGATACTCGGATGCTAGAAACAGTATGACGCATCTCTGCCTTTAGCATTGATGCGCCATATTGCAAATAACCGGGGGGATTATTTCAAAGATTTCGTGCACCACTGATGGTGCACGAAGGTTACCAGGTGGACTGCAGTGTCCATTTGTTCTTTGGAGGAACATCATTACTTTACTAAACATGTGTGGCAAATTATGGGCTAAGCAGAAAGACTGATCGGTTTGATCAAATAGTCGACGGGGTAAGAAATAATCATGCCGACTAGCACATTCACATCACTGCCAGCTTTAACGGCATTGAGCCCTCTAGAAACAGAGGCTCACGCGACCGCATCAACCTCAAAGACCATTGCCTGGGCTGCCATTAACGAAGCCATGCTGGTCTTGGTACTGCTCTCAACCATCGCCTACTTGAGCGGCTGCAAGCCAACCGACTGGCTCGGCGCTGCAGCTGTTTTCATTACCTTCCTCCACGGTCAGCTTTCGTTTGATATGCAAGAGTCACAGGGAAAAATGCCGGTGGCCACTGTGCAAAATTACCACTGGTCCAGTCGACTGTTCGTCACCAAAGAAATTCTCTGGATTGCCACGTTTATGATGACCGGCTCTTGGCCCCTCTGCGCCGGCAGTGTAATCTTCGCCACCTACCCCCGCTGGAGAGCCTGGCTCCGCCAGAAATAAAAGTTATCGGCAGAAATAACCAATCCCGGCAGAAATCAGAAACAGAAGTCTCTCTCAAGACAACAAAAGCAGCCCGTCAAGCCCTTCCCCATGACAAGCCGCATTTACCCAGCTGATCTGGATATCACGACATAGCGCTAGATAGCGCACGCAATTTTTCCCAATATGAACTCAATCACAACTGCCTAAAGCCAATCAGGGAGAGGATTAATCACTCTTCAGCCGCAAGTGCTTGAAGCGCAGACACGACGTCGAAGATACTGCGCGTATCTTTTACTCTTACTCTGACAAGAAATACAAATAAACTTTTAAATCAACACCCCCAGCTACTCTTGCAATTTCTCTCGCTTCCTGGTGCGTGAAATTCAAGTGTTTTTTCTCATGCCTGCAAATATCGAACAGAGGAAACCCCATGACTACAAGCGTATCCACAGGTAGCAGCTACGAAAAATACGAAAAGACCCACAGCGACTACGACAAAACGCGCATGGCTGTGGGCAGCGAACAAATCATTCGCTTCTTGCACGCACAGTTTCCCGATCGCACCAATCAACCGCGCATTCTTGATGCTGGCTGTGGCACTGGAGTGCATCTGCAAGCACTGAAGCAAGCTGGTTTCGATTTGCTCACTGGCGTCGATGCCTCAAGAACCGGTTTGGAAAAAACCCGCGAGAAACTTGGCAGTGACGCACAGTTGGTTTGCGCCGACATTCGCTCTTTGCCATTTGCCCCCCAGAGCTTCGACATCGTCTTGTTCAGCTTTGTCTTGCAACATCTACCCCACCAAAGCGAAGACGAGCTGCAAAAAGCCACTCAAGCAGTTCTCAATGATGTGGCACAACTTCTTGCTCCAGGGGGTCACGTCATCATCGTCACCTGCAGCAGAGAACAGATGTCTCCTGATGCTGGCTGCATGTGGTACTACAAATATTTTGCCGAGGCGGCAAACAAGCTGGCTTCGCGCTTCTTACCACAAGAGACCATGGAGCAACTGCTGCAAAGCACTGCCTCAACTGTGCGCATCGAGCCTCTGGAGAAAACCTACTGGACCCCAGCCAGCCTTGATCCGCAAGGACCAATGCAAGAAGACTGGCGCAGTGGCGACTCGCTTTTTGCCCTCTGCCAGAAAACTCCAGAACTCTTTCAAGAGCAACTGGGCCACTTACAATCGGATATTGACAGCGGTGCAGTACTGACCCAAATCGCCACAGTGAAAGAGCGCACTGAGCGAATCAAGCAAGGTGTGCTGCTGTTTGCCACAAAGTCTGTTGCCGCAAGTGCTGCAGCGGCGGCCTAGGGTTTAGAAGAAAGGGTGTTAAGTAAGGCATGCAGGCCATTGTTCAAGCGAAGGCTTGGATCAATGCCTGCATGCCTGCACTTTTCTCTAACCTAATTCTTTTTGGCCAGACCTCTTGACATCCACACTGCGAGGACGAATAGAAATTTCTACGGCAGGCGCAGCGGCACATCGTAGTGCACAGCATCTTCGCCGTGAACGTCAAATAACAGGCGACTACCTTCAATGGTGGCAGTGGCAAAAGCACGACTGGCAAGATCTGGCTCACCCACTTTTTCCACTAGTGACTGCACTGTTATGTAATGAATGCCATCGATGGTGGAGAGATTATTGCGGTGCACATGACCATTGAAAACAGCACTGACCTTGCCCGAAGCAGCAAGAATATCTCGCACCTGATGGCGCTCTTGCACGAAACAATAATCCGGATATTTTTCAAACCAGACATTACCTTTCAAGTCTTGATCGTCTAGTGGATGGTGCAAAAAGACAAGTGTTGGCTTATCAGTAGTAGCAAGATCATTCTGCAACCAGAGCCGCTGCTCGGCAGAAATTGTAATATCAGTATGCTCAAGTGATGAAGAAAACAACACCACACAGTGCATCTCACCTAGATCTTGTGAGTAATAAAGCTTTTCATTACGCGAAAGCCGACAGAGATCGCCGTCACTCAAATGCACTTGATCGTGATTGCCTATCACATTCAAAACTGGCATAGGCAAACCATCAAAGCAATTCAGCCCCAATTGATAGTTGCTTGAATCATCTTGCCGCGAAGATGAATCTTCAATCAAATCACCCAGCTGCACCACGAAGCTTGGCTTGTATAGGCTGGTCAGCTCATCTCGCAACTGCGACAAATAGGGCAAGGTATTGCGCGAGAGCTTGCGAATTTGCCCCTCGTAGAATTTTTCAGGACCAAGATGTGAGTCAGCTACAAGAGCAAATTTGATCATCAGTAGAGAAAAGCATATCAGGTCAGGAGCTTTGCAAACTCCAAGGACAGACGAGCGAAACATTGGTCTCAGAAAAATCGGCAGTATTGCGCGTGACAATTGCCAGGTTGTAGTGTAGAGCAGTTGCGGCAAGGAGACCATCAACAACGGCTAGCGGCCGCCCAGCCTCTTTCGCCTGCGCAGCCAAAACACCCCAGCGCTCTGCTACTTCCTCGTCGATAGGTAAAATGCGGTCATTGAAACGAGTCTTTAATTCAAGCTCTATCCAGGTTTCCAATCTCGCCCGCTGCTTGCCTGTAGCCAGAGCTGCTATGCCTTTGCGAATCTCTCCAATTGTGAGAACACTGAGATAGAGCAATCTTTCATCACAATCATCGAGCCACTGCACTACTCGGGGCTCAGGTTTTGCCCGAACGAGCTCTGAAATGCAATTGGTAGCCAGGAGAAAGCCGGTCATAGTTCAATATCTCTACCAGTATCTTTGTCTCGTTCGAACGACAAGTCTAAACCAACAAGCGGAGACTCACGGAAGAATTGAACCAGACTCTTAGCCTGATGAGCGCGAGCTATGAGCAGGTCGAATTGCTCCACAGTTAGCATGACGACACCGTCTTTTTTCTGACGGAGAATTAGCTGTGGTCCTTGTGTTCTAGCTAGACTAAACAGCTCGCTAAAGCGAGCCTTCGCGTTCTGAAGCTGCCAAGGTTCGCCGGTAATCCGGAGGCGTTGAAGTTTCATAGAGTTAGCTTTTCCGCTGGATTGATTCATCGCTTAACCTCGGACCTAAACTTTCAGACTAGTCTGACTAGTTATTAGTTTACATCGAATGTAAAAACTCTGCCACCTCGAGTTCAAAACAAACGCAGTTGCTAGTACTGAAACAAAAGAAGACAAGAAAACAACACGCTTAATAAAAAAACGTTTGCTTGCAACTACATAAAGCAGTAGATAAAAAACAAGAAAATAGCGGCAGAAAAGAAAGCCCGGGAACTAGTCAAAGTTCACCGGGCCATCACTAGACAACAGTCACAGCAAAAGGTTTGTAAAAGTTGCTTTGAATCAGCCCCGGGGGCAGAATTTGACCGGCTCGTAGATAGTCATGGCCCGCTTGCTGGCAAGAACGACCACAGCAACCAGTCCAAGAGGCACAGACGACCAGTTGAAGCGATCGGGCAGAAAGAGATAGGTCGTCGCCGCCAAAACCATCATCGCCAGACCCACCTCGTAGATGCACTGCAGCACCCACCAGCCGCGCAGGCTGCCGAAAAGACCGCGGGCCATGGCTAGCACCGCAGACGGCTGCCACCAGAAGTCGAGGGCCCAACTGGGAAACCTTCCCCAGCGCAGGTGGCGCAAGTTGGCAAAACGGTCGGCGTTCGCCCAGATCTCGTGAAGCGCACCAAGGCGAAAGCAGAGACGCCGGTAAGCCACCAAGCCACTGAGCGCCTCGAAGACAATGAAGCTGAACGTGGCCACGCCAAGCAGCCAACCGCTGGAAGTTCCATAAATCGGAACCGCCAGCGACAGGCACCAAGCCACAGCCAGAAGCAGAGCCAAACGAGTGGCAGTGAAAAGCATTGTCATAGTTGACCTTTCAGTTGAAGTAAAGAGTCAGTTGAAGTAGAGGGAAAACAACGGCCTTTAGATAAACACCGGCCGGGGCATCGGTTCGCCGGCGTACTGGTAATCACCAGCGAGAGTGTTGAAGCGCCAACCGGCAGCACCTTTTTCTCTGATCTGGCGCAATACCGCCTCGGGCAGGTTGCCAGTGATGTTGGCCACCGCCGCAGTACCGCAGAGATTGAGCCAGTGCAAACTGCCAGCGTGCACATAGTGCTTTGGCCGAAACTCGGGCCAGTCAGTGTGCAGATAGGCGAGCTGTTTCGAACAGCGGGCGTCGAGCTGCTCCAAGCCAGCAGGCAACTTCGGCAGTGCCGTCAGAGCAGTGCTCACCACCCACAACTCCTTGAGAGCTGTCGGCAGCGAAGCAGGCAATTGCGCCAGCTTCTCGCAGCCCCAGAAGTCGAGCACTTCTATCGAATCGGGCAAGGCATCGACAACTTGAAGACTGCGACAATCACGCGCCGAAAGCTTCTTCAAACCAGCGGGCAATGGCACAGGAAAGCTGACGATGTCGGTGCCGCCGACGTCAAGCTCTTCCAGTTCAGCAGGCAGGTTGGCCAAAACCCGTTGAACATTGGGCGGGCCCACGAGCCATTCGAACATTCCTTTGACACGCCAATCGGGATGGAGACAGATGTATTTGCGTGTGTTCCGCCGCTTCTTGGTGATGAAGGGTGAATCGGACAATTGCACACGGAGAACCATGAGCAAGAAAAATGCCGCAGCGAAGAGCAGCAGCAGCAGGGACATGAGAATTGGAGGCATGGTATTACTCAGGTTAGGTTTGATTGGCTTGAGCTTCAGAAGAACTGCATCGACTTGACGCGCCGCACCGTCAGCAGTGCCAGCAGTTCGGCCGCAATGGTGCGGTCTTCGGCCAACCAATGAGGGTGACCAAGCCAGGTCATATGCTTCTCGGCAGCGGTCAGCTCCGAAATTACATAACCGCAGGCTACGAGAGAGGCAGCGATAGCAGCGCGCTGAGGGGCACTCAAGCCCACCAGCGACTCGCGAGTGAGCGACTCGGCAATGGGCTCGTGCCCTTCTTGGTTGAGCCGCCCGGCGATGTCGGCAATGACCGCGACCATCTCCTCGCCAGCAATGAAGTGCTCGCTGGCCAAAGACTGCCCAATCAGCTCCCAGAGGTTGATACCCCGGGGGCTGTAGTAAGTGCCGTCCCGGGCCAGTTGCAAGTGTTCACGCAGATGACGCTCGACCACTGCAACGCGGTAGGCCGTCATCACCGCAGCATCGCTTGCCGCCTGCGGGTAATCGCGAGAAAGAGAAAGCCGGGGCATGGAGGCCCGTGAAACGATGTGTCCAGCAAGCGAACTGCTGGAGGTAATTCGCATGTATTGCATGATCACTCCTGTTGTTACTGCGAAGAATGGCTTAGCCGGCTAGGGCGGCAAGCCTGGCCTGCGATTCGGCGATGCGAGCACGCTGGCCTTCCAAATTGCAAGCGATGCGAGCAAGTTCTGTCTGGTGAGCAGCATCAGCCTGTTCCCGCTCAGTGACTGCGCGCGCTTCGACATCGGCCAACTCGGCAATCAGCGCCAGTCGATCAGCCTCTTGCTCCAGCACGGAGAACGGGGAAGAAGAAGCCGTGACCAAGCGATCTCGCATATAGACAGCGTCTCTGATCAGACCATTGAGCTGGGCCTGATTCTCGATTTGCCAGGAGCGGCGCAAAACCTCGCGTTGACACTGCCGGGCCAGGGCGACCAGCTGGCACAGCGCAATCGGCATGTACCGGCCAGCAAAAAGTCGACTGACGTACTCGACAGTCTCTCCGATCAACTGCGCTTCGCGTCGCCCACGCTCCCGCCGCTTGAACCTGCGATTTGTTAGAAAGCCGGCGAGCAACCAGGAAAAACCGAAAATGACACAAACGGAGAAGAGTCCGATGAATGGAGAAAGTGAGTGGAAAAGTTGCGGGTTGAGATTCATGATTTTCCTTGTGAAGTAATAACCAGTAACGGCTCCGCGCTAAGACAGGAACTTGGAGTCTTGAATCAACAGATCGACGTGACTGCGAAAATCGACGACATCGCAATCGCCATAACGGAACAGGTGCTCGCTGCCCCAGCGTTCGATGTAGGCCCGCTGTATGGCCGCCAGCGATGAGTCCTTGCCGAATTCTTGGTAGAGGCCGAGGATGCGCTCTTGCACCAGCGCTTGCTCAGG
>LNEX01000559.1 GCA_001464165.1 bacterium Ga0077546
TGCCCATGGTAACCATAATTGTAGTTGCCTTGTCGCGCTGCTTCTCTTTGGACTGGAGTGCCTGCTTTAGCTGCAACTCGATCTTTGATATCAAATGCACCAGTACCAAAACCCATTCCAGGTGTGCGCTGTTCCCATTCAAATTTTCTCTTGGCTGATTCTAGGCCGCCGTTTCTTCTCCATTCCTCAATCATCTGTCCTTCCAGGTTGCGAATATTTTTCCAATACTTCTGAGTATTTTCAGGTTTAGACAGAGCCTTTGACAGAGCATGTTCAGCTGCACTTTCCTCCATGCCGTCAGGGTCAGTATGGTTCAGCCCATCGTTCGAGCAATACGCATACAAGTTCATGCTAGCCTTGTAGCCAACAGGGTCTGGCTGTAAGAAACGGCCTAACCCGGGGTGGAAATATCTGGCCTTATAGTGGTAAAGACCAAGCTCAGTATCATATCGCTGGCCCGTGTAGCCAATCGTCGTGCCAGACAGAGTCGCTGCACTTTCGCCGAAGGGTCCGTATTTGTACTTATTTCCGACAGCACCGGTGGTGGCATTTGACTGCGCAATCACTGAGCCGTGGTGGTCGTGGTGAATGTAAGTAACCACGCCAGCAGAAGTCATCTGCAAGACGGGCTCTTCAGCACCAGCAAAGACATAACGGCGGGTGAGGGCGTTGGTTGCGCCGTTGCGCTCTTCCATCATGTGCGAGCCAGAGTAGATGTACTTGGTCTTGGTGCTGCCGACAGTCTTCTGAATCTGCCGCAGTTTTGGATCGTACACGAAAGATGCGCTGGTACCAGTCTTAGTGGCAGCAGTGAGCATCTGCTCCGTGTTATAAGAATAGGTCCACGAATTGTACGTGGCCAAGGCCCCAAGCGTGTTGTACGTGGCTGCCAGAGCACCAACCTGAGGGTACTGGTTCAAGTTGTTGGCTGCCGCATAGTTCACGGTGCCTGCCGTTGCCCTCCAGTAATAGCTAGTGTCAGAGCAGTTCTGCGACAGCATCTGGTGCACTTTGTTGTAAGTGTAGGTCCAGTTGCAGGCACTGCCCACGAAGGCAATGTTCATCGTCAACAGGTTGTTGCCGAGGTCGTAAGAATAGGTCGTGTTGGCCCCATTCAGGTAGTTCTTGCTCGTTCTCCGAGAGAGTTGGTCGTATCCGAAAACAACTGAGCTGTTGGCAGAACCATTGAGCTTGATGTTGGTCAGGCGATCCAGTTGGTCATACACTCGATCGACGAAATACCCGCCCGGGTGGGTGATGCGCGTGGTATTGCCATTGGCGTCAAGGGTGTAACCCATCACTTGAGCCTGTGGGTTTGTCTCAGAAATGAGCCTGCCTGCGGTGTCATATCCGTGAGAGAAAACACCACTGGCAGGGTTGTTTGCCACCACTGGGGTGCTGACCGACAAGAGACGGCTGGCATTGTCGTAGCTGAAAGTTACTACAGCTTGACCTTGCGGCGACTTGGTGGCGATTCGACCCAGCACATCAAACGTGTTTGTGATCACGTTGGCGTTGCGCATGCGGTGTGTGAGCGGGTTGCCGCTGACATCGAAGGTATAGGCCTCGTAGCTGCTGTCAGGGTAGTTGACCTGAAGCGCTCGACCGAAACCATCTCGGGAAATGGTCGTCAGGTTGTTGCGAGCGTCTTTGATCGAGTCCAAATAACCAGCCGCATTGTACGTTCTGGTCTCTTCGGCCACACCATTGGCATCGATCAGAACAAGCAATCGGCCTGCACTGTCATATTGGAATTGCCGCTGCCGCAACTCGGGGTCGGTTGTCGAAATGCGCTGTCCAAGCGCATTGTACGCATGGGTTGTGACAAAGCCCATGGGGTCTGTCGTGGATGTAAGGTCGCCAATGCCACTGTAGGTAGCGCTTGTTGTCTGTGGCTGTAGGCCATTCGACTTCGAAGTCGAAATCACGTTGCCGTACACGTCATAAGTAAAAGCGGTGGCAATACCCATGCCGTTCTCTGTGACGCTTGTCACCCGGCGAGAATTGTCGAACGTCATGGTTTTCGAGAAACCACGCGCATTCGTCGAGCCTGTCCGGTTTCCTGTCGAGTCATAACTGAAGCTACTGGTCAGATTGAGCCTGCCAACGCCTGAGTCAACGACCATTGAGCTCAGGTCTCCAGGCAACCCTGAGTAGGTATAGGTCGTGAGGATGCCGGTTTCATCTGTCGAAGTAGCCAAATCACCATGAGCCGTATAGGTCATAGTCTTTGTGCCAGTCGGACCGGTCTGGGTGAGAATTCGGCCGTTGGCATCAATTGTCTGGCTCCATCCTTGGCCGCGCTCATCAGTGTGGCTAGTCCAGATGTTGAACAAACCTGAGCTGACGTAGCCATAGGTGTGGGTCTGCGTTAAGCCGCCACCAGGGCCAGGGGTGTGAACCTCCTGCACAACACGATTGCTGATATCGTACTGGTAATCAAAGGTGTCGAGGCCAGGCATCTGCTTCCAGCTGAGGCGGCCAAGCCCATCGTAGAGAAATTTCGTGGTACCAGCCTGAGTCTCAATCTCGACTGGCTGACCATCGGCGTTGAACTTCGTGGACACACTGCCTTCTGGTCCACCGCTCATTCTGACAGTATCGCCGCCATAGCTAAACTGCAGTGTGTAACCAGGGTTAATCTGCGATGAAACACGATCTTGATCGTCGTATTGCACCGAGCAGTTGTAGTCTGGCCGCGTGTAGCGAAACATGCGCTTCTTGCTGTCATATTCGTAGGTTGTTGAAACCCCGCTCGAATCGCTGGCCGCAGTCATCAGCCCAGTGGTGAATGTAGCAAACGTGTAGTTGCAAACAAGCCCACTTGAACTTGTTGCTGTCTTCAAATAAGGCACCAATCCACCAACCAAATCGTAGGTGAAGTTGATGTAACGCCCACCATTTCTGCTCACCTGCGTCAGGTAAAACTCAGGGCCAGAACCACCATAGGTGAAGTTCAGTCCGCGCGCAGTCGGACCATAGCCAGGCCACTCAATCTTCGAAATGCGGGTCTTGTTCAACGCCCAGTTCGTGAAGGTATAGCGCACACCTTCAAAGCTCTGCATGACAAAGTGATCCACATTCTTCGTCAGCATCATCGATACGCCCTTAGGCGGGATGTAGCTGCCGTTGAGCAACTTGGTAAAGGTGTAGCTCTTGTCACCATCGCGCACAATGGCAATATTACTGGTGAGCAGCTTGCTCGCTTCAGTGGTCGTAATCGCACTAATAGTGAAGCCGCCCGGGTTGTTTGCCGCAGGCGCCATGAGAAGCTGAATCAGGGCATGAACAACTGGCCCAGAAGCTGACAAACCAGCGTACTGACCAAGCGGCGGCAGCGGGTTGTTGTAGTCAATCAGCGAAGCATAGCTCTGGTTCTGAACCTCAATAGAAATCATGTAGTTGTGCCGCCAACCGCGACCAACCTCGCTCACTGTGCCAGCATCGCTGCTGCTGTACGTGCGCACAAATTCAAGAGCACCAACACCGTTGCCGACAGAAATGTCAGCGTGGCGATAGCGCAATTTGCCAGTCAGTTTGTCAGTGACAAAATCAAGCCGGTGCTCAACTTTGGTGCCTACTTCGACCCGGTCAAGGTTGTCTATCGGCGCTTGGTTGTAAGCAGCATTGGTGTTGTTTGCAGCTGCTGACATCACGGTATCACCGGCGCCGCCAAGCAACATGCCGTTGATCAGACCAACACAACCGCCCCATGGACTAATTGCATAGATGCCATAGCCCTCGTAAGAGTTCTGAGCTGTGTGCCCATCCTCGTGAATGAGCAGCGACCAGCCGTTGTTGATGTACCAGGCCGTCAAGTTGTCGAGGTCAGCTGTGTCGTAGTTCAAAAGCTGCGGCCGCACAGTGGCCCAGTTGGCGCTCGTGGCCGTGAAGAGCTTCTGACCAGCAGCATTGGCCTGGCTGATGACGTTGTTCGAGCTAACAGCCGAGGTACCAGGCACCTGATTGAGCGTACCTGATTCAAAGCCAATGCCGCGCATGGCAATGACTGTGTCGGTAGTTGCAACCTTGTTGTAGTCATTGTCGAGGGCCGAAGTCGACCAGGCAATGCCACCAAGGTCGGTGAAAGGCGCTTCACCATGACCAACCATACCAAGCTGGTGATGCAACACAGTGGCACAGCCATTCATTTGACCAAGCATGCTGCACATGATGGTCTTTTGGGCGCTCCAGTGGTGCCAGAGCACAGCTAGCGACTCACCGAGCACACTGGGGTCGAGGTCGGTCATACCGGCCAGACGGTTGTCGTTCAAAAGCTTCTGGTGCATGTACGCCATATCTGGCGTCGAGTTGCCCCAGGCATGAGCGATCAGGTAGTAATCGCCAGCCCAGACGCGCTGCCAGAAACTCTGGTTGGCCCAGGTGTCTGCATATGGGTGATTAACAGTGAGCAGAGCCGAGTTCCACGTGCCAACACCTTGAGCCGCACTAGTTGCCAGCAGTGTGCCATCAAGCCGCAGCTCAGCTTCGAGTGAGCCGTTGAAGAACAGCGTCAGGTTCTTGCTTGAGATGTCTTCTGAATAGAAGGTCTCGTCGATTCCGTCGAACTGAACCCGCAGGGTGGTCTTGTAGGCGTTCGGAATGGCTGTCCACTCGGTGGGAGTGACGCTAGAGTCTTGGTAGGGCAGCGATGTGTTGCGCACAACACCGGTGACAGGCACGATGTCTTTGCCCCCGATAAGGTCCTTCAGGGTGGCATCAGGGTGGTTGTTCGTAATCCATGTGATCAAGTTGTCGTTGAGGGTGACCAACTCGCTGTTCAAGTTAGCCGTATTGACATTCTGGATAGAGTCAGCAGTGACTGTAGCGCCAGACAACACAGCGGCTTCGAACGTGGTGGCATTGAAGCCAGTGATAGTAGCCAGGTCAATACCAGCAGTGAAAGTGTGCGACTTGAAGGCTGGGTCAAAGACATACCAGTCGCCAGAGCCAGTGACGTCGACTTTCACCCAGCAGTGACTGAGGGTGAGGAAGTAGACGAAGTTAACGCCGTCCCAGATGACGTCAACTGGCACACCGCCATTGCCCAGCATATTGCGCGAGGCCCAGACGTTGTTGGGGTCAGTGCCCAACCAAGCGCCAGCTTCAGCAGGGGTGAGCTTTAGTTGGCCGAACATGAAGTTGGCAGTTTTGCCAGCAGCACGCAAGAGGGCCACCATCAGCGCCGCGTGGTCAAAACTATTGGCCTGGTGGTCGATTAAAGTAGTGAGGGCACCTTTTTGACTACCATACGTATTTATGTATCCAGTGTTGTTGGCAACATACTGGTAGATCTTGTCAACGTCGTTGTCCAGAGCGGCGGCCAAAGCAGCGATGTCTGGCACACTCTGGTTGGACATCAGAGACATCGGACCAGCCAGAGACTTCAGCGAGGCTGACGAGCCGCCGGGTTGCTGAGCAGCAAGCAGAGCTGCTTCTTGCTGTCTCAGAGCTGGGATGGTCTTCATGTCGAAGACTTTCCTTGGCAGTTGACGGCCTTCGATCTTGGGCTTGGAATCGGCCGGGCTCATGGCGTGCAGGCGGCCTTGCAGGGGGGAGTTGCCGGGGGCGATGGAGCCGCCGACGGGGAAGGTCTTGCGTTTGTTAGTAAGCATTTGCTTTTCCTAGGTTATTTGATGATTGTTTGCTGGTATTGGCGTGTCGAACTGCTGTGACGGGCACAGTGAGCGCATCAAGTAGAGACGACGCTGGTTCTGTTGCCGCAGGTGTCGTACACGAACGTCACGGTCTTGCCGTCGAAATATGTGATGGTGACCAATCTGCCGAGATTGTCGTATGTGAAAGTCATGGTGTTATTCCTTGCTCTATTAAAGAGCGTGTTTATTGAAGGTCGGCTAGCAGTCACTTTGGAGCTGTCTAGTCGAAGTTATTTGGAAGAAGGTTTTTGGGAGTTCTCAGCGGAGGGACTGCTGAGAAAAATGGTGGTTCGGAAGAAGAGCGTGATGCTAGAAATGCTTGGTTGAGTTAGGTTTTAGGCTCTAGCGAAGAAATCGGCGCGAAGTCAATAAAACATAACGTAGTCGATCTCTGACCCTGACTTCCGAGCACTATCAGCCACTTCCCTACTAGCTTTTGCATCCTTATCTGCTCTTGCCTTGATGAAATCTTGAAGAAATTACTTCTTCGGAGTCAATGAAACCGGCTAATCAACCAGCTGATTCCAAAGCTTCCGAACAGCCGGGTCTTTCAGTGCCTTGGCCAAGTCAGCCTTGTTCTTCGCCAACTCAGCTTCCGCCAATTTGAGCGATGTCTGCATCACTTGCTGGTAGAGCACAAAGATTTGCTCCGAACTCAAGTTCTGATTCATGCCTTGCTCGCAAAGTCGAAACAATGCTTCGCGTTGAAAGCTGATGAACTGTGACCTGCGGGCCAAGTCAATGACCGCAGTCTGGAAATCCAGCTGCGTTTCAACATCGACATTCGGGTTGTCGAGTTTGACCTGGGCCAGCATGCTTGCTACAGCCGACATCGCAACGTCTGGACTCGGCTCAGAGCAAACAGCCATGCCTCTGCCGTCAGGCTTTGGAACCATGATGATGGCCCTAGCCGAGGCGTCCAAGTCAACGACTGTGGGCTGACCAGCTGTGAGGGGATGTACTCGCACTGACGGTGCCACAGCGCAGCCGCCAAGAGTAAGCGCGACCAATGCCGCGAGAATTAGAGAGGTTACTCTCATAGGTTTTCCTTTCTTTTGCCTTACCAGAGGAACCTATTTCGCTCCACGAGGCTGGCAAATGGGGCCTTGCTTGCCCGAGGCTCCAGGGCACTAGAAGCGGGGACAAACAAAGGCGAGAAATCCGGTTGCTCTATTTTTGAATAGTCGCAATCGGTACATTTAGATTTGGTGGCAGCAGCCGAGTCAAGAAGATTTACCTGCTGTTCCAGAAGTAGCTCTTGATAGCTCGCCTCATGCAGAGGTGCGAAATCAGACTGATCCATATTTAGGTCTCTTTCTTCAATCAGACTTAAGAACTTGGCGGCTCCGTGGGAGTCACCGGATCCGCTGGAGGAGTTACAGGAGGTACAGCCGGGGGCACAACAGGCGGAGTGCTACATGGATAGAACTGCCCCTCCAGCACCGGGATGATAAGTGTGGTCAGGATAAGCACCACAGAGCCCACACCCAAGAGCTGAAAGCCAGACAGGCTGTCACCCAATGGAAAGTCTTAGAGCTTACAAATCCCTTTGGGGCCGTTTTGACATAGCAGACATACAGCGGAGTCAGCACCAAAAGAACGCCGAAGACAGCCCAACCGAGCCACAGCGGCGGGTTAACGCTGGCAGTAATGCCAGTGATAGCCACGTATGCAGCAAGAATGTCCGCTGGAATATACTTCACGAGTTTCTCGAAATAAGAGTCTGTACTCTTGCTGTCAGGAGGCGGCTCCTGCGCAGCAAAAAGCCTTCTAAAAGGATTGAACATATAGTTCTCCTTTATCTATATTGTTGATTATTAGAGCAGTGAACCTTTGGCCCACTGCTCGATTAGACTTTCAGCAGAGCGAGTCAACAGAAGCAAGTCGAAACTAGCTCACAATCAACCGCTAAGCGCAATGGCCAACTTAATCGCTGCATCTATAAAATGATGCATCAATAGCGCTGGCAGAAACCATTTAGAATCATGCTCTCAAATGGCTTGTGTCAACGCTATTGCCTAAGGGGAAGATCCGAGTTGATCTTCCCCTCGCACCCAATATCTCGCTCAGGCAGCCACAGGCAAAGCTTCTGCCAAGAAGCGCTTCAGCCGCTTGGATACATTGTCGAGCTTTGTCAGAGCAACAAGGCTCTGTTCGCTGTGGTCAGAAGGTCCAATCTGAGCCATTAGGCCTTGAAGAACTTGCACTGCTTCAACTTCATACATGAGCCTGGTGGCTTCTGGAAGTTCGCCAAAGGCAGGCAGCTCCCGCAGAGCAGGAAGAGTAATCTCACTGCTCTTCTTCTCATCACCAAACGACAGTGCCTGGCGAACATGAGCCGGGAGGAAGTCAGCAGGATTCTGAAACCCACCAATGTTTGGCATACCCGGGATATTGGGCATGCCCGGGATACTGGACAAACCTGAAACACCCATGCCCATACCGACACTCGCACCGCCAAGGCCGAACTGACCACTCCCAGGTCCGCTTCTGCGCACCGAACCGCCAAACACGTCCATGCCAGTACCAGCACCGACACCATGATTGCCGTAGCCTTGCTCGTCTCCACTGAGAAGATTGGTCGGATTCATCGCTACCGTGAGCTGATAGTACCGACCAGCAGGGTGTGCAGGCTCGACGAAAACATCGCTCTTGAGCTCTGTCTTGAAGCGCTCAGCGAGATTGTGAGCCTGGTCCCAGGGGAGAACATCAGCCTTAGGCTTCTCTATCAAGGCTACTTCCAGCCAAGATTTGCCAGCAATTTGCTCACGGCAGAAAAGTGTTCTTTCTCTTGTCGAGCGCAGAAAATAGCTTCTCTTCATGATGATGTGCCGCAGACCGTGGCTCATTTCAATAAGGAAGGCTGGATTTGGTACTGAGTTATTTTGCATGTGGGAATTCCTTGTAATCTTGATCTCGATCTCGCTTTCGATCGAAGTGCGGTTACCAACAGGCCTTGCCAAGCGCTTTGGAATAAGCAAGCCTAGCAAGGCAGAATGAAGTATTAGCCTTAATTGTTAGGCTTCCTGCAATTTTCATTTATCCAGGCATTATGACTAACACCCTTGATGCGACAAGCACAGTTTCTTCCTTTTCAACTGCAGATTCGGTGCTCATGCTCTTCTATTGACAAAACCTTCCTTAAACTCAACTCATTGGCAGCGGTTCATACGAGACATTGGCTCTTTGGAAGAGCATCAAGCCATGGATCAGAAAGTGCTCAAGCAAACGGAGCTGCGCAAACCAAGCAAGCTTGTTCTCAATCTATATAGATTGCCGATGGCGTTTTCCATGAACCATCACGATCAACCTATTTAATATCGTCTCGCTCGGTCACTCAAAATTGCCGGCAATAGTCTTAGTTGTGCTGCTACCGCCCGGTAAAGGATGAAGTGAACTTGAGGTGAAAGGGGAAATAGGAGAGGTGTTGGTGCTGGCCTTTGAAAAAAACTGAATTGAAATTGTTCCTCACTATAGAGTCCACACATCCTCAAAAGCCACCACTAAAAGTGCAGTCAATTTCGCTGGCTCTTCTACCGGGCAGTAATTCACATGGGCAAGACCTTAACTCTGTAACCCATACAGCCTCAGGCCATTGGCCCACTGTTCCTTACTCACCGCAATCCACACTCATTTATTGACACTAATATTCCATTCTCTCGTTAGCGCCGAATCTTTAACACAAAATAAAAGCGACCTCAGCTCTATCCCTAGCGCTAAGATCACCAAAGCTTTTTGCATAAATACGCAAAATGCTTGCTAATTCAGCAATTGCGACGACCAAGCAAAGCTAAAATCTGATGCTTTGAAACGCTATTGAACTCAGAATCAATGAACTAAGTAAAGAAAAATCCTCGCGCTAGTCACCAGCTGTGATGCTCTATTTATATGCATTAATTACACCCATTCATTGCCGAAGTATTTTTACTGCATTGAGTTATCACCTCCATTTCATGGGTTATTCATAGAATCAAGAATTTCACATGCAATACCTGTCTCTCAAGATTTTCTCAACAGAACGAGTAGTCAAACCTTACTGATAGCTGCCGAAAGTGACACTCACAGCTGAGACCCTTTGCATTCACCAATAGCGTCTTCAACAGCTGCGACTTCAGGATCATTGAAAATGCTCTAGCTATTTCTTCACCAAGCATCTCTTTTCTTGACAGAAATATCTCTCGACAACAAGCCTTTCCCAAGCAATAATCTGCGTCCTAGCGAACGAGCATTCGCGCTGAACCAGGACTGGTTATTTTATTTACTTTTCCTTTAGATACCTGAAAAGGCTTATTCATCAGCCTCTTGCAGGGTAATTTCTAAGCCAATAATAAAAACGCTTCACAATAAATTAGTAGTAATGATATCTGGCCCAGATCAAAACATCGCTATCTCCGCTTCTCATGAGGTAATTGCTAAAGGCTCCTGTTGCGCTCAATGATTCACTAACTCAATCCCTTATCATTTGTTTCTTAGCCAACGCTTCTGCTTTTCGGCAGACGTTGCAACCAGTGCCTCTCTCTAACATATGTTGTACTGACCGCCCATATGTCTTGGCGCAATGACAGCGCCATTTAATTGTTTTAGTTGTCGTGGCAACGACATCACTGGCTGTTAGGCCAGCATTGTCATCGGCATGCATCAACTTAGCTAATACAGGGTGGACAGTCTCTAGAGAGTTAGTGACAGAAACTTTTCGGTTGGCACAAAACGGACAATCTGTGCCCTTTATCGCTCTTTGATAGACTTCGGCCATCCACTCATGATCTGGCCCGATCTGACACTTCCACCAAACTTTACTGCGGCAACCTGCTGCAGTATTCCAAGGCGTGCGATCGCCATTTCGCTCCTGAAACCACTGGTCAGCTAGCCCTTCTCTGGCATTGTCCACATTGTCTGGCAGTAAAGCACAGCTGCGGCACTGATCAACTCCAGCCAGCAGCTCCGCTGGCGAGGCCTGATAGATATGCTCATAGAAACAATAGAACCAATATTTCTTGCGCGAATCAGCCAATATCAGCTCTGGATCTATCTGCTTCTCCTCTCCACTCTTACTGTCAATTACAACATTCTTCTCTGGGTGCCAGCGTTTCAAGATATACGGAGAGACGCTTAGTAGCGTAGGAGCATCTGATCTCTTGCCGGCGCAATACGGGCAATTCTCAGGGTTGGGCTGTGTGCGGCGACAAACAGCCTTACTAAATGTGTGGCCCTCAGAGCAGCGGAAAGTCGCTACAACATGGCTACCTGGCTTGATATTGATTGGAGTAAGCTCAGGATTGCTTGGAACAAACAGGAACTCTCTTGCTATATGTCTGTATTTAAGAGCCTCTAGTGAATTCTCATCATCTTCCTTTGCACAGGTCGGGCAGCCATCTTTGTACAACTCGGTCAAGCTACGAGCAAAGCGGTGACTAGCATTCTTTCGGCACTTCCAGCGAACTCGATGATTGACAGGCAGTCTCTTGGGATCGAAACCAACGTTCTCTCGCGTTCTAAGAAACATGTTCCAGGCATTCGCCCGACCGCGCTTCTTTTTAACGCTCTCATCCATCAAATTTACCCGCTTATCCTTACAGCATTTGCGGCACGGACAGCCCTGCTTCGGCTCCTGACTAATGGGGTTAAGACGGTCCATTATCCGCGAACTATATACAAGCCCCGTTCCGCTAGGGCACTTGAACAACCAATAGCTCTGCGACCAAGGCGAAATATCTTTGACCCTGGTAGCTCGCCTGCTATCTCGAACTATTTCTTTCTGCAGCCACTTCGGTATGACTTGTGGTGGCTTCGGCCTAGGGTCGCGCCCAGCGCATATGTAGCAGCCCTGGTCTTTGGTCCCTTCATCCCAGGCCCTCGCTCTGATGTTTATTGCAACCTCGATAAACTCACCACAGCGGCCATGGCGCCAGCGGACTATTCGGTTTGAACCAGCAGAAATATCATCGGCTGAATAAGGCCCAAGGTCTTCGTATTCGCATGCTAGTGCCGGGTGGCTCTTCCTTAGCGGAATGCCGCGAAAGACCTTCATCAAAGGATCTTGGCCAATCGTTTTGACTCGACTGCTCGCTCTCGGTAGGTCTCTTAGTTTCTTCTTGGCCATTCTCGCAAGCTACTTTTTAACTGCTTCAATCGCGACTGCTCAATAATACTGAAGCTTTTGCCTTTATTACCCATTCAGCATGAAAGCGCTCATAGAAAAGCCCACAGCTGCCTCCTTAACCTGAAAACATCCAGAGCTGACACAAAGGCTCTTCGCTCCCCAAAGACCCATCCAAGTTGTTCTGCCTACTCACCAGGCGGGAAAGTCTGCTCTTGGGCATGGTAACGGTCAATGAAGCTCTCAGTCGACTCACTCGCGGCAAAAGAAGCACCAGGCACAAAAGCTTCGGGTAATAGTGGACCAACGGTTAACCAAAAGGCACTGCGATCAAAGACTTTTGTGCCCTCACCAATAAAGACTGCATTGGCCCCCATTGCCTTGGCTGCCGATGAAATTGTTCGGCTCATGCCAGTGGTGAATGGAGACGGCATCAAACAGCAGAGCAAAATCTTGGTGAATCTAAGCTGAAAGTCGCTACGAACAAAACGCAAGAGCTCAAAAATATCGTCGTCTATCAGATGAACCGGAGCAACAATTAATGCAGGATCGTTCACCCGCAGCCAAGCAATTGCCACTGCAAGTGTGGGCACAGAAACAACCCTGTAGCCTGCGCGCGCCAATTCAATGGCAGCACAATCTGGCTCACTCTGATGCTCTTGTAATATCAGTATTGATTCTGGCATTAAAGTGTTATGCCGCCAACTAGAACGGCAGTAACACTTTCAGCGAAACAAGCCATATAAAAGCCAAACAAAACCCAACGCAACCAAGCCGACTAGCAGCGAGATTTAATTTACTTTGACGTCAAACTAAGTTAGCAAGCGCTATAATAGTTTGATATCAAAGTATTATTTTTGTTCCACAGAGAGGTCAATCATGCGAGCCATCAAGGAGATAATCACTGCCGAAGCAGTCAGAGAAGGCGCTGGAGTGATTGTTCACAGACTATTTCCCACAAGAGAAATAGACAATATCGATCCTTTTCTCTTACTGGACCACATGGGCCCCAACGACTACGCCCCGGACACAGCAAAGGGCTTTCCCGACCACCCACACCGCGGCTTCGAGACAGTTTCGTACATGTTAGAAGGGGCTCTTGAACACCGCGATTCAGTGGGTAACAAAGGCGTAATCG
>LNEX01000560.1 GCA_001464165.1 bacterium Ga0077546
CATGCGCATTTTGTCTAAATTTACTATGGCTTTCGCTTCACTAGCTGTTGTCGGTACCCTTTCAATCGCAGCTCCCGCACTAGCCCAAGATGCTTTCGGTTCTGGCAACCAAGACACGCAAAATTCAATGGGTGCTACTGGTACACAAGCCCGCGAGAACTACACCACTGGCTCGCAAACACAACATGTAACTGATGGATCTTCACCAACATTGCAAGGTGCCACCAACGGTACAATTTCTCCCCAAGGCGCAGAAGCCACTGTTGTACAAGGTGTGAACACCGCTGGTACAGTACGTGTTAACAACTTGGCCAACTTAGAAGCATTGCTCAACATCATCGCCAACGGTATGGAAATCCTGGGAATTGCCTGGGGCGGACCTACCATGATCATGGGCTTCATGCACATGGCTGCTGGTTCCCACGATGCTATGAAAAAAGTATTGTTCGGAGCTGCCGGTGTAACAGGCGGTTTGGCAACACCTGGTTGCATCAACTGGCTCGTTGCATCAGCCCGCGACGCTGCACTGTTCAACTAATAGCTTTTCCCCGCCAACGCCAGCCAGAGACCTCCCGTAAGGGGGGTTTTTGGTTTATAGGCTATTATTTAGCCATATTCAGTCAGAGCAAGCTGGCAACTTTTCAGGGTAATCATGGATAGTCAGTTCGATAACGAAGAGGAGCGGCTTTCGCACTATGCAGGCCAGCTTTCAGTCAGTGGTTTCAACGCCATTCACCAACTAAAGCTTCTGCGAGCCAAGGTTTTACTGCTGGGAAGCGGTTCTATTGTGTGCACGGCTGCTCATGGTTTGGTTGCCTCAGGAGTTGGCTCAATTAAGATAATTGATAGCCACCTTGCTGGCCTCAATTTGTTGCGCACCAGTCTTGAGTCAGCTGGTGATTGTCAGATTACTTATCAACTAGTTGAGTCGCTATCAACGCTTGAGCTTGAGTCTCAAGTTGCTGACTGCGATTTGGTAATTGATGTTCTGGATGATTGGCAAGAGAAGCTATGTCTTTCTGATTTATGTATGGCCAGTCGCAAGCCGCTTTTGCATTGTGGTGGGGCCGGCATGCGCTTTCAGTTGTTTTGTATGCTGCCGGGTAAGTCATGTTGTCTGCGCTGCTTACTGGCCTCTCTTGGTCTAGAAGATTCGATTGCTAGTCGCCAGTCGCAAGGCATTTTAGAGAGCCTGGCTGGAATAATTGGCCATTCACTGGCCCTTGGTGCTGTGAAAGTTATAAGCGCTTTTGGTGCTAGCCAAAGTAATGAGCTGATAAAGATTGACGGTCTGAGTGGCGAGCTTGACGTGTTGAGAGGGTTCGACCCAGTCAATGATTGTCCTGATTGTGGCGTTGTCCGCAGAAAGTAGAACAGAAGTGCAGAAAGTAAATTGCTTTACTAAATCTCCTCTGGCTCTTTATCTGGCACGCTGGCTTGTTTGAGCGCAGTGATGATGGTTAGTGACTTTCCTTGGTAGCGATTTTTCAACAAAGTTGTAAGCACATCCCACTGTCTGGCCGTTTCGCGTAAAGCCAATTCCCGAGCTACTTTGTAGTAAGTGGCTTGGCCGATTTTTTCTTGGCCTTCACTGGAATTGCCCTTTTTAACTGCTGCTGCACTGAGCGGCTGCTCTGACTGCATTAGAGTTGGTATTTTTGACCACTCGACGAGCTCAATGGTGTAGGGGTCGAAGCGATTGACACCAACCTTGTTGGTGCGCTTTGCTACTTCGTTCTCAACATAGTTTGAATTGCTGTAAAAATCTTGCACCGCTCTTAGCATTATGCCGAAATGTTTTAGGGTGCGGTAACGGGCTGAGGGGTTGCTATCGGCCTCAAATGCTGCGTTCAAAACTTTTTTTTGTTCGCGCTCAATGTAAGCTAAACTTCGCTTGAAAGAAGTTCTGTTGAAAAGCATGTCTGCATCTTCTGCTTGATCGCAGCTTTGAATCACTAGTTTGAGGCTGCCAGCACTTATGGTAGAGGCGAGAGCCTCATTAATAATATTGCCATGCAATGATTGTTCTGGATGATCTTTTTCTCTTAGATCAAAAGCCTGACAGCTTGTCGCTGTCGTCACGAGTAGGCTTACTAAGCCAATAGCTCCAGTGGCGACTTGGCGAATTGGTATATGCATCGTATAGTTTGAGCCTGCTTTTCTCATTTCTAGTAGTACTATAGCTCGATTTAATCCCTACAGCTGGTAAAGCCCACGTAGTACAATCACATTTGTCGCTACAGCAGAGAGATAGCATGACTGAATTATGTGAGCGAGTTTCAGGCTTGAGTCAGAGATCGCTCAGCGATCTGACATTTATTGCTTTTGACGTTGAAACCACAGGTTTGTCTGCCATTGCCTGCAAACTGGTTGAACTATCAGGGGTCAAATTCAAGCTCGGCTTTGCTGCTAAAGAAGATACGAGTGTTCAGATAGATACTTTTTCAACTCTGATTAATCCTGGCGGTCCAATTCCTCCTGAGGTTTCGGCTTTGCACGGTATCACCGATGCCATGGTAGCTGATGCTCCTAGTGTAGATAGGGTTTTGCCTCAGTTCTTTCAATGGTGCGGTAGCCCAGCAGATACTGTTTTGATTGCTCACAATGCCTCATTTGACGTTGAGTTTCTCAAGGTTAACTCCCAGCGGTTGCGCTTAGAGTTGCCTGCCCATGCTGTGATTGATACTCTGGCATTGGCGCAGTGTTTGGTTCAAGGCAGTCTTAATTACAAGCTAAAGACTCTGAGCGAGCACTTTGGCTTTGCTGGTTCGCTATATCACCGAGCGCTTGATGACAGCATGTATGTGCAAAAGCTTTTTGCAAAGCTTGTTGAAATTGGCTGTCTAGATAACTTTGCCCAACTAGAGACAAATAACTCTACTCTTAGTTTTACGCAGCTGCAGCGCTATAATCCGGTCTCGCTGTCGCTACAAGCTAAGGCTGATTTCGATTTAATTGCCGAGGCTATTGAAAAGCAGACTGAGTTGAAATTGACCTATAGCAGCGAGTTTAAGAGTACCCGTGTCATTCTTCCACTCGCCTTAATTGAGAGCCGCGGTAGCATTTACATAACCGCTATTTGTCGAAAAACTAACTCAGAGAGAACCTTTCGTTTAGATCGAGTGCTTGAGGTGAATGTCCATGGTGCCTAAGGCGGCTTTTTCGCTCGCCTCTCGTCATCTACTTGTGTCGCTTTCGCTTATGCTATTGGCTGGTGCGAGTTCCCCACCGGCTTGCGACGGCGCTCCGTTCTTTATGAAGCGCAGGCCGTATAAAGATCCGAAGGTGCTTGAGGCCGAAACGAAAAGTGAAGAGGCCAAAGCTGCTTCAGATGAAGTTTTTGAGCCAGTCAAAGAGGATCGCAATAAGCAGATTGATAGACACTGTCGCTTAGGCGACATGTTCTTTAATCGACGG
>LNEX01000561.1 GCA_001464165.1 bacterium Ga0077546
CACTATTACCACTGCCACTATCGCCAGAAAAATTCTTGATGGCCGCCACTGAGGATAGGCCGAGTGCAAACAAGCCAGCGGCAACCATGTAGCGCATTTTGTCTTTCATGATCATTGCTCGTTTTAAAGTTCGATGTTAGGAAAGCTCATGCCACCCATACTGCCAGCAAGAAACTGAGCAACGTCGTTGACGTGCAGATTCTCGTAAAGATTGGTCAGTTGGCTTTTGATATCTGGCAGTGTATTGCGCTCAGCCGAGGCAATGAAATCTTTGGCTGATTCGATATCACGATCGACCAAGAGCAGGTAGCGCGACAGCCAGCTGTCGATGGGCACCAGGTACTGATTCAAAAAAGGTTCGGCGGCTTGGAACTTATTGCTGTCACTTTCGATGGCAATAAGAATGCGAGAGGCCTCAGCTGCGATGTCACGAACCAGACCGATAGCAACTGTTCGTTGTTCGGGAATCTTTGCTGCATGGCCTTGCAGCGATCTGATTTTGAGGCGAGCAGCAGCAATTGCTGCCTCTTCTTTTTCATTAGGTGTGGTGCGCTCAGCCAGGCTTGTGCCCGGAAAGAGCAGCATTACCCCAGCGCCCAGCAAGACTGCTGGCAAAAGGCTAACGGCAATCGGCATTTGCAGGATGAAAACACAAGCCGAGATGCTTGTTACGGCTACACCACCAGCGGTGAGACCAGCTACCACATCTCCGTTGTTACCAAGTTTGGACATTTGTCTCTCCGATAGAGAATTGCGAAAAAGTAGAGCCTGGTAGCTCAGTTGTAGCCTTTGGCTTGGCGGAAGGCTTTGATCAGGTCGTTCTTACCATCAAAGACTTTGCCCGAGCTGAACAGCGCCATGTTGTTCAACTGAGTGGGGTCAGCGTCGCCGAACATAATCGAGTAGACCGGCACGCCGGTGAGCTTTGCGGTTTTAGCGTTCTGCTCATAGGCGTCGAAGCTGCCTTCCGACTGACCGTCGGTCATCAAGATGATGGCAGTCGAGTACTTCTCGTGGTCGTATTTGCGGATTTCTTGCAGGGCGGCAGAGGCAGGCGTGTAGAAGTCTGTTGCGCCGCCGGCGTCTTGTGAGTTAACCCACGACCAGAGGTCGTTCAGTGCGGTGGGGTTGTTACCTTTTACGGTCTTGATGCCGCGCATGTTGTCATCGAAAGGAATGACTATGGTGATGTCATCCGGCGACGACTGAAGCATGTATTTTTCGGACAGCGATTGGTCGAGCATCACGCGCATGCTACTCTTCAGATCTTCCAGCGGCCTGCCGTCCATTGAACCCGAATAGTCGAGCACATAGACAGTCAAGCTGGGCTTGCGCAGTGTTGTCTGGTAGAGGGTGAGAGCCTTCTGAATCACCTCTGCCGAAGGCATGTTGATAGGGCTGAGCACGCGGCTTACGTCGAAGCCGAGAGCAGGGTTGAAGGCAGGCGCAGCCTTCGGGTCGAGGTTGATGCCGAGGCCCGCGCGACGACCCGAGGCGATCAACTGCTTTTGCACATCAGCCGAAGTCATGAAGTCCTGAATCTTGCGGAAAATCTCTTCTTTAGCGCTGTCGCCTTTGTTGACATAAGCCAGGGGGGCGTCAGCGATGGCCAGACCATCAACCGGGTAGACAGCGAAGAGGGGCTCTTTGCCCTGCTGCACCAGCTTCTGGTTGGCTTCGATCAGCATCGACTCATAGTTGAACATGGCGTCGAAGTAATCGTATTTATCGATGAAGAGGTCCTTGAGCCAACCGGAGCTGCCAGCAGTGCGATTGACGCCCTTGAGGATGCTCTTCACTTTGGCCACTACGGCAGGTTTGGCCAGGTCAGCTTCAGAGAGCATATCGGGGCTGCCAGCAAAGGCATATAGAAAGCCGAAATAGCTCGCCGCTCCAGAGTTGCTTTGGGTGGCCGATGTCATCATGAAGCGCAGCTTGCCCGACTGAGAAGCCTGGAGGATGTCGTTGACCTTGACGTTGCCCTTGGTCCAGCCAAGAGCCTCGGCCACTGATTTCTTCACACCAAGCACCACCGGCGTGCGGTAGATACTTTCGCTGTTCTTCACGACTTTGTGCTGATCACCGAGGCTAAGCCACAAGCTGTCGGCCGGCATCACAGCATCACACTTTGATGACTTTCCGTTTTCCAGTTCGAGCATAATGTCGACTGAACCCATGTATTCAACCCTGAGAGTAGAGCCAGCGTTGCGAGCACCCTGTTTCAAAATTGGTTCGAGAGATCTGTGCTCAGAGCCAGCGCAAAGAACAATATCAGCTTGATCGTTGTCTTGAGGACTGGCTCCAGTAACGCCTGTATTGGTGGTGGATGAGGCGCAGCCGGTAATTGTCAGCATTAGGGCGGCGCTCAGAGCTGCACTCAGAGATGTGATAGTGCGGTTTTTCATGTTTCGGTTTCAGTTAGGTTTGATTCGTTGCATCAAACTGATGCACTAAAAGTTCCGGAAAGAGGAAAACTAGATTGTCTGTGCGGAATGTATCTTGGTTTTTAAAGTAATGAGATGAACAACTTAAGACTCACATCTAATTGCCTCTGGTTGCAAAGTAGAAAGCTTTTAAATTTGCACTGGAATACTTCTGTTGCACTATTTCGCTTTGAGGCAAGAGCTAGAAATAGTCTTGGTTTCAAGCTTTAGATAGTAGGGAGTTATGATTTTCAATGAGCGAGCTTTAAGTCTCAAGCATGGCTTTTTCCATCATGGCAGATGCGACTAGGCTGCCTGGCATTATCTATTCTGGGTTTGCCTGTCATCGTGACTAACTGAAATTTTGTTTTTGAATTTTGTTTTTAGTCATAGAACCGTCACAATTGCTTGTTTAAACTAAAGGAGTTAAAGGTTGATGTTGCTAGTTGGCTTAGCAAACAAACAACCGATTCAAAGGTTATCCGGGGGGATAAGTAGGGGAAGCGACCCAGTGGGTCGCTTTTTCTTTCTTTAATCTGTGGGCAGTTCTTTTAGAGTAACAATAGGCAGGGCGCTGCTGAAAAATTACTTGGTAGATTGTGGTAGCGCCACCTCTGGTGCCAAGCTGCCCAAGGTGTTATTCCAGCTAGGCCTCTTCTCGCAACCAGCTCTGGGTCTATCTCTCACCTTTGAAAAGTCTTTTGTGCTAGCAATGGATCCGTCACAAAATCATTGCCAAACTGAATGTAATAAAGGAAGCGGAACCAATCAATTAATCAGGCGGTTGCTCTCTATCTCAGACTAGAAAGCTTTTAAAAAGGACCACTACGATGGATGAATCTTTAGACATCATCTTCCTCTCAGTAGCCGTACTCAGTTTCATCAGCTTGCTCGCAATACCTGTACATCAAGTAAGACGTGGATTTTGCAGCCGAAGGAAATTTGTCGAAAGTGACTATTGGGGGAGTTATCACCCGTAGCCGTTTGCCTAAAACAGAAAGAACAATTTTTTCGGAGTGCTATCGATGGAAAAATCAGACTCACAAATTGCCAAAGACGTGGCTGGCCATTTGCTAGATGGCAAGGCTTGCAAGCTTATTGACGAAGTCGGCAGCATGCCTGTAGAGCAACAGCTTGCCGTGCTAAAGCAAGCAACTGCATTCGCTAATTCAGAATTAGGAAGAGAAAAATTCAACGTCACAAAATCAGCTTATCGAGACGGTTTGTGGTGGGGTGACACTATTGATGTTACTGTCAATCAATCAAATTTTTTATTCTTCTCTTCTGAGATTTTCGGATCAAGTCACAAACTAGATCCTGCTCGAATAACCAACAAATGTTCTGAAAAATAGGCGTTGAATAATCACACTTTCTGGAGTCACATAATGCTCGTAGATAAATTCCAAGCTCTTGCTGTCGCCAACAACTTCGATAATAAGACAGACAGACCAGCTGCAGCGCCTCCTGCTAGCAACAGTAGTGCCGCTATTAACTATGCTATTGAGACCGCTAACTCAGCAGTTAAGCTTCTCCGCACATATCCAAAACCATACTCAGATAAATCTATCTTCAAAGTTCAGTGCTATCTCAACGTGCATTGCCCCAAAGACTTTGTCTCAATTGCGATACGCATCTTCAACGAAAGCTGTGGTGATTGCGTGGTGGCAGAGCAAAATAATAACTATCAAGATCCCATTCGCCTTAGACCGGTGTCTACAGAGACAGACGATCACTTTTAGACGCTCTGAGCCGCGAACTAGGCTAGGCGACTTCTTTCGATAGCAATTAAGGCATCACATTAAACACTTTAACTGCAGTAAAGCTGGAGGGTTCGTCTATGGATCAATCTTTCGATATCTTCGTCACGTGCACAGTAATGCTTGGTTTTTCGATTGTGGTGCTCTTATATACTAAGCGCTCATCAGTAACTGGAGCCATTATTTCACCCGAGCGATTGAACGAAAATCGATACCAAAGTCGCAAACGCCGGGACGCGGGCCGAAACAAAGATCTAACATTCAGCTTGCCACCACTTTCGTGTGACCATGAAGAGCGCGAATATTATTCAGCTCGTGGAAGACAATAAGCACTCAAGCATAAACTTGCCATAAACAATACTTGCCGTTTACTTTTTTTAGCTATGGAACTGTCACGAGCGTGAGGTTAAGTTAGACTGAGCCGCAATTTCAAGAATGCAGCTCCGGACTCTAATTTCTCATTTGAATAGCAAAGCATTTACGAAGCTCTAAGAGGAATGATTTGATGAAAGATGTATGCTGTCAGTTTCACGCAAATTTCGTCGTAGGAAGTGCACAGATAAGCGACCATAGCACTGAATGGTACAGCAGCGGCAGCCTTGCAGCTTTCAACGGTCGAGTAATTTTCTTCAACAGCCTTGGTGATTCTTGCTGGGAGTATGGCATCGTGCATTTTAGAGGCGACGAAACAGTTGTAAAGATTGCCGTCAAATTTGCCGGAGCAGACGAACGCACTCATGCAGCTATTTATCCTTTTCACTATCAAGCACAGCCTGGTTTCATTTTTCGCGCAGCATCGTTGGCAGAGTACAAAGATCTATGTTTCTCTTACGAAGACTTCTCTGCTGACCAGAGAAACTGGCAAATAGATTGTATCTAGACGCTCGAAAATCCAGTCACGAAGATGTTTCAATAGTTGGACTAAACATATGATTGAAGACGGCCACACTGAAGTCAATGCATCGGCAAAAACCAGTGAGCCCTGGACCGAGAAATTGTCTCGAGAAGCTGAGCTGCTAAAATCAGCTGGCCCAGGCTTTATCAACGCAGCAAAAGATGCGACAAAACCAGAGAATCTACCAGCAACATTAGGTACAGTCGCTCTTTCGGCTGGCCTGGGTTTAGTTATGGCTCGCTACGCACCAATGAAAGGTGCCGTTGGTGCGCTAACCAGAACAGGTCTTGCCAGCATGACTATTGCTGGCCTAGCAGAAACAACAGTCAACGGCAGCCAAATCGCTGGGGCACTAAAAGACACTTGGAATTCAGATCGAAATTGGCAGCAAAATGTTTCAGTAGTTCAAAGTAGCCTTGGTCGCTTTGCTTTTGAAAGTGCACTAATGACCGCTGGTGGGCTGACCACCAGCAAGCTCAGCAGTGCTACATTTAGAACCAGAGAATACCTATCGTGCACAAAGAAGCTTGGGCTTTCAGGCGATGCCGTCACCCTAGACTTAGCGCATCCGCAGTACGCTTTTAAAGAGCCAGCAACATTGCGCTTGATGCAAAACAGGCTAACAGGCTACAAGACAAGACAAGAAGTATTTGTCACTCGTAATGAAAATGAGCTGGGGCCATTTGCCGATTTCACCGATTATAAAAAGCGTGCTCTCACAGAGATAACCGCCCCAGTGAGAGAATATACAGTTAAGGGCTTAGAAACGAAAATCGATGTGCCAGAAGAATACGCTCAGTCTCTCGATCAAGTAAGAGCGTTGAGACTAAAAGCAGAAGGCCCAAGCGGTCTGCGTGGGTTTTTCTCAAGGGGGAAAGAATCTCAAGAAGCGCTCCTCAAGCTAGACCAGCACCCACATGGCTACCGAGCTTTACCAGAAGATTTGATAGAGCTTCTCGAACGCCAACCAAATGCATCATACACACGTAGACTTCTAATAAGCGATTGGGAGTGGCCTCTTGCTGCCTTCTACAGCAAATCACGAAAAGCGCTCGACGCTACTCCAGCCAGTGCTAGTCCAAGTGGTTTCATCGCCACACACAAGTTAGCAGCAACAGATGCAGATGGTGGATACCTGAATCTCATAATGAACCACGAGTGGTCGCACCTGAGCAAGTGGCGAAATAAAACTGCTAGTGATGCTTTTGACGCTGCTGTAGGTCTAGAAGACAAAAATTATTTAAAACGTCACTCTCCCTTGAGCAATCTTGATGAGCATTGGGCGATTTACTCAGCCGAGGGCGTTCTTACACCTTCTGGTAACCAATTCTTTGAAATGGTTAGAACTGCACCAATGAGAAGTGCAGTACTCGGGCGATCACTGACAGAGTCTTTAGCTCAAGTTCCGGCCCATAACCGCAGCCCCTTACATAACTTCTATGCCAAACGCGCTGCATACATACAAGAGAACGTAACCCCAAAGGTTCTGGCAGAGCTAGATCAAAAAATGCAGAGCCCCGAACAAATAGAACTAGCGAAAAAAGTTAAGGGTTATCTGACACAAAGAAAACCAATTTCCAATGAAAGCGCCGCAGACCAGATTGAAGTTTTTCAAGTAGCCTAGATTGAGCTCAAGTAACCATGATAGCG
>LNEX01000562.1 GCA_001464165.1 bacterium Ga0077546
TTTTGTCAGCCCGAGCGCAAAAGTCTTCTACTCTAACTATGCTGCTATTGATTGTGCTGAGCTCAGAAAACTTCTGAATCTTTGCTTGCGCACATCACGTGCACACAAATACAGATAGCTGACGGGAAGCAGTCCCAGTGCAGATATCGTTGTTCGCCTGATTGTCATTTCTGACAGTCAGATTTCTGTTAGTCAGACTTCCAACGACTCACTGGCAAATTTTCTCGCGCATTTTTCGATAACAAAACCGATTAAAACCAATCCAAGAGAAACACCATGAACGAACTACTGACCAAAACAGTATTGGCCCTTCTTTCAAATCGGCCCAAACCAATTTTCGACGTTCTGAAAAACTACTTCGGGCACAACCCTCGCAAGCATGCCATCGTGCAGGCTCAGTACGACTGCTCACGGCAGACTTGCGTCAATCGTGCACTCAGTTACATCGTTAACCGCAGACCCAGACAAGGTTCTATTGTTGGTATCGCATCCACTGATGACGAATTGAGTTTCAGCGATATCATAAATCCAGATTATTTAGACCAGCACACTGTCGGCCCCATACAATACAAAGACGTAGTGCTCAGCGATGGCACAAAGTTGAGTTGTCCAGAAAAGGCATTGTACCTAATCAACGATGGCACCAACAAATTTGCGGTCTGCCTCCACCAGCCATCTTACGAAGACTACATCGTCCTAGAGGTTATGACAAAAGAAAAAAGCGCTGCGCAAAACTTCTTGCATCGCGTTGCCTTTGAGGCAGACCGTCAGAGCATCTTCAAAGGTCAGGTCGTTACGCTAAAAGAAGGCAAGGGAAGAGAAGTTGGTTTCCAATTTCATCACATGCCCAAGATTGCGCGCGAGCAATTGATACTGCAACCCGAAGTTATTGAAGAAATCGAACGACACACCGCTGGATTCTCCAAACACAAAGAGCTTTTGGTTTCGCGTGGCCGCCACCTAAAGCGCGGGCTGCTGCTTTATGGGCCACCAGGCACAGGTAAGTCGCTAACTATCATGCATCTGTTGACCGCTATGCCCGGGCGAACAACCATTTTGCTCACAGGCAATAACGTAAGGCACCTAGAAGATGCTTGCGAACTAGCTCGCGGGCTGCAGCCATCGACGGTCATCATCGACGATGTCGATCTGGTGGCACAAGACCGTACCGCTAAGAACTCCAATCCTTTGCTCTTTGAACTCATGAATCAAATGGATGGTCTGGCAGATGACGCTGATGTGCTATTTCTTCTCACGACAAACAAGCCCGAGATACTCGAGCCCGCTTTGTCATCAAGACCAGGGCGAATCGATCTGGCGGTTCTCATACCACTGCCAGATAAAGAGTGTCGCAGGCGCTTGTTCGAGCTGTATTCAAAAGGATTGCCGCTCGCTGTTGCCGACATGAACAAGTTCATTGAAGGAACCGATGGTGTCAGCGCTGCATATATCCGTGAGTTGTTCAGGAAAGCCACATTATTTGCCGCAGAAGAGGGAGATGAAGTTAGCATTAACGACCTACACATCGAGGCGGCAGCGAGACTATTGTCGAGCACTGATCAAATGACTGACAAACTGTTGGGGGGAAATATGAAAGCTGTAAATACCTAAATTCACTTCAGTTTCCAAGCACCTGAACAGCAGCGACATCCGGCACCAAGTAGATTGCAAGAATGGGCAATCGAGTAACGAGGATGTAGAATTGTGCATGCCTTCCTAGAAAGAGCCCAGACAGCACTAGCTAGGCCTTTGCTCTACTTTCTGCTGATTGGGCCGGATGAATTGTAAGGGGACGAACTATGCCTTTTGAAAAACTGCAGGACCAAATGAATTTCTTAAAGGCAGAATTGCGAAGTGATTTGCGTTCCTGCGCTACTGTGTCCGTGATTGCTGTTTCATTACTTGTTCTCAGCGGTTGTTCCACACCCAGGCGCGAACCCAACGCTCCGACCGGGTCTAAATCGACTGTCGTATATGCCATAAAGGACATCCCGGAGAACAAGGAAATTACCTTGGACGCAATGGAACAACGAGAGATCGAACAGAGCAAAATCCCGGCAGCTGCTATTTACAAAACAAATGAGGCACTTGGAAAACTTTGCAGCTATGGAGTATCCGAAGGGCAAATCATCTGTACCCATGATTTGGTGAAACCTGGAAGCAGGGACACTGTTATCATTGATATAAAGAAAGGCTATGGAAGAAAATTAGACAAGATCGCAGACAAGAAGAGAGCAAAAACAATTGACCTAGCTACCAAGTGGCTGAATGAAAGGATCGAGCAGGAGTCAGGCAAGTAGGAATTTCAGACAATACTAAATGCAGTTGTCACCGTTGCAACGGTTCTACTTTCGGCGAACACGTCAGAACCGTCGTCCACTATATAGTGAACCTCTTTCTTCCCCTGTTGGCTTTGTGAATTGTTTTCCATCTTGCCTTCTCGACTTCGGCGGCAACGCGATCGGTTTTGCGAGTTTCGTAAGCCGCCTCACGTTCCAGCTTGCGCCACCGAGAGTACTTCTCTGTGTCGAGGTTATCTCTCACTGCGCAGCCTGGTTCGCTCTGGTGTTTGCAATCACGAAAACGGCAATCAGATGCAAGTTGTGCCACTTCGCCAAAAACAGTATTTACTCCCTCTCCTGCATCGGCCAGCGCAAACTCTCGCATGCCAGGCGTGTCAATGACTGATGTTCCATCTGGTAGCTGAATGAGCAATCGTCTTGTTGTCGTGTGTCGACCCCTTTGAATTTGCGAACTTATATCGCTTACAGTCAGTCTTTCCTCATTAAGCAAGGTGTTGATCAACGTGGATTTTCCGACTCCGCTCGACCCGACAAATGCAATCGTTTTGTCGATTCCCAGAAATGGGAGCAGTTCGTCTACCCCATTGCTTTCAATTGCAGACAGTGCAACGACCGGCGAATCGCCGGCAATCGATTTGGCTGCCACAATAAATTCGGCCGGATCCTCGACTAAATCGATTTTTGTGAGCGCGATCGCGCAAGAAATATCGCATCCTGCTGCAGCTATAAGATAGCGCTCTAGTCGCCGCAAGTTGAAATCTCTATTCAGCGCAATCGTTATGAACAGCGTGTCGAGATTTGCAGCGATCGGTTGCAAATCGACACCACCATCGATAGCACGGCGCGCGAAAAAGTTTTTGCGCGGCAACAATCGATGAATCATGGCGAGACCTGATTCACCGCTATCTTCACTTGCAGTTTGGACTGCTACATAGTCACCCACGGTTGGAAAATCCGAGATGACGTGCGAAGCGTAACGAAACGCACCGGTGATCTCTGCGCGCAATTCATCACAATTCGTGGCTACCAAATAAGACCCACGATCTTGAGAGACTACACGCCCGCATTCGAACGGCGGCTCAACGAGAGCCGCAATGTGTTTTGGCAACATTGACCTATTCCTTTAATTTGTGTGAAAACTTGCCGTGCCTAAGCACAGCCTTACAAACAAAGGGATACGTGCGTCAATTCACAAAGCTCAAAACTTGCTTTAGCGATTCGAAATAGAAGCGCAACGGAAGACGGCATCGTATCCGTGTGTAGCAATGACATTTTCCATGTAGCGCCCCCTTTCGCGGTCAGCGATTGATAACTAATATGCCAATATATACCGGACGTCAAGCGCATGTCAAGTTCGATTCTAGAATCAATCTTTGAGAAGCAGATCAAAGTCCAACTGAGCAATTGATCAAACAACAAATCCAAACAATAAGTACAAACATCAAGTTAGCGGAAGCCTTCTAACCAAGCACGAATCTATTCCGATGTAGTAGTAGTAACACCGCCACAGACAATTACAAGAATCGTGCAAAATGATTCAAACATGGGGCATTGGTCATAAGGTACCACTCTGTTTGCAGCTGAAGAGGGAGATAAAGTTAGCATCAATGATCGACATAATGAGGCGGCATCCGACACCAAGCAAATTGCATGAATTGGCAATCAAGTAACGAGGATGTAGAATTGTGCATGTCGTCCCAGAAAGAGCCCGGACAGCACTAGCTTGACCTTTGCTCCACGCTCTGCTGATTGGGCCGGATGAATCGAAAGGGGACGAACTATGCCTTTTAAGAAGCTGCAGAACCACGTGAATTTACTAAGGGCAGAGTTGCGAAGTGATTTGCGTTCCTGCACTGCTGTGTCAGCGATTGTTCTTTCATTTCTTCTTCTCAGCGGATGTTCCACAGCCACGCCCGAGGCAGACGCTCCGCTCGGGGCTACAGCGAACGTCGTGTATGCCATAAAGGACATTCCTGAGAACAAGGAAATTACGTTGGACGCAGTAGAACAACGAGAGCTCGAAGAGATCAAAATCCCGGAAGCTGCTATTTACAAAACAGATGAGGTGGTGGGAAAAATTTCCAAGTATGGAATATGCAAAGGGCAAATAATCTGTACCAATGACTTGTTGAATTATGGAAGCACAGACAACTTTCTCATCGATCTAAAGAAGGGCTATGGACAAAAAATACAGAACATCGCAGAGAAGAAGAAAACAACAATGACTAAGCTAGCTACCGATTGGCTGAATGAAAGGATCGAAAAGGAGTCAAGCAAGTAGTAACACTGTAGGAACGGTTTCTCGCACAGACCCCTTAAGAATGGTTGCACTCTTCTCGTCCTCAACCAGTTCAAACTTTGAGGCCAGTCCGCTCGCTTTTAACTGAGCAATTTCTGCTGCGCTCTTGCCGATATGCGTAGCCGACGCTTCCTGGTCGCCATAGGCTGCCAGCTGAGCTCTTAATCTTCTGGCCTTGTCGCCGCTATCAACCACGCCGCTTTCGCTGACGCGATCAGACGCCGAAGGAGCCTCTGCCTTCTTTGCCTTGTCATCGCTGTCGTTAGCTCTGTCTTTGGTCAAGCTTGGTTCTCGGGCAATCATAACTAGCTATGCCAATTTGGACCGGAAGATAATCGTGAAGGTCACCCAGTGCCAGCATACAGATTGAACTAATTGTCGCTGATGGACGTATTAGGAAGTAGGGGGCCGCAAAAGGCCAGCAGTGAACAACACCTGCACTTACAGGACAATAACTGCGCGTAAGCAACTTAACTGCGCTTAAATGACGGCACCTTGCACGTAAACCACAGCACATTGCACATAAACCAATGCACCTTGCGCGTAAACCACAGCACCTTGCGCGTAAACCACAGCACCTTGCAAGCAAACCACAATAACTGCGCTTAAACTACAATAGCTGCGCATAAATGACAATAACCGCGCGCAACTGGGTAAGTTGAAGTATTATTAGGAATAACTGCGCTTAAGAGACCGAGAATGCCAAAACCTGTACCGGAAAAAGAGCTAAAAGCTATAGAGAATGTGCTGGTTACACAGCCGGGGCCTGTCTCGCGCGCATTCATAGCCGCTGCTTTGGGCAATGACGTTCCTAGGAGAACACTACAGCTTCGCTTGCGCTACCTTGTTGACCACGGAAGGGTGGTGGCAGAGGGCCAAGTGCGAGCGGTCAAGTATCGCCTGGCAAAACGTGATAGAGGCACACATATCGCTTCAGAAGAAAGTGCAACTATACACTTGTCAAAAACGGCAACCGACATTCAGCAACTTGTCTCGAAGCCAGTAATTAATCGAAAAATCGTTGGCTACAACCGAGATTTCCTCGAATCTTACAGACCTAATAAAAGCACATACCTGACCGACGATAATCGCGCGCGCCTCCATGCACTAGGGGCGGTACCAGCTGGCACTCAACCGGCCGGCACATACGCGCGAAAAATCCTTGACCGCTTACTAATCGATCTTTCTTGGAACTCTAGCCGACTAGAGGGAAATACTTATACGCTGCTAGACACGAAGCACCTGATCGAATTTGGCAAAGAAGCAGAAGGCAAGGATCGCATTGAAGCGCAGATGATTCTCAATCACAAAGATGCCATCGAATTTCTTGTGAGTTCAGCCGAAGAAATCAGCTTCAACAAGTACACGCTTCTAAACTTGCATGCATTGCTAGCGAACAACCTTCTTTCTAACACCAAAGCAGAAGGTAGGCTTCGAACTATCGAAGTGGGCATTCATGGCTCATCATTTCTGCCCCTTGCCATGCCACAACTAATTGAAGAATACTTCGAACAAATCTTAAATACAGCACAAGCAATCAAAGACCCTTTTGAACAATCATTCTTTGCTATGGTTCACCTACCCTATCTCCAGCCATTCGACGACGTGAATAAGCGCGTCTCACGAGTTGCTGCAAACATCCCATTGATTCGAGCGAATCTTATTCCTCTCACTTTCTTAGATGTGCCGAAGGATCTTTACACCCAAGCGATCTTAGGTGTCTATGAACTGAACCGCATCGAACTGCTCCGTGATGTTTATCTCTGGGCTTATCAACGCTCAGCAGAGCGCTACGCAGCGGCACAGCATTCGATTGGTGAGCCTGATCCATTTCGTCTCAAGCACAAAGAGACGCTACGCGAAGCCATCGGTACATTCGTGCGAGACAAACACAGCAGGGAAGAAGCACTTAAATTCTTAGCTGACTGGAGCGCAGAAAATCTCCCCTTGAGCGAACGGGCAGAATTCATTGACGTTGCAGAGACTGAGCTACTTGCCTTGCACGAGGGTAATTTTGCTCGATACAGACTAAGGCCTTCTGAATACGAAGCTTGGCAGAAAATTTGGAACTTTGGTCGGCTGTAGCGAACAAAGACGGGTTTGCTCAATAGTGATCAAATTCTTTAATATTCAAAAACGCTCAAGACATTGTTCCCCACTTGCCTCGCGTACCTCAAAGAGGAGTTTATTAGATGACAAACGACAAGCGCCCCAACGGCTGGCTAAAACGTTATACAGAAAGGGTGGTTGGTGGTCCGCAGAATACACCAGAAGAAATTACTGAGTCGAAGGCAGATCGAGAAGCACTTTTAGGCACATCGAATGAATGGGCGCAAATGCAGCCTGACCTCACCATTGCTCAAAATATTGTGACCTGGTTGCCAGACGGCACGCGTGCTCATGGAACATCTATGTCCGCTCCAGGCGATCCCGATTACGAGGACCTTTGTAAAACTCACAAACTGGAAAAGCCCGGTGACGCTAGCACTATTCTCAAACGACTAATCAATGGTGAATGGGTCATAGAAGATGGTCCGGCGCTAGAATAGAGTATTCAGGCTATCGGCTAGCCTAGTCTTCACTTAAAAGCCACCGCCACTCAGGCACATACTTCTGTACGAAGTCAGTATAGAGCAGCGAAAAAAGCTTGCTCGGCGTTAAGCCAATG
>LNEX01000563.1 GCA_001464165.1 bacterium Ga0077546
ACTGCCTATAATCAATACTTGCACCCTGAGGGGCTTGTTGCTAGTGAGTTTTTCTTTGGTGGAGTCGACGTTTTGAGTGGTCATTGTTTTGAACCTGATTGGCAGCAAAATTAGTTCTAGGTTTTTGTACTTGATTTAAATTTTTCAGAAGAATCATTTGATTTGTCTATGGCAGTTAGTACTGCCTGGTTTTCAAAGATAGCAAGTAAAGCTAGACTGCGCAATGGTTTGAAGAGTTTGCGTGTCAATGCTATTGGGCCGTATGACCAAGCGTTTATGACATTTGCTTGTCGTGCGTTTGATAAATTTTCAAAGGGGCAAAAATTGGTGGCAATGGTGATGGTGCGAAAGCAGAGAATTCCTAGTTTGAAGGGAGCTCGCAAGAATGGGGGCAGGGCGCTTAGTTCTGAGCAGACAAATTCAGTGGCATACTTGACTGCTTGAGCGCGTTCTTCTGGGCTTAATTCAAGATTACCGGTCGGCACTGAAGCAGCAACAAGGGCAAGCCAGAAAGCGTTGACTGTGAAGCAATGATTGCTGTGCTTTTGTGTTGGCACTGAGGTGATAATTGCCATGGTGTCAGAGTCTGGCAGGTTGGTAATAGGTTTAGCCTGCCAAGCTAGAGCTGCGGTTGTGCCAAGCTCTAGGCCGTAGCGAGCCATGGCAATTACGCCCCAAATTGTCACAGTTGTGTAGAAGACCAGGTGCACTACAACGGCATAAGACAAGGCTGTCGACTCTGAAACCATGCCGATACTATTGCTCAAGAATGATATGTCTGCGAGTGGATAGGTCTGTGATACACCTTGCTCGACTGAATTTCCAATTACAGGCAGCGTTTGTGCGGCATTGCTGCCTGTCACCGCCAGTAGTGCTGTTTTGCAGCAAACATGATATGTGCCGATATAGCCAGGGCTTGAAGGCACGAGAATACCGAGATTGGTAAAGGCCATTACTGCTATGGCCTTAATTACGCTCATTGGTAGATTGAAGCAGGGCATCAGAAGGGCAAACATTAGGCCTTCAACTATCCAGATCACAAGGCTTGTGGCCATAACTGAAAGAGCTGTAGGAGCATCGCGCAGGCAGCTTAGGCCTCTAGTTACCTGGGTGACCAGGGCAAGGGCAAGGTTGTGCCATCTACGGCCAAGGGGAATGCTCAACTGCGAAGCCAGTGATAGTGACAATTGTGGTGCGAAGGCCAGCATGAGAACTGAGGGAATGGCACAGCCAAAGAGCAGCCCTGCCACCATGGCTGCTGGCTTTAGCCATTGCTCTGTGGGGGTGATGAAGATGGCTAAGACAAACAGCGAGAGAATAGTTAGACCATCTAGCAGTCGCTCAAGAAAAGTAACTGTGAGAGAGAGGGCGTAGGGTAATCCTGTTCTCTCTGCCAGCATGCCAGCGCGAGCAAATTCGCCTAGGCGAGCCGGTAGGATGTTATTGGTGGCATAGCCGACAGCTATGATATTGCTGGCTGTGCTAACGGTCAGGCTGGCCTCGTTACTGACCAGCTGCTTGAGCCTGAGGCCACGCAGGAGCATACCAATGAGGTAGACCAGCACGGCTAATGGCAACCAGGGTAGCCAGGTGGCAGAGGTGAAAGCATCCTGAACTAGGTGCCAATTAATCTTTTTTGCCGTCATGACAAGCAGGAAGAGGCTGATAATAAAGCCGCCGGCGACAATGGTTCCTTTCGACTTGATAATTCTGCTGAGAGTTACCGAGTTGCCTTTTTCGCCTGGGTTTGAGTTTTCAGGCTGTGAGGCGGAGTGATTCATTTAAATTTCAACCATCTAAATTTGCAACAGTAGTCATACCTACCCAGTATCTAGTAAAGAGAGTGCCTGCCAGCTAAAATCTTCCCAGAATTGGGCTAGTTAACTCGACCAGTTAACTAGGTAAACTAAAGAATATGACTGATTAAGGTTTTATATGGACGAGTCTACGCTCAGAATCTATTTTCGTCGTGTTTTAGCCGTACCCCCGGGGGCTTCTCGCAAAGTCTTGCGGGCGGCTCGCGATCGCCGGGCCGCACTGTGGCGTGAAAAGATGCTGGTTGGGCCCGCAGAGCAGAAGCAGTTGAGTGAGCAGCGCCTCTCGATCACAAATATGGCTTACGACGCGCTCAGTGACTCAGTGCGCTTTAAAAGCTATTTTACTCGCATGCAGGCAGGCGTTGAGACTTTGCCGGAGCTTGACGAATTACTAGCAGGGTTGGGTGAGACAAGCCCTAAGCCTCCTCCACAGCGAGTCGTTGAAAAACGATTGGCGGCTGTGCACGAACGTATGCAGCGCATTCAAACACTGATTGAGAGCGCTATTCGCCAGTCTGTAGAGACTGAGTCGAAGCGCTTACAAGAGAACGCTATACCTGATTCGGATGAATTTTATGATTCGGTCTATGCCGCAGCTATTGCTAGTGGACAAAAAGTGAAAGCTGATGAAGTTTCCGCTGCGGCTAAATCTAAGATAGATCTTGATGAACACTGTTTAGCCGAGCTTGATGCTCTGATTACGGACACCTCTGAAATGGCTGCTCACAAAGCTTACGATAAGCTAGAAGCGCAAGTAGCCGTGCAGGTTCCAGCCGAGCCGGCCAATCGCTCAGTGGCGTTAAGTCTTAGTCTGCTAATTTTGGTTTTGGTATTTGGTGCAGCGTATTTTGCTCTGAACAGAGACCCTGGAAGTTTTCTTGCTAGCAATTCGCCTAATGCTGCAGCTCCATTGACAGCTGCTGATGCACAGGCTTGTGAGAATGCCGAAAGTCAGAATTTGTTGGCTAGCGAGAATGCCACAATTGCTAGTGGCGGTGGGCTAATTGCTCCTGCCGGAGCTGCTGGTCTTGGTGGTAGCGCCAATGATGTCACTGAGGAAGGGCAGATTTCCTATCAAGAGGGTGTGAAAGAGGCCATTTCTGGCGATAAAGCTAAAGCTTTAGCTAGTTTTGAGCAGGCCTACAAGCTTAGCCCAAAGTTAACTCTTGCTCTCTACAACAAAGCAGCTTTACTTGCTATTGCTGGTCAGGCAAAGGATGCCATTTCCGCCTATTCGGAAGTGCTTAGCTCTAAGCCAAACTTAGCCCAGGCTTACTATAATCGGGGTTTGGCTCATCAGAATTTGGCATCACAGATAGTGTCGTTGCATGGTTCTGCTTGGCGGGCAGAATCAGGTCTTGAGCTGCAAAGAGCCATTGCCAATTATGACCAGTGCCTCAAACTAAACGGGAGATGCGCGCAAGCTTTTTATAATCGGGGCTTTGCTTATTATTGTTTGGGACAGTTTGAGCCCGCTTGGCTCGATTTTGAAAAGGCACAGAATCTTTTGCCTATGCTAGAGGCAGCT
>LNEX01000564.1 GCA_001464165.1 bacterium Ga0077546
GAGCAGCTCGCCGAACAGGCCGCTGCCGCCGCCGCCGGTGCTCGTCTGCGCGCCAAGCTCGGCATGGGCACCGCCTCCTCGGAGACCGCTGCCCCGACCGACACCAAGTAAGGGCCGGTAGACCGTAACCACGGTCAGGCAACTTCAGTCGGGGGCGGCTTACCTTCTAGGTAATGTCGCCCCCGACCTTTCTTCCAAACTTTTTTTGATCGTACCCCTTTCAAGGAAGAAATGAATGCCACCATGGCTGCCATCGGCTGCAGAGCTAATTGCTGCTGCGCCGATAATTCTGTCGTTGATCGCCATCGAAGGCTTGCTCTCAGTCGACAACGTTTTGATCATCGCCGCTCGAGTGAAGAGCCTCGATGAAAAAGACCGGCTGCGCGCTCGCAAAATTGCTATGCTCGGAGCCTATGGTTTCCGCTTGCTCTGCCTCGCCTTCGCCTCAATTCTGATTCAGTATGACTGGGTCAAACTCTTCGGCGGCGGTTACCTGATTTACTTGATGTGCGAACACCTCGGTGTAGGCGAACCTGGCGAAGTCAGTCAAGAAGAGCAAATCCAGGCCAAAGCCGTTACCTTCGGCGGTGTGGTCACCTCTCTCTTGCTGGCCGATATGGCCTTTAGCATCGACAATGTCGTAGCCGCTGTGGCTCTCTCGCCCAAACTCTGGGTGGTGGTGCTCGGTGTCAGCCTCGGCATGATTTCGATGTTCTTCGTCGCTGGTGTTTTCAGCAAACTGGTCGATCGCTTTCCCATCCTGGAAAAGCTTGCCTACCTTCTGGTTGGCTATGTCGGCCTACAGATTTTCGTCGAGTATTTCTTTCACATTCATGTGACTGAATTTCAAAAATTCGCTGTGATTGCCTCCATTCTTGTAGGCGGCATCATCTACGACAAAGCCAAGTTCTTGCATCCAATTGTCGGTCCGCTTTTGCGCTGGACCTGCGAAATCATGGATGACTTGGCCGAATTGGTCAACACCCTCGTCAAACCGCTGCTGGCCCTCGGCTCGCTGATAGGACGAGTGTGCCTCCGACTAGTGGCGCTCTTCCGCCGCTAACCACCACAACCTAAGACTCTTTACGGAACACAGACATTATGTGCGTCTCACTACACCCAGCCCGCTTCTCCGACACCGTCGTCGGCATCTTCGAAGGTGCCAATGGCCGTCGCTACATGGCCTACCAAAACGTCGCCGCCAACCTGGCCAAGCTCAATGCTGGAAGCCCCAGTGTCGCTACCGCTGCCGGCACCACGACCGTTACCAAAACGGCCGCTACCAAACCGGTCAAGCGTGGCACCAGGAGCATGAACCAGCGCAAGCCTGCCGACGGCAAGGCTTCCTGGAATTTCGAAACGGCGGTCACTCCGGCTCCGAGCGTTGGCGCAACTGCCCCCGCTGCCATCACCAGCGGCAACGCCATGATTCTGCCGATTCCCGATGATGTGGCCAGCATCGAAGTGATCGACACTACCACCTGCCCGAGCTTCCTCAAGGACATCCGCTCAGCGCTGACGCCCCGCTCGCGTGGCGCTACGCTCGGTTCTGACTCGGCTCGCCGGGGCAGCAAGAGCGTGGAAGTGCGCATCATCAACTTCGACGTCTACACCATCGTCATTGCCAAGAACGCCGGCGCCATGCGCAAGGCCCTGGCCAGCGATGCTGTCCCGGCCGATCGCCGCCCTGCCCTCAATGCCGACATGATCAAGGCCTACACCAAGTGGTATCCGGGCTGGGCCATCGCCGTCTGCTGCTTCAACAACGCCGACGCCAAAGAGGCCAAGCCCTTGCTCTTCTCCTACGAGCCGAGCAAGCAGGCCGACCCCAATGACTTCTTCGTGCCCACCCTCGATGCCCACGACGGCAAGGTGCCAAACCTCACCGCCCGTGTCGACGTCGACCACACAGTCTTCGTTGCCACCAAAGACATGGCCAAGAACGGCGGGGTAAGAGTCTCCTACCGCGATGCTGAAGTGGCCCCCGGCATCGCCGAACTGCTTCCCACGGCGGTGATGGGCAAAGTCTTGCGCGACGCCATGATCAACGGAGACATCATCTTCCGTCGCAGCGACCTGGCCGCCGGCAAGTTCAACGGCCTGCGGGCCCTGCCTCCTGGCGCCGAGCAAAGCGGCTCGACTGCCGAATTCATCTAGCCTTCGCTAGAACCACGCCTCAAGCTCGGGACAGCTCCAAACTGTCCCGAGCCCTCGAGCGACAACAAGTCTTCTCTGGCACAAAACCGCTATTTACGAGGACCCTTATGAAAAAAATTAGCCAGCTGGCTAAGAGCATTTATATCGGGCCCAACCAAAGGCCCTGGGCAATGCCCCGTCTTTTTCAACGCTTCTGGGGCCACTATGAACTCGACCAAGAGTCAGGTTTGTACTTCGCCAAAGAATCGAGCGCTGAGCATATTGCACTCATTGCGGCCACCTTCAAATGGCTGCCTCAGTGCTTTCAAGAGCTTTGTCGCCAGTGGAGGGTAACTTTCAGCTTTGCTGAAGGTGCCACTGCCTGCGGCAACTCATCTACCTTCTATGCCGACTTCAGTCGTCATCCAGAAGAGTACATCTCGCCCCACATCGAAATTGGCAGCGAGAGCCTTAAGCCGGAGAAGATTTTGGCCCATCTCGGCCACGAGGTCGCTCATCTCTTCTGGCGCACCAGAGGCGAAGCTCAGAGGCGCGATTACCGAGGCTTCCTGGCACGCAGTTGCAGCCCTAGCACTGTCGAGGTGACTGACTACGTGCAAGGTCTATTCAAGGAGTATCTCGCATCGCAGAAGAAGTTTCGCAAGAATGAGGTGCATCCCAAATTGCATGATGGCGATTTCTTGCGCTGGACAGAAGAATCTTTCTGCGACACCGTTGCCACAGTACTCGTCGGTAGTCACCCTGACCGCCCCGACGACTGTTCGGTGACTATCTCTGAACGCGTCGAAGAGATGCAAAACAGCCTACAACTGTCACTCTAGATTACCTTCGGGCAAACGGTTTTGCTCTTATGTACATTTGAGCAGTTTTTCAAGAAGAGGCGCCACCCGGCGCCTCTTCTTTTTGGCCATTACTACTGTTTGATATAGTTAAACATTAAATCAGAAACGCGCTTTTCATCAGCCCAACCAACTGCTATTGCCTAAAATTATGGTCTTGCAGTCTACAATTGAATTATCGAAGGCCTGGCAAAAATTGGGAGCACCACTTGACCATCCTTAAACGCTCATCAGCCCGGGAACACATTACCCAAATCTTGCTAGACCGCATTCTTGATGGCACATAC
>LNEX01000565.1 GCA_001464165.1 bacterium Ga0077546
CCACACTTCAAAGACAAGGTCGAACAACTTGAAAACGAGTCAGCTCTTTTCATGCAAGCTGCCAAAGATAAAGACGTCAAAAGCTATTCAAAGCACGATATCGAATTTCACCGCTTGATCATTGCTGGTTCGCAAAACGCCCTACTACTGTCAATCTGGGAATCAGTCGTGCTTGAGAGTCGCTTCCGCTTGACACTAAAAAGCATTGGTGAAGACCAGCTCTGCCATTTCGGCCAGGCCCACTTGCCAGTGATCGAGGCCTTGAGAAAAGGAGACGGTAAGGCTGCAGGTAAGCTTTTGCGAGATTTGATTTGCAAATTCCATTTCTTGAAAGTTGAGTAATTGGTCTTCGTTAAGCAGTATAATTTCGTATGCCCCAGCAATTGAGAGATTATGTCGACACAGTCAGCTTCACGACTAGGAAATCTGCTTCAAGAATTCGGTGTCATCAGCCCTGAGTCTTGCAATAAAACTGAAGAATTATCGACGTTTAGCGGCTTACCGTTTGGCAAATGTTTGATCTTGCTTGATCTCATTTCAGACGAAGATTTGAAAGAAGTCTTGGACGGTCAATCACTATTAAGAGAAGGAATTTTCACCAAGCCTGTGGTCGCCCAAGCAGTGAGACATGTTTGCAAAGAACACATCAGCATTTCTGAAGCCCTTGCCAAGCTCGGCGAGAAATCAAAAACAACGAAAAGAACTAGGCTAGGAGAGCTTCTCAGCGATGCCGACGCAATTAGTGCCAAGCAACTAGAAGTAGCACTAAAAGTAGCAGACTTTGCTTCTCTGCCACTAGGCCACATTCTCACCAGCTTTGACACTCTTGAACCAGCTCTTGTAGATCAAGCCATTGAAATTCAACGAAAAATTCGCAAGGGTGAGCTAGAGCGCGCCGCTGGAGTCAAACTGATTCACCAAACCAACCAAGACCTGAGCAGCAAAATTTCAGCAGGCAGTGGTCACTTTGCCATCGGCGAGATATTGCGCTTCGGCAAGCTTTTAACCAGCGAACAAATTGACTCGGCCGTGGCCGCTGCTAGTGCAAAGAAGCAACTGTTGGGCGAGTATCTTGTGGAAAATCAGCTAGTCAGCGATGAAACAATGACAGCAGCTCTTTGCGTGCAGAGCCTGATTGCCTCACACTTGCTTTCGATTGATTCTGGCTGCGAAGTGCTGGGCAGCGTTGCCCGCTTCAAAATCAGCCCAGAACAAGACTTTGAGGGAATTACTTTTCAAGACTTCCTGAAAATTAGCGGTTATCTAACCAATGCAAAATTGCGAGTGGTTATGGCCAAGCTATCGAGCGACCCAAGTCAAACCTTTGATGCCTTCAAACAATCAATGCAAGACACCTCAAAGCTAAGGGAATTATTGACTGAATGCTTCCCCGACGATGTATCTCTGATCAACGCTGGTGCTGTGTTATTTCAGCTAGTGCAGCTGAAAAAACTAAACCTCAATCAAGCCTTGCTTACTTTTGCTTTCCGCAAAAATGGTGTTTCGCTAGCCACTGTTGCTTAAAGCTATCGCGCCCTGCTTAGAACTTCAACCTAAGCTTAAGGCCTTTGTATGGGCCTTACAGCTGATGATCGCTGCTTAGATTGACATATTCAGCTTTGCTTTTGCTCTTCATCGCCTTAACACTGGCCATCACCGCAGCAGGATCAAATATGGCTGCCTGAGTAACAGCGGCATTAAGTAAGGCATCTTCAACCGTGCGGCCATGGTTATAGTTCAAGGCGAGCTTGGATGCCGCCACCGCCAGCGGTGAGCGTTCAGCAATGATTCTAGCTGTTTTAAATACATCTACAAGCATCAGCTCATGAGCTTCGTAGACCTGATTGACGAAGCCCAATTGTTCAGCTTTCTGCGGACTCAAATGCGAACCAGTAAAAGCCAGCTGCCTCACCACAGCATCAGGAAGAGCCAAGGGTAGCCGTTGCAAACTTCCTAAATCAGCCATTAAACCGATATTGATTTCTTGGATAACAAAATAGGAATCAGCCGTGACATAACGCAAATCGCAAGCCGACACCAGGTCAACCCCAGCGCCAATAACCGCACCCTGACAGGCAGCCAGCACCGGAAAGCGCGCTGTGTTTAAAACAGAGCAGCTCTCTTGCATAGTCAAGACTAGCCTTCTAAAGCTTTCGCGCACTGCCGGAGAGCTTGTATTGATCAACGTTTCATCAGCAAAGAAATTGAGATCAATGCCAGAGCAAAAATGGGTACCTTCGGAGTGCAGCACCATAGCTCGCACCTCGCCACTTTGATCGAGAGCCCTTATAGCAGCGGGAAATTCAGCAAAGAAGTCTTTTGTCAAAGCATTTTTAAATTTGGCATTGCCCAATTTGAGAGATGCAACGCCGTGGTCTAAATTCAATTCAAAGCTTTTATATTCTGCCATTTTTCTTCCCTGAGCTTTATTTCGAGACAGGCACAAGAATAGCTTATTGCTGGCCACCGAAGCGACCATTTCTTGTTACCACTGCGAGATTCAGCCTCGGTACACCTCACTGTACACTCCATCGACCAAGCAACTACTACAGATAGTATAGAGGGCGTTTTTTGAAAGTTTTGATTTTAGAGAAGAAGAAAGAGAGGAAGAGGCACAGCCCCTCTTCCTCTCCAAAAACGAGCTTGCAGCAAAGGCTACAAGAGCTTAACCCTCATAACCCTTGCCGAAAGACAGGCCAATTACTTCTTGCTGTCGTCGGCCTGAGGTGAATCAGACGGTGAATCAGACGAATCAGACGGCGCTGGCAGCTGAGCCACAGGCGTGACCACTTCGGCTTCGACGTCGATGACATCAGCCGGTTGCTGGGCCGCAGCCTGAGCAGCTTGCCGCGCGCGCGCTTCGTCCAGAGCACGCTTGTACTTGCTCAGTTCATCGAGAACTGGCATAGCGATCTCGATGGCCTCAGCAAAATCGCCCTTTTTCAAGGCAGCCTTGCTACTGGCATGCGCGGCTTCGGCGCGCGAAATCAAAGCAGCCAGTTCTTGATCGTTGGCGTGCTCCGGCTTGGCGGCGTGTTGCTTCAGAGCATCGACAGCAATACCAAGGCCGCCGACGGTCAGATGAGCCCCGCCCTTGCGAACCTTGGAGCGCACCCAGAAGAGAACCACCAAGCCCAGAAGAGCAAGAGTGGCGAGGACGACGAGTACTACGGTGAGGAATGTTGACACGGTTAATCTCCGTTTTTTTTTCGCGCTGTTGCCAACGCAAATTTGGGAGGATAGCGACCAAAGCCGCTATCCTCCAAGGTTTTTGGTTAGAGGCTTGAGCCTCAAAATCCCCCCAAACCGCATGCTGCACGAATGCACAAACATGCACTCTATACAGCACCTGGTGAGGGGGTTGACTGTTGTGCCCCAATCAGCTTACTGGGCTAGTGGGCCGCAGTCGGGCACTCGGCGTTTTCGCAGCCGGTCAAGGGGTCGCTGATGCTGTCGCCACATGCAGCACAGCGGGGAGTGGCATCCAGCGAAGTCACCGGCCGG
>LNEX01000566.1 GCA_001464165.1 bacterium Ga0077546
CTGTGCGCTGCTCTTTGCCTTCGTTTTGAAATACCATGGTCCAAACCAATGTGGCCGAGAGATTGTCCGGGTGGAGCCTGCCATTGATAGTGGAGCGAGTGAGAGAGACTCCTGGAATTTTTGCTCCGATGGCAAAGTTCTTCAGTTGTTCAGCAGTCATTTGATAGGTGTTGTTAATTGAAGTGAACCCTTCAATCGGCACTACCTTTGCCGTGTCAGATGCCGTATCAGTTTTGTTTTCGATGACGAAGGGCTTGCCTTCAAGCATGAAGTAGAGCCTTTCAGCTTCGCTTTGCTTTATGGGAATAAAGAGACCGGCGAATCCAGCAGATCGGCAGTCAGCGCAGAGCAATCGCAATTGCCGTTCACTGTTTGCCTGCCGTAAAAATGAAAGCGCTGGTAAGCTAATCTTCTGATTTGTGTTGAGTGCTTGCCGTTCATAGAAGTGAGCAACAAGGTTCTGAACCTCGCTGCCGATCAGAATAAAGGCTGCAGACAAAGCACCGAAGCAGAGATAGTAAAGTATCCTTCGTCTTGCTGAATCTAGTTCCTTGGTCTTTCTAATTGTAAGAACCAGATGGAGAGAGGCTATAGCCGAAGTGAGATAGAGCAAACCAATGGCCCATGTGTTGGCTAAAAGCAACGAATCCTCACCGTTGATTAGCGCCTCAAGATTGCAGTTGCCTGAGTTCGTGTTCATAGCAGTTGCCGCTAAGCATGCGATGGCGATCGTAAGGGCTGTGCCCATGGCTAGCCCTGCTGCTAGACCAGGCTTGAGGCCGAAGACAAATTTGTTTTTGCTAATTGCCTTGTGCATTTTAAAATTTGTGATTGGTATCGACAGGCACAGGGCAACTGCCACCAATGTCTCTAGCGGATGAGCCAGTAAAAGCAGCACTAGTCTCTTGTAACAGCCAATGACAAACAAGAGTGGTAGCAGAATCGGAATTAGAATTCCAAAAATTGCCACCAGGAAGCTTGCTCCTGAGGACCACAGACCATGGTTTGACTTAGCTGAATCTTCAGCCCAGCATTCTTCTGAGTTGTTATCTAAGTCATTATCTAGATCCTCATTTATGTCCTCTTTTGAGTCATTAGTTCGGTTCGAGCGTCCTTCTTTTTCGAGGGTTTGTGTAGCGCACCGCGATTTATCGCTGGTTCGATTATCGCTGGTGCTTCCCATCGTATTTGCCCGCGCCGGAGCGCTGACGTCCGAGTAATCGGACGCCTCAATATGCTCATTCATTTTTGAGCCCTCCATGGTTAATGCAAACGTGCATCGCTATGTCAGAAAGACCTGGCGAATGGAAATACTTCTCTCTATGAGAGAAGTACCGTTGCATATTTTGTTGTAGTTAGTAAGAGACACCTCACCGGTGAAAGCAAAAAGCCGAGTGCTCAATGCTCTCAGGTGGCTCGAAAAAGCCGAGCGCCTCAAATGTACTCTTGAAGCGGACCGGCTGTCAAGTAGGTATTTGGGTAGACCACTGCTGGGTTGGTTCTATCAAACGATACCAACTAGGTAGATTGTTATTTTGGAGATAGGTGTATATACACCCATTTCCGAAATATTTAGTACTCAAGTATTTTCTTTTTGGTGGCATATTGCGACAGTTGTCAGCTGCATACGCGCATGTATATGCACCGCACCTATTGATTGGATTTGCTTTGGTGTTTTTGGGTTAAAACTAGCTAGCAGGGCTTGAACATTTCGGCCATCGGCACTAGGATTAGCCTTAAATTAACCATCAAAGAATTAGGGGGCTCTGCTGCAAATTTATGGCACTAAATTTGATGGCATGTTCGAATCTCATTTACCAGCAATAACAGAGGATTCAGTCATTACTACTTATCAGCCACCGTCTACAGCTGCAGCTTCTGTGGTAGCGTCTACTGTACCTGCTGTTGCCTTAGATTCAAAAACACTCTTTCTCAAAATGTTTTCGTCAAGATTTGGTAGCTACGCTCGCACTATTGGTGGTGCAACCTGGCGGCAATTGAGTCAGTTCCATCAGCTCAGTGATCAAGAGATACTTTTGTCTATATCTAAAGAGTCGAAAGCATATAGAGCTGTAAGTGTTGATCAATCAGAGTCGTTTCTCGTTTTGCAATTCAATGCTGAAGACCGCACCGCTGATAGAGCCGTTTGGGAGAAACTGAGTGCTGCCCTCTTCTCTGCTGGCCTGACTGGTCTCAAGCTGTTTCAAGTATCTGAAGGGTCTACTTATCAGGTATTTATCTGTCTTTCTAAGTCAGTTAGTATACTTCCATTGTCAAAGGGCCTGACAAACCACTTACTTCAAGCTGGTGTGACTAATGTTGAGGTGCTGAGGCCAGGTAATCACTTTATCTTGCCATTGCAAGAAGGCTACCGCTGGATGAATGATAGCGTCTTGCCTGTGATTGCTCGTCATGAGATGACTGAGGATATGGCGCTGAACTTCTTTATGGGTGAAGTGACCAAGGTGACAATCTGTCCTGAGCAATTTATTGAGCAATTCAAAGATTTTCTTGAAGCAGAGCGTAAGCGCGAAATCATGGAGATTGTTCCACCAGAGGGGCTGTCTCAAGTTGGTTTAGACGGACAAGCCGGTTTACAAGAGGTCCTGGAAGGCCAAGATGGCACTAAGCCCAAACGCAAAGAGCGTCGGTTGAGAATATTGCCTTAGGCTGAGTAGTCATTTAATAGTCACAGAACAGTCATTGATTCGTCACCAGTCGGTTCGACCCGATTGTTATTGTTGTTCCATAACCGAGACGCGGGAGCCAATACTCCGTACTCGAAACCAAATCGCAACTAATAACACTGAGGAAGAAACCATGGCCAACGAACTTACTAACTTAGTATCTGACTCTGCCAATGAATCCAAAGCTGCGAAAGTTCAGGATGCAAGCGCTGCTCTGATTGAAGCTGCGCTAACATTCTATCCCTGCAAAAATGGAGCCCTGGTGCAAAATCCTAGAGATTGCGAAGGCACAATGCGCTCTTTCCCTGAATTGACTATCCAGTCTTAGTTGCCGGATGCTCAGCGAAGTTCGCATCGCTGCTGCTGTCTTCTAAAATTTGACTCGATACTCAAAGACAGCGCCTTTTATTAAATCTTCGAGCCTTTCTTTGCGGGCAGCACCAGTTGATAGACGATCTTTGTTAGAACCGCCTGGTTCTAAGAATTTGAAGCCGAAGTGACTTTTGCCTGGATCGTCATAGAGTTTAAGTAAGCCATCTTCATAGATACTCTTGAGAGAGTCACCTTCCTTTCCTACAGATAGCATTTCTGGTTTCCTGCCCTGCTCTGCTCTGAGTTTGGAGATTGGGCTGGAGACGGCAATTTCTGCAGCTGATGATTTCCCTGCGTCAGCGATTGCCTTACTCGCGTCGATGCCAGCAATAGAAAGTAGTGAAAGGGGTTCTTTGTGGCGTTCACCCGGGTCGATTACAGTCAAGTCAAGTTTCAGGGCAGATGAGTCGCCCTTTTCCTTTGCTTTAGGTTGATCGGATTATTCTTCAAGGTCGGCCCTATTTGGGCTTATGAGCTTTTGCTCTAGTAAATTGGAGATTAAATCTTCGAATAAATTGAACCATCTAGCCTAAGATATACCCGCTATGCGCACTTGTCAGTCGTGAAATTACGAAGCTGGGGTAGTCTAGGATTCGCTGTAAACCTTGCGAACGAGCTACAGAATCTGATAGCGACTTTTGTCTTTCTTCAACTCTGCCACGAATTCCATTTCTTCGTCGGTCAGCTCGTAGACGGCAAAGTGACAGTCGAACTTACGTGTAAAGCCGCGACCAATAGCTTCTTCTAAGGTGGTGCGATCGTAACCACCAGCGAGCACGTCGATCAAATTGCAGTGGCGATCCGCTTTCTCTGCAGCCGCTGCATCACATTTGCTTACCTCTGAAAAACTGAAGGATCCTTCGCCTTTGCTTTCTGGTTCAACTGCTTTGTTGTCTCCGTCAGCCAAACCAAAAATCTCAGACAATTTAGTCTGCGATTGATTGATCATAATTGAGCCGTGCTGCAGCACACCGTGTCTGCGTCTTAGTTGGGCGCTGCCGACAATTTTCTTACCTTCAAACTGTAAGTCGGCTTGAGTTGTCGCCTGAAAGCAGTCTTCATAGTCTTTGTAAGCACTATTGCTGCGGCCAAGACTTGCTGCTACCCCTAATTCACGCAGTCCATAGATTAGAGCGTCACAAATTTCTTTGTAGGCTTGGTTAATCGAGCCAGGCAAAAATCCTTCATATGGGCTGCCTTGCTCTAGCCAATATGAGGGCGCGCCCTCAATTTCAGCGTCTGGTCGAAAATCTATCCCATCTTGTTTCGGTCCGGCACCAACAAAACAGTAAGTCAGTTCACCTTCGTGAAGAACGGCACGGCCACCGGTTGGGCGGCGTACTGCATCATATCCAGCAGCACGAACTTTTTCGACTGTTCTTTGGCTCACTTTTTGAGAGTAGCCAAACGAAACAGCCGGTGGCTCCCAGCCATAAAATCTCAAGGTAGCTGGTGTCTTTCCTTGTAGGTGCAGCTCAAGCAGCGCTTCATCGATGGCCATATTAGTAGCAGCATCGAATACACCATAGGGTATCAGCCTCAAGGCCCGCGCTCTTACCGAGGTCATCACGAAATGCTGGCCTTAATTAGTTTGGGTTTGGCGACAAACTTATCTGAGAAAGTAAAAGCTTCAAGTAACTTTTTCGAAGCCGCTTCAAATTGTTCTTCGGTGTCGTAGTGCACAATTGCTGCAGTCGCTCCACCGGCAGTTTCATCACCGGTTTTGATCTGCAGAATCACTCCTACTGCCAAGTTTACTGGGTCGCCTTTCTTTGTGCGGCCCGCTCCCATGAGCTTGCAGGCTTCGGCTACTTTTTTGCCGTCTAAGTGTTCAAGCCATTTTTTGCCGCTGCCTGGCACCACAAATGGTTTGGTGTGTTTGGCAGTTGGCATCAAGCTGTAATCTGTTAAAACCTTATCGTCACCACCCTGGGCTTTTATCAATGTGGCAAAGGTGCTGAGGGCTTTGCCGCTGCTAATCAACTCTTGCAATATTTTTCTGGCCTCAGCATTATCTTTGGCTTTGCCAGCGTGCACCAAAGAAAGGGCACCAAGTTCCATGCACAGTTCGGTCAGGTCGGCGGGGCCATTGCCCTTGAGAGTTTCGATGGCCTCAATAACTTCTACTGTGTGACCGACTGCCATACCTAATGGCTGCTCCATATCGGTGACAACGGCTGTCACCGGGCGCTTCAATATGCGACCGACTTCAGCCATGGTTTGAGCTAGTTCGGTTGCTTTTTCGTCAGTTTCCATAAAAGCACCGCGGCCGCATTTGACGTCGAGAATAATAAAGTTGGCACCAGCCGCTAATTTCTTTGACATGACCGAGGCGCAGATGAGAGGTATTGATTCGACAGTTCCAGTGACGTCTCGCAGGGCATAAATTTTGCCATCAGCAGGAGCAAGCTCTGCTGTCTGCCCGCCAATGGCCATGCCAATTTCTTTTACTTGCTTGATAAATTTTTCAATGCTGATATCGACTTGAAAGCCTGGAATTGCTTCAAGTTTGTCGATGGTGCCCCCGGTGTGACCGAGTCCGCGACCAGAAAGTTTGGCCATCGGTATGCCAGCGGCCGCTAGTAGTGGCACAAACACCAAAGTCGTTTTATCGCCAACACCGCCTGTGCTGTGCTTATCGCCAATTACTGGTCCGATGGCCGACAAGTCTAAAACCTGGCCGGAGTGTCGCATAGCATCGGTGAGCCAGGCCGTTTCTTCTATGCTCATGCCTTGCCAGCAAACGGCCATTAGCCAGGAGGCCAGCTGATAGTCGGGAATGCTGCCGTTCATGATGCCATCAATGAGAAAGTCAATATCGCTTTTTGTGTGATGGGCACCAGTTCTTTTAGCAAGAATTAGGTCGATCATACGAACCGGTTTTGTTGTTACCGCAACCACTTTTTACTTAACCTCTTGACGACTGACGTTAGACCTGCATAATTGAAATAGGGAGTGCGGCCGCAAGAAATATACTAGAAAACTCTAGGTCCACTCCCACTTTTTTTTGCTCAAATTATTTTGGCACTGGAAACCCCAATTACTAGTTTCTTATTGAATCGGCCTGTGGTCTT
>LNEX01000567.1 GCA_001464165.1 bacterium Ga0077546
ACTGACTAGCTCATGAGAAATCTGAGAGCCGGTCACAAGCTGTCTATTAAAGGTAGAGACAATCTGACTAATATAACCATTGGCAATACCAGCAGTATTGGCGTCGACTCCGTCGAGCATGACTTGCATTGAGACCCTTGTTCCATGCTTGATTTCACGCTGAAATTCAGGAGGTATGATCAGACCAGCCTCAAGATTACCGTCCCGAACATTTTTCGCTAAGGTGTTTTCTGTGCCACCGGAAGCAGTGAGATCAAAAACACCGTTTTCTACCAGAGCAGCCACTGCTTCACGACTAGTTGGCGATGCGGCATGATCAATCACACCAAGGCGCAAATGCTCAACATCTGGACTCAAGGCGAATCCATATAGGAACAATTGCAAAACTGGCATAAAGAAAAGGAGGAAAATCAGTTGCTTATCGCGCATGATCTGACGCAACTCTTTAACAATTAGAGCCCTAATTTGGTGTCGATAATTACGTGCATTAGTTGCCATAGAGTTTCCCAAAATATTCTCTAACTACCACCGGATTATTCTCTAACTCCCAACAAAATATTCTCTAACTACCACCGGAGAGTTGCATTCTGCGCATAATGCGGGCGGCGCCCACTAGCAGAACTATGGCGCATATGGCCAGAGCCACAGGTAGGTGAACCTGACTGGCGAAATCACTACCACGAACAAAGGCATTGCGGGAAGCTTCAACAAAATACCGCGCCGGTAAAATATTACAAATTAGAGACAACGGATAGGTAATATTGCGCAAAGGATAAAGAAATCCAGATAGCAATAGAGCCGTCGTGAATCCGGTGGTAGCAACCATTTGCACAGCTGCACTCTGGGTGTTGGCTCGGGTGCCGACAAACAGTCCAAACAATACAGCACTAGCAAGAAAAGCAGTTGTGGAAATCAAATAAATGGAGGGATCGCCGACCAATCTAAGACCAAAAAGAACTGCGGCCATTGATATCACTATAAAAGCCTGAACAAAAGCTATGGCAGTGTAAGCCAGCGCTTTACCTACCACCAACTCAAACGAAGAAATACTAGAGGCATAGAGCTGCAAAATAGTTCCTTGCTCTTTTTCCCGCGACATTGCCAGAGCAGACAAGAGACAAGGGAAGATCCAAAGTATGACCGCTGTAGCACCAGGCGCAACATAAAGGGCTTCTTCCCGGCCAGGGTTAAACCACAAACGCACTTTGGTAGTGACTAGATTCTTTACCTGACTGAGCTTCTGGCTGCGTAAAAAGTAACCTGTTGTGGCAAGAATGCTGTTCTTTATAACGCGAGCATTGTTGACATCCGTAGCATCGATTATCACTTGCACGTCAGAAGCCTGACCTTGCCTAATGCGCCGAGAAAACTCAGGAGGAATAGTGATGGTCGCTTTCGCTTCTCCTAAATCAAGGGGCCCCATGGCGCTACTAGATAAAACACTTGCCGGCGCCGATCTAAGGCGGAGCGGGTCATGCCACGGTGTATTAACCAGTTGGCCGTTAGCAAAAATGGTATCAATATAGTCGCGACTGAGCGCGCCATTATCGAAATTGCGCACAGCCACAGGAATATTCTTGGACTCAAGCCTGGTGGCATATCCATAGAGAAGCATCGCCACTGATGGCAACAAAAACGCCAACGCCAGGGTTAGTTTGTCCCTTCTAAATTGAGCAATCTCTTTTCCTGCTTGAGAAATAATTCGCCTCATCAGCTCTAGACGACCCCCGAGGCGCGCTGCACAATCGAGATAAATGAATCTTCCAAACTAAAAGCAATTTGCCTAGAAGAAATTGGTGCCAATCCACTTGCCGTCAATTCACTAGTCAAAGCTGGCAATTCGATATCAGGATTATCAAAAACCACGTGCAAGCTATCAGCGAACATTGATACACGCCAAGAAACAAACTTACGCTTCAAAAAGGAATAAGCAGCTTGGGCGTCGGCAAAGCGCATCTCCACAAGTTTTCCCGGCTGACTACCCTTAATCTGAGAGGGCGAGCCCTCAGCCACAAGCGAACCAGCCACCATAAAGCCGAGGTTATTACAGTACTCCGCTTCCTCTAAAAAGTGTGTCGTCACAAGAACAGCAGTACCCTGCCTCGAGAAATCACGAATCAACTTCCACATTTCACGCCTAGCCAGAGGGTCGACTCCGGAGGTTGGTTCATCAAGAAACAAAACTTCTGGTTGGTGCA
>LNEX01000568.1 GCA_001464165.1 bacterium Ga0077546
TTTGCCTGAAGCACGCACATTCAAAGACTCAGAAATGCCAGGAATTTTGCCTAAGTCGCGCACAAGCATAGAGACTTTGTGCCCCTGACTAGCAAGATATGCAGCCAGCGCCCGAGCCGAATTACCGCTGCCAACTATTCCCACTCGAGCGACATAGTTACATTGGCTCAACTGGCTAGTGTATACAGGCAACACCGGCTGAGCAAAAGCAAAACTTGTCTGGAGCATAAGAAGCCTCCTTGAGTGAGGCTCAGGAGTGTATATGATCGGCCTTCAACGCGCATTAAATGGCAATTTTGACAATAATTGCTGCCCCCATTCCCAACAAAGAGTTGAACTCTGAGCCAAAAAGCTTAACCCTTTGCGCGAGCTAACCGAGCCCTTGCCGATGTCGATGTGCCAATCGTGTTAGCACCACTGAAGTACTCAAAGCATACCCTGAAGCCAGGTTTGCCGGGTTTCAGCCTAGGTTGTAGGCAGTCCGGCACCTATAACTAGGTATCACCTTCAACTTATTCACGCGCAAATCGAGCAACAGAAACAAACACAAACCAAACACTAAACCACCACCATTATTATGAACCGCAGAATCAATCCACATATTGTGCCTGTCGATGAAAACTCCGATTCCAGCGAGTTTCGCCTCAAGCTCAGCAACCACGCCTATCGCTTCCTCTCAATCGCTGTCAAAGACAACGAAGTGATTGCTTCTTTCGAAGAAGAGGAGGTTGGCAACGGCGGCAATCAAACATTTTTCTTATACCGGGATGGCCAGGTTATTCGTTGCAAGGGAAGCTTCATTGCAAGCTTCACTTTGCGCGAACACACTTACCATCTCTACGGCACGGCCAGCCGTTAACTGTTCAATCTCAGCAGAAAGAGCAGAGGCCAAACCAACAGACATTCAAACAGCTAGACAGTAAAACAACAAAAACAACACCGTCGCTTAGCGACAATCCAACTAACTATATGAAACAATCCAATAATTCCGCCGCCTTCAGCCACAGCCCCTTCCAAGCCCTCACAGTCACAAGCGAAGGAGCCATCGGCCTCAACCGGCCCGAGACCCCTGTCCAAGAAAAAGCGAAAGCTACCACCGCGTCTGCGCCCTCCATCAAAGTGCGCACCGTTCGTCGCCCCCAGCCCCTGATCAAAAAGCAGCCGGCGCGCGTGGGCTCGACGGTGAAGATCAGCGTCGTTCCTGAAAGCACAACCGTTCCCAGCAGCAATGGCCCGGCCACTAACGCTAGCAATGAAACGGTCGCCCCGGTTGCTCCGCTGACGACTGGTTCGGTGCCTGTTTCGACGACTGTTTCGGCAAAAGCTCCGGACACACGCGCCAAAGCCGCTACAGCAGTGCCGGCCATCTTCGGTGAGATGAAGGCAGCGCAGCAGAGTCGCACCAGCGTCTCCGGCCTGGTCACCCAGGTGGTCGACGACGGCAAAGGTCGCATCTTCGGAGTCCGGGTCAAACTCGACAACACCGACGTGCTCGCCTTCGCCCCGTTCTCCCGCCTGGGGCTGGCAATCACTGAAGTGCACGGCTTGCTCAACACCACCCAGGCCTTCAAGGTGATTGAAGTGGACGAAAGCAAAGGTGCCATCGTCTTCAACCGCCAGGCGGCCTGCAGTGAACTGCGCCTCGATCGCTTGATCGACCTGGTCAAAGTGGGTCAGGTGCTCAACGGCAAAATTCGCAACATTGCCGACTGCGGGGCCTTCGTCGAGATCACCGGCACTGGCGCATCGGGGCTGATTCACATCAGCAAATTGCCCGGTCAGAGCCTCGATTCTGTGAAGAAAGGCGAAGAAGTGAAAGTGACAGTGCTCAAGGTCAATAAGGCCAAGCATCAGCTCGGCCTTGCCCTGGCTGAAGTGAAGTAAGCAAGCAATAGCTGCACGCGCGGCAATAGCAGCAAGCCGCAGCAAACAAAGATGAGGCCGAAGGGCCAGCCCGAGGAGTCGCAAGCATTTAGATGCTCGACTCCTCGGGCCCGGACAGGGTAATTGATATTAGAAGCCAATACTTGTGGACAGCAGTTTTTCGAAAATAGGTGCATATACACCCATTATTGAAATTGTTGGGTACTCAAGTATTCCCTCAATCAGAGACACCTCACTTACTTATTTTGATCATGGCTCCTAATCTATATAGTAGCAATGGAAAAAAAACCAAATAACAGAGCCGACCGTGTCGGAGGATATTATTTGGTGTGAAACTTGCAGTGCTTACTTGGGTTGCGTGCGCTGCGCTTCCTCGGCCTTGATGCGCGAAGAGCGAATTTGGCGCCAACCGAACTCGACGACGAACAGCACCGGCAAGGCATAGACAGCGGTCATGGCCGTGGCAGAGCTGAACAGCGAGAAGATTGCCAGCGAAGCAGCCAGCATGATGGCGGTGAAGATGCTGGCC
>LNEX01000569.1 GCA_001464165.1 bacterium Ga0077546
ACGAAGCGGATGAGGCCCACGATAACGAAAGCGAGAATGGTCATTAGGTTCCTTGGTTAGTCTGGAACTTTGATGGGCTCGCTGCCAGGGCAGCGAGGGTTAGTGGCGAGTCAGAGCTGGCCGATGGCGAAATCGAAGCGAGCTTTCAGCTCGAGATCATCGCCGTACTGCAGGAAGCTTTCGATCCACTGCAGACGCTCCTGCTTCATTCCGGCAATCCAGCCACGCAGCTCTTCCAGAGCTTCGTCTCGGCGCCAGGCAATGCCTTGCAGGGTGGCGTGCTTGGTCGACTCAGCCGTGCGCAAGGCCAGCTTCAGGGTCAGCTCATGGGGCTCGCAGGCCTGCTGATAGAGCGACGTTGCCGTGGCCACCTTGGCGTTGCGCATCTCGAATGCCGCAGCCACCTGTTGCTGGTAGTGCGCCTCCGAGGGAGTCAGGAGAGCGTCGTGCTCGGCCATGTAGACGCTGGCTTTGCTTTGGAACTGTTCGAACCAAGCGCGCGCCTGGTCGTGCAAACCGAGTTCTCGGTAGCACTCTTGTGTGGTCAGCGCCTCGCTCTGATTGGCCAAGAACTGCTCCGAGCGCGCCAAGCGCAAGGCGCTTTGAGCAGCATCCTTCTCTTCCAGCAGAACGGGCAGAGCGGCATTCAACTCGGCATCAGCAGCCTGGACAACGAGCCGGCAATGGTTGGCCGCTTCTTCCGTAGCCTGGCTGAACACCTGCCGAGCCGCTGCTTCGGTGCTGGCGAAAAGCTGCAGAGCCGCACTGACCTCGCCGTCGAAACGCTCGGTGATCGCCTTGCTCCGGCGCCCAACTTCTTCCAGGGTGACGCGCATCAACACTTGATAGCCTGCGAACAGCTCAGGGTAGAGCCGAGGGAAATCAGCCGGATTGATTTTGGTATTGGTGAAATTCACGAATTTCCTTCACGTTATCTCTAAACACCTGCCCTCAGGCCAGAGGCGACTTATTGCTAAGCAGCCCCTGACCCTAAGCAGGACCAAGGCACCGTTGGCGGTGCCTTACTTTTGCTAGTCACTTCTAGCTTTTTGCTTACGCCTGCGGCCGGCTCTTGCGAGGCGGGCCGGAGACGAGCTTGCCCAGACCGAAGTCAACCGCTTCCGGCGCGCTGAGATAACGGTCGTGGGGCTCCTTGCTCCACTCGGCCAGCAGCTCGGGGGTGAGCCCGGGTGCCAGAGAAAGCAGGGCCAGGGTCTGGTTGAAGACGCCCTTGTCCACTTCCAGCTGGTAGCGAATCGTGTCGAGGTCACCGCTCAACTCCGACATCCAGGGCGGATGGAACATCAGGGTGGCCAACGAATCGATCAGCACCGTCCCCGAGCGCATGGCGCACATCGGGAACCAGAGAGCGCAGGAGTAGGCCTCACCGACCACGTGAATGGTAAGGTGATGCCCCTGGCGCTGCGCCTCGCAGAGCAGACCGTACATGCTCAGAGCCTGCACTACGGTGCCACCCCACGAGGTGAGGTAGAGCCGCAGAGGACGGTCCTTGTTCTTGGTGTCTTCCAGCCAAGAGTTGAGCCAGATTTGCTCGTTGAAGACTTCCACGTCGTTGGAGAACGAACCGTTGAAGCGCATCGACTGCTCGGGCAGGTTGGCCTTGGGCACCTGCTCGCTGATGGTGGACAGCACTTCGTCGACCAGGCCGAACTCGAGAGCTTCCTGAGCCGTGATGTGCTTGTTCTTCCAGCTGCGCACGACATCTTCAGTGAGCTTGCCGCCGCTACGATCGACGATCGCTTTGACGAGCTTGCCGAAGAGAGCATCCTGCAGCTTGAGGTCTGCTTCCATCTTGGCGAGGGAACCGCTAGTGGTGACGAAGGGCTGACCGAAGACGAGCGAAGCGGTGGGCTCGATCATGACATGGTCAGCTTCAGCCGCCACCGCATAGGTGAAGTTGCAGAGCTGGCCAAGCACGTGCACCTGCACTTCGTGACCTTCGCAGCGCACCTGACGAAGCAGGCCGCAGAGACCGAAGATCTGTTCGGGGACGCCACCACTGGAGGTGAGGCGCAGAAGCAGCGGACGGTTGTTACCGGCATTCAGCTCGAGGAAATCAGTGATGAGATCCAGGAACGAACCCATGTTCTTGTTCATGCTGCCATTGAAGATAAATGCCTGCCGATGCAGGATGAAGGGTGAGGTTTCCATGGTGGTTTCCTTTCATACATTGACATGATTAGAAAAATGAAGACGTCCTCTTGCGATTGGTCTTATTTGCAGGCAAGTACAAGGCAACCGCGATCGCTGCTGCTTGCCTTTACTCGCCGAAGCGTCTGGTGGTGAAGGCGCCGACCGGGTCATAGACCGTGGTGTCCGAGCGCCCGAAGCCCAGCTTTACGCGCGGTTCGAAACGACCGTGGTAAATCTCTTCGCCGGGGCGCGGGTCGTCCACGAGCACGTAGCCCATGGGCGCGTCTTCAGCACTGCCGATGACATCGAAGCTGACACTGCGGTCTTGCACCGGACGGCGCACGATGTAGCCAGGCAGCGGGCCATTGCCGTCGCAGGCGCCAGTACCGCAGCCGCACGAATCGTGAGCGTCAGTCCAGCCCTTGTCGGCGTCGAATGTCGACACCACCACCAGGCGGCCGCGCTCGGAGAGAGCGGCCACGTGGGCGTAGTCGTACTTGGCGGTGCCGCCCTTGGTGGCAATCAGCTCGGCGTTGAGTTGATGCAGCTGAACCTTGGCGGCCTGCACCGACTCACAGGGGCCGATGTAGTTGTCCATGCCACCCTTGGCCTGTGCCAGGGGTTGAGCATATTGACGATGAGCGAACAGATGAAACCTGTTGGTCATGTGCTTTCCTTTGTTTCATTGAGGTCGAAAGAGGGCCTGCAGCCCCTTAGTTGAGCTGCAGACCCTAGAGATTGCTGGACTAAAACTAGCCCTAGAGACTAGCCTTAGAGACTAGCTTTAGAGATAGACATCAGTCCTTCGGCTTTAGACCAGCAGGCCGCGGGCCGCCATGACCGTGAGCAGGCTGGCCGGATCGGTCAGCTTCACGATGGAGACCAGCGACTTGTCGACACCGGCGAGAATCGCTTGGCAGCCGGCGACGATGTCGTCACAGGGCTTGGTGTCCTTGCCGGCCTTGACCAGCTTGGCGCGCTTCTCGGCGCAGGTGTCGCTCCAGTCGCCGTCGCGGAAGGCCTTGATGAAGGCGTCGGTCTCGCGCAGCGAACCTTCCACCGCGATCACCGGAATGCCACGGCTGAGGGCGCCGTAGATTTCGTCGCGGGTGATGTCGCCACCGTTCAGGGTGATGACGGCGGTCTGGAAGCCGGCGTCCTTCAGGTCGGCCATGAAGTCGAAGTACACGGGAACGTCGCCGTCCCAGTCCATCAGCTGCGACGCGCTCTTCTGCATCACGGCGGCGGCGTCCTGGCGGTAGTCGATGCGGGTGCTCACCGTATCACCGACCACCAGCCCACCGTGCTTGCGCTCGAGGGCCATGTCGGCGGTGCGCGGAGTGGTGGACATGGCGACGACACCGTAAGCGGCGCGCAGCACAGCCGGCACGTTGGTGACCATGTCATCAGCCAGGTCGCCGTCTTCGTTGGCGTTGGCCGTGCCACCGGAGAACACCACACCCTTGTACTGACGGGTGATGGCGCCGGCGACGTCCTTTTCGGCGAAACCGCCCAAGAAGAAGGGCATCATTGCCGCACTGGCTTCCGGGGTGAAGCCCTTGCAACCACCGGCAACGCGGATGATTGCCTTCTGCGGGGCCGAAGTGGCGAACAGCTTGAACGCCGGGGGCAGGCCTTCGCCGGGAGTGGCGACGACGAGGAAGCAGCCGCGGGCGTCGGTGTGGCGAACCGGGCTGGTGGCGGTCGTTTGTGCGGAGGTCGTTTGTGCAGCGGTTTGGTTGGTCATTTGGTTTTCCAGTAAAGGTTGGTAGATTTGCCGATTACTCAGCAGAGTTGGAGACTGAAGCCTGAGGCGTAACGATTGCCCCTAGCTCCAGAAGTTTGGCGCGCATGCTCTCGACGGTGTTCTCGCAAACATGCACATGCGGATGCTCATCGAGAAAGTTTTGGTCGCAAGCGAATTCGCCGGCGGTGCCACCACTATCTTTGACAAGCAAGACGCGATAAAACGGGTCTTTGCGACCCAACTGCGCCCAGGCAGAAATCTCGCGGGCGGTTACACCTCCACCGTTGTAAGCGATGAGCAAACCAGGCCAGTTGTTCTTGGCTGGAGCTTCGCAAATGTCGATACAACGTTGATACTCAGAGTCCCAATTCGCCAGTTTGTCGACTGTCGGTTGGAGCAGGAGCACACTGTGCTGCACCGGGTGGATGATGGTCACGTACGGATCGGCGTCGCTGTGCGAGACAATCGTGCCGTGAGGTGTCGTGCGCAAGTGACCGGCTTTGGCCACTACACCAAGGATGCGCGCATCGGGACAACGCGCGGAGAGCGCGGGGAAGACTTCGGTGATGCCTAGGTAGATCTGGGAAGGATCAGCTTTGCCAATCATTCTTGTTCCACCAAAGAGACAGAATCCTTCGAACTTGGCGCGGCGGGCGTCATCGAGAGGTGCACTTTCGGGCACATCCAAATCACCGCCAAGAGCCAGTTTGAGGTTCTCGAGCCCAAAGTAATACTCGGGTTTCATGTTGCCACAACCTCCGGTTCCGCGCAGCACGAAGTGCCGAACATTACGGAAGAAATTAGCAAGGAACTTCTCGCAAGACTGTCCTTCTGATTGAACAAAGAGAGTTGGCGATGATTCGAGCCAGCTCGCCGAAGTTGTTGCTGTAGCAGCTTTTGCTGTGCTTTCGTCAGTCGCCATTTCGCCCTCCTTTCTTTGATTTAAGAGTTAGTGAGAAATATAGAAAAGCGCACAACCCGTAGAGGGCGCGCGCAGAGATACTGCGATTCATAAGCGCGTCCTAATAGGAGTTGTGAGCAACAAACAAAAGCAAACACCAAAAGTCTTTCCTCTTTCGCGGACGTGTGCAAAGAATCAACCTTGCGGGAGAGTCTTTAGATAGCGTGTGCGCGTAGAGCTTTGTTTTCTGGTGAGTTTCTTTGTTTGTTGATGAAGAGAGATATAAGAGAACACTACCTATACGCGCCCGTGAAGAACAAGTATCTACGGGCCTTTAAGAAAGCCTTTATCTAAAGCACGATGCCGTCAGTGGGGCAGTTCCCCCAACAGGCTTGGCTAAGCCGTATCGTTAGCTAGCGCTAGTAGGCCAATGGCCCATATGAAGGGATTTCTATTTTTGCCACTGGCTGCCCAAAAAGCCGCTCGCACAGCTGGCGATGTCCCACAAAACAAGCAACCATCATATTGTTACGGGTTGTAAAGAGAACGCACTAAACAAATCTTTGGATGTCTCAGATCAAGCTCTTTTGATAGCTCTTTCTTATCACCCCCTTTAAATCACTTTGGATACACAGCTCACAGAACAAGCAGAAATTCTTCATCGCGCAACCTTCTAAAACGACTTCAAGGTCGGAGGGAGAGCAGCATGTCTCTAACTAAGAAACTGATCTGGCTCGGAGAAGAACCATTACCTCCAGCAGAACTGCGCTTTCTCCGCTACTTTCAATGGCGCCACAAACGTTTTCGCCCATTCACCCTGCCAGTGCGACGACTGAACATGTCCTCGATGGCGAAAGCCGAGACAATCGAGGCCATGCGCCAACTCGTCAACAGCATTCCGCCATATCCCCGCCGCGTCATGGCTCAATATGGCGTGGCTCTCTTGCCCGTTCACGATCTCTGGGACGACACGCATTACATGCTCGGTTGGGGCGGTGGCAGAGGTCACGATCGTAAAGACGGCTACGACTACATCGGCGGCATCTGCGTCAACGATGGTCATCTTGCTGTCGTCGCTGAAACTGTTCGTGTTCGCGACCGCGGCTGGACAACACAAGAGAACGTCGACGGCATCGCCTGCTTGGCTCGGACTCGATGTAGAAGTTTTCAGCTTGACGCCTGAGTTTCACGAAGCTTGGTTGCAAGATACCAGCGTTTTCGTGGGCTCCTACCGCTCGCAATTTTCTTACTATCTTCAACCCGATGGCGCCGGTGAATCAGAAGCATTCGCCGAATGTTTTGCCGTCACGCAGGGAAAAGGAGGTCTTGCCTCCAACAGCAAAGATTTTCCTAAGCACTTCGCACGCTGTCTGGCCATCGTCCGCTCATTCGTCGACAAAGCCTGAGCGCACGGCCAAAAGGTTCAGCAACTCATCTTCTCTCTCATCCGATTAACCACTTACCTAAGGAGAAAGCCATGTTCAAGCGCTTCGTCGCCTTCATGTCTGGACTCTTCAAGAGCCCCATCTTCCGCCGTTCGATGACGCAGTTCGCTGTGCTCGCAATCGTCACCGGCATCTTCGCGTACCTCACCCTCAACAACGACAACAACATCGCCCGCACTCCCGTCCAGGTAGTGCCTTCGCAGTACGCCGGCTTGAGCCACCTCTCTGCAGTCGACCTCGAGCAGCAGCTGCGCAACAAGGCCAACACCGTTGAGGGTCTCGTTCTGATCAAGGGCACCAAGAGCATAGTGGTGCTGGGCAAAGGCTTCGACCGCGACAGCCTGGTCTTGCAAGCCGACACCGAAGTGATGCAAAGTCTGGCCAAGGCCGCCAAACTGCCAGTCACAAGTGAAGACGCCGGCATCGTGCGCGAGCTGCCTGGCTTCATCATCTCCGGCTGGTGGGTCTTTGGCATTCTCTTGGTCTACTGGTTCTGCCGCTTTCTCTTCAAGAGCCGCAAGAACGAAGACGTGCCTAGCCGCTTCATGGTTGGCTGGAATGGCTACCAAGAGGGGCTCAAGTCAGTCGTAACCAAGTCGAAGATGCGTCGCTGGCGTTTCTATGCCGTAGTCTCGGTGGTCTTGGCACTGGCCCTCACTGCCATCGGCATACTGCGCCCCTTCAACAACAAAGACATGGCGATTCTGCCGTCAGACTTTGCCGCAGCCGTGCGAGCCCAACCCTATCAAGTTGAGCGACACCTCAAGGGTCACGCAACCGAGTTCAGCCGCGTCGCCTTTGCACCGGCCATGAATGCCGCTTACGTCGTCATCAACACGCCCCTGGCAGCGCCAGCGAAGATTGCTGTCGCCGAGCCAAGCGTGACCGTAGAAAGCGGCGAGATGGTCTTCAGTGAGACGCCGTCTGCGGCCCCCGTTGTAACACCGGCACGGACCGGTGGTGTCACTTCTATCGCCCGCACTGTCGTCTACCCCAAGACCCCGGAAGGCGTCAGGGCCTATCAGGCCTTTGCCGACAGCATCAGAGCCGCCGGCATCGACAACAAAGAAGCCGACCGCGCTGTCTCCACTGACTTCTGGGAAACCATCACTCCTCTTGGTCGCACACTGGCGATCTCGATGGGCGTGCTACTTCTCCTGTCTATCTGCGTGACGGTCTCGGCCTCCCTCGATTCTGACAAGGACGAAGAGGAACAGACCCCAGCCCTGGCAGGAGCGACTGGCACCGGCCCTGGTGCTGGCAACACCACCCCCGAATCGCGCAAGACCTTCGCCGACGTTGCCGGCTGCGATGAAGCCATCGATGCCTGCAAGCTGGTGGTGAAGAAACTGCGCTTCCCCATGATCTACAAGGTCTTTGGTGCACCAGTGCCGAAAGGTATCATCTTCTACGGCGCACCAGGATGCGGTAAGACGCTACTGGCGCGAGCCATGGCTGGCGAAACCGGCGGCGGTTTCATTGCTGTTTCGGGTTCGCAGTTCGTCAAGATGTACGTCGGTGTTGGCGCCAACGCCGTGCGCGAAAAGTTCCAAGAAGCCCGCGACTTGGCAAAGAAAACCGGCAAGCCGACCTTCCTCTTCATCGACGAGTTCGATGCCATCGGCAAAAAGCGCGGACAAGGCGACGGCGGTGGAGACAAAGAGTATGAGCAGACCCTGAACGAACTGCTCGTGCAGATGGACGGCTTTGCCAACGACGGCAAAGTGATCGTCATTGCTGCCACCAACCGTTTGGACGTGCTCGATGAGGCGATTCTGCGTGCTGGTCGTTTCGACATCAAAATCGAAATCAAAAAGCCCGACCGCAAAGGGCGCTCGGAGATCTTCCAGGTCTACCTGCGCAATCGCAGCCTGACCAAGCCCGATGCCAGCCCACGTGAACAGCTGCAAGTTTTGCAGAAAGTTCTCAACGACTGTGCCACGCGCTCGCGTGATTTCAGCGGTGCCGACATCGAGCTCACCGTCAAGGAAGCCTCGACCATCGCCGCTGAGCGTCACTACGAAGAAATGAAGGACATGAGCGAAGAGGAGATGAAGGAACGCGCCATTCTGCTTCCCTCCGATTTGCAAGAAGCCATTGATCTGGTTTCTTATGGTCGCACCCTGAAGAGCCGCACACGCTCGGCCGCAGAGCGCAAGGCCACGGCCATCCACGAAATTGGCCATGCTGCCATCCCCACTCTGCTCAATGGTGACCCCGTCACTCGCATCACCATCGTCATGACCGACAAGTCGCTCGGTCTGATGGAAAGCGGCTCGGAAGAAGACCGCTATGGCTGGGACAAGAAAGAGTTCATTCTGCGCATCAAGACCATGCTGGCCGGTCGAGCAGCAGAAGAACGCATCGGTGGCTCGTGCTCGACTGGTGCATCCAACGACTTCGAGCGGGCCAGCATGCTCGCCCGCCAGATGGTCGGCAGCTACGGCATGTCGGAAGAGTTCGGAGTGCGCACCATTCCGCTCGACCGCAACGCCTTGCCAGTAGGTCAAATCGGCAACACGCTGATGGAAACCTTCAACACGGCCTGGTCGCGCATCGTCGACGAGTGCCAGGAAGAAGTCTGCCGGCTGATCGATGACAACAAAGAACGAATCATCCGCAGCGCCAACGTGCTCTTCGACGAAGAAGTCTTGAGCGGCGAGCGCTTCAGAGAAGTTTGGAATGCTCCGCTTGAGAGCGCGGTCGCCAGCAACTTGGCAGAAACTACGGCGGAAGGAAATGAATGACGTTCATAGCCAACCTTATTGCCCAGCTGACCACACTGACCAGCGGCTGGCGCCGGACTGCAGCAATCGGAGAACTGGTTAGCTGCCACCCGGCAGTTGATCAAGCACTAGACCTTACGCTTGAACAGGCCAACAAAATCGCCTCAGCCTTCAAGCGCCACGAGCCCGGTCGTGAAGACAAAGATCGGGAAGGGCAGCCCACCATCGCGGTGCTTCCTAAGGGCCTCGTCATCTACGGTCAAGGCTGCGGGTGCGGTGGTCTTGCTCGGGCCATCGCCAAAGAGATCAATGCCCACTTCATCGCCGGCACAACTTGCGAGCCATCGGGCAGTGCAAGAGGGAAAGAATCGGTCGCTCATTATTTCAATCAGGCAAAGGAACTGGCTCAGGTAGCAGCAGGTGGGCGACCGGTGCTGCTTTACCTCAGTGGGGCCAATTTCTTGACGAGCGTTGCCGCAGAACAAGAACAACAACAACAACAACAAGCACTAGAAGCTCAAGCCACAGCAGCCGAAATCGCTAGGCAAATAGAAAAGCTCTCGCCGAACAGCAATGTTATGGTGCTGATAGAAGCTCACAATCTCAGTCAACTTGACGCTGCGCTATTGGCAGATGGACGCTTCGATGTCCAAATCGAAGTAGAAAAGCCCGACTACAAAGGACGGCTCTCCATCTTTCAACACCACCTCGAAAGCTACCACGACCTGCCTAAGTCCACATCGCGAACCCAACAAAAGCAAAGTGTTCAAATTCTCATTTCCCTCGATGGTGCATGGGAAGGAGAACGCCAAGCTGAGCTCGATCAAATTTGCCAAAATTGTGCGGTTCTGACAAACGGGCTCTATGCAGACCAGATCTACCGCGCAATGTTCCAGCTGCGAGCGCAAGCTGCCATCTCCGGCAGTATCACTGCTGAACAGCTATACCAAGCCATCGAAACTCAACAAGGAAAACCATGACCTATCCCCTTATGCTCCTGCAGAATTGCGAGGAGTACAGAGACGCCTACAAAGCAGCCTACGGGCTGGTCTACAAGGCAGCTCTGGCTCTGGCTCAGAGCACCACCCTGGCCCGAGGCAAGGTGGCAATCGTCGGCAACAAGGCCCTCGCGCAAGAAGTGACCGCGGCCATCACCGCCGCCTCACCGAAGGACATGGGCGCGAGAGGCTGGCTGGCCGCCAACCGCGCCCAAGAAGACGCCATGCTCGAAGCCACCGAAGATGCCTTTGCCGACTGCGAGATCGACAGCGACAGCTCTCTGCGCGGCGTTCTTCGCAGGCAAGAGCGCCAGCAACGCAGCGAAGTGAAGTAAGGCCCAGCGCAGCGAAGCAAGAGCAGCATTTTTCAATCTGCACCGCCACCCCTGGCGGTGCTCTTTTTCGAGGAATCAAAAATGAACCCAAATCTCACCGCAAAATTGGCTACGCTCACCAGCCTGCTGGCCAACACCCAACGGCGTGCCATCGAAATCCAGACGGCATGCCAGTCACAGACCTTCCCTCCCATCGAAGCGGCAATTCGCATCAGCGCCGGCATGATGGCCAGCGACGTGCTCGACACCCTTTCTGGCATCGAGAACAGTCTTACCCAGGTGGGCAACGTCTTTGCGCGCAAGGGCCTGGTGCACACCCTGCAGAAGAAATACCCGACCAGCGAGGCCGACGACCTGATCGCCGCAGTGCTGGCCACTCACGAGCAAGCGCTGCACAGCCGCTATGAAACACTCAACCGTGCCGACGGCATGGTTGAGGGCACCATCGGCCTCTGGGGTCAGCCCATCCGCCGCGGCCCCCTCTGGGACAAGTAAGCCCAGAGGCAACGTCAGGTACCTGCAACTGACTTGAGCATATGTGAACCAATAACAGCAGCGGCGCAGGTAGCTGCAAAAAAAAGGAACCCTGCATGGATGTTAACGCAATACCATTTGTCTCGGTGCTGGTGGTGGCCTTGCTACTCGCGCTCTGCTCGCGCCAGATCGGCAAGCTTGCACTGAGCGACTTGACCGTTGGCCCCAAACAGCTGCTCAAAGATGCGCTGATTACCTCGGCCCTCTACGGCTTTCTTGTCACCGCCGCGGCCACTCTCCTCATCGCGGCAGTCTCATCCTTCACTCTCGCAATCCCCCTGGCAACGGTGGCTGGCATGGTGGCTTTCGTGAACGCAGTCAGCCCAGCTTTTGCCATGCAGCAAGACGGTTCTGGCAAGGCGGAAGTACTGCGGCGGAAAAGCCAGGGAAAAGCCATGTCAGCCCGCTGCCTGACGCTCTTCCAAGCCATCGACCGCCGGGGCAAAGGCCTGTTGAACGAAGACGACCTCAATGCCGCCATCGCCCGCGATGACCTGACAGACGCGGACAAAGAAGCGCTTATCTACGTGCTCGAACATGCCGCACACGTTGGCACAATAGTAGAGCGCTCGGTCACTCGCCACCATGTCGTTCCCGGTGCCATGGCCAGCGGATTTGCCGTAGTAGTGCCGCAAACGACTAAACACTACACCGTCAGCGCAGACGACCTCAACACCTACCCCTCGCGCCTAGAGCTGCTCTACCAGCTCTGGGATTGACGCTTCTGCTAGACCCTGGGTCTTAAGCCGAAGCACAAACAAAAGGCACTGCTTGCGGTGCCTTCAACAGCCACGTGCTAGAGGAATTTATCATGTACAACCCCTTCATGTTTTCTATGATGATTTTCAGGTTTCAAATGGAACTGGCGCAGGGTCTGCTTCTTGCCGGAAGCAGTCATGCTCGACCGTCCCGCCGCACTCAGCCCAGCGTTACCCTCGTGGCTGTCAACCATTGGCGGCTGCCCCAGCGCTCTCGCGCCGTTCTCAGCCTGGTGCAATAAGCAACCGACATGTAAGAAGGACAAAGCCAATGTTTTCATTTCTCGAACGTTTCCTGAGAGGCAGTAGTCTCAATGAGACAGCGCCAATAAGCAACGCCTATTTCCTTCTCGGTCCATCAGAGCAGGAAGTGGTGCGCAACTATTTTGGCGCCGCTACTGACGTCTGTCGGCTGCTCGACAGCCTCCGTCGCCACGAGCAGAATGTCGCCCACGATGCGGTGCTGGCACGTTTCGAACGAGCAGAGAAGCTCTATTCTGGTATCGGCTTTCTGCCGATACTGCCAAGCAGCACTCGCGGCCCAGGGCAATTCAGCAATCGCCAGTCGCCACAATTCGAAGCAGATCGACTGCCCGAACGGGGTTTTCTCGTACGTCGCGAAAGCGGAAGGCTGCCCTTCTTCTACGCCTCGGCGCTGAAGAAGCACGCCGCGCGCTTGCGCACCGTCAAGCCCAGGCAGTTCGCCTCGTCGAGCCGTGTGGCGGTGCTTTCCACTGAAGGCGCCGGCAATCGGCAAGATGGTTACCAGGCCTGGACCCCCGAAGGCTGAAGTAAGGCCACAAGCAAAAGCGACGAGGAACAAAATGATCGCACTTCATCTGCTTGCCAGTGTATTGGTGTCGTACGCCGTAATTTCACTCGTGGAATACGTCGTGCATCGAACATTCATGCACCACATGCGCCTGGCCTCTCGCTTGGGGAGTAACTTTCTCAAGCAACTATGCCGCAACCACATGTCTCTTCACCACAAGAAGGGCTACAAGCACTCATCCACTCACGATGAGCAAGACGATGTCCGCTGGCAGGTTTCGTTGGCCGGCTTTGTGCCCAACGTACTGATCTGCATGGCCCTAACCTATATCGATCCAATCACTGGAGTCATCATGTTTTGCGTTGGCACCATTTACGGTATCGTTTGGTGGGCCGTACACAACGAGATGCATCGACAAGAAGATCGAGCGTTCGCTGGCAATGCTTTGTTCCGCTACATTGAGCGTCGCCATCAGCTGCATCACCAATTTCCCAAAACCAACTACAACCTTTTGCTCCCTCTCTGGGATTGGATTTTCGCCACGGAAGCACCAAGCCAGAAGAAGCGCAAGCAAGCTCTGGGCTGACTTCGGTCCGGGCTTAACCTCCTGGCAGACGTGCTGACTGAATGGCAATGCCTGCAATAGACCCTCTCACTGCTGTTAAGAGCAGATGAGAGGGTCGTATTTTTCTACTGCAATTTTTTGCACCACCTTACTAATGCACCTAGTATTAACAGCAACGAAGCTTGGCGTGTGACATAAATTGACTTGGTGTGACAGCAACAAGAAACAACCTCGACAACCACAAACAAGGAAGTAAGAAATTCCGCTTGAATTTCTTACTTCCTTTCACTAAGTCATCTGTGTGCAAACGACAAAATTTTAGACTCGTTTTTTTTACAACTAACTAACTTTCTGATTCGGTATGGGCATCGCGGTCTATGTCATTGTCAGTGTCTTTCTTGATCGTGTCGATATAAGCGTTGAGCCTGGTATGTGTCATTTTGCTCTGGGACATCAAGCGATTCTTGGTAATGATTTTTTTCGATGCACCAATCTGCGAATCACCGTAAGGCTGGTTATTCTTTTCAAACCAGTGGTCACTGTTTACGCTGTCTAGTTCGGTGTGGCTAAGTCCGGTCCTTGAACTATCAAAATGTTTTTCATGACTTGAAGCTTCTTCTGAGTGTTTCTGCATAGCTTGAAGACGAGCATGAGTTTGGTCCGCTTCCTCTCGATCCATGACATTAGGTACCGAGCTTGTCAAATTACAAGCTTTCGCTAACTTAGCCCTAAAAGCGGCAAAATTAGTAACTAGCGAAGCAAACCATGTAGCTATCTTACTCATAACTCAACTAAATCACAACTCAAACGAAACGGCCCTGCTACTGCACTGCTGAATAAACACACTAGCACACTAAAACCAAAAGTCGCCGCCGCTTGGCAACCATCGCTAGCTGCGCCAGCGCATAGAACCTAAAATGCGGTGTGTTCGTCGTAAATTCCCTATGTAACTCCAAAAGTAAAGCTACGTTCCTGACTCTTTGATTGTTTATCTTCTAGGTCTACTTTCTCTTACACCCCCTATAGAAAAACATCTCACCGCCAACCAGTAAGCCCTCTAGCCTCTAAGCCCCTTCTCCCGCACCGGGCAGTACGACTTCTACAAAAAGGCGACGCTTCCTTGTTGGTTCTCTGGCACTCACCAGTCAGATGTAAGCATTCTTGTCTAACATTCTCCACCGCAAAGCACTTTTTTTGAAATGCTTCGACCTGACCTACGGAGGTCGTTATGTATATCTGCATCTGTAACGCCGTCAATGAGACTGCTATTCGAAAAGCAGTCAATGAGGGCATCACCACATGGAAGGAACTCTGCAGATCGCTCAAGGTCGCAACGCAATGCGGCATATGTGCGCTCAACGCCAAGGCCTTCTTCGAACAAGTCTTGGCCGAGAAATTGGCTGAGCCCAAACAGTAACATCCAATAGCAGAAGGAACTGATCGGATGAACCAGGCAGTACAAAGCTTCCTCGCCAAGAACAGCAACGATGTCGGCGAGAAACTCGCTCAGCGCGCCGTAAAGGCCCTGCTTGAGCTGCGTCGACTGGCCCAGAACTTCGCCGCCAACGGCCGTTCGGAGCTCTACGCCAACGCCACGGAAGGTATCAAAGCCAGCCTGTATAGCTTTTGCTGCCTGAACACAGTGAAACGCTTCACTTTCGCCAACCAGGTCGACGAAGCAGTGACAGACTTCACCGCCTTCGTCAAAGAGACCCTCGCCAGCGCAGGTCAGGCCGGTCAAAACGGCGCAGTCGCCGAGAGCAGCATCTACGCCCTCGCCGAAGACGCCGTGCAATTCGCAGAGGGCATGATCGACACCCACAAGGTGCTCTACCGGCCGGTCGCGACAGTAAGCGGCGTCACCTCGGTGGTCATCCTCCGCGGTGACTTCTGCCAAATGGCAGTGGCGGGTCTCAACCCGGCCAACCAGAACTAAAGACAAACAGACTATCTGTAGCTTGGCCTGTCTCAGCTACAGATAGTCTCTGGTTACTGTTCTCTTTCCCTAAAAACTGCGAGCGCAATATTCTCCAGCGCTCGTTCCTTTCAACGTGCTCTTCTCTCATCTCACCAAGGACTATTCCATGTTCGACAAAAATCTCTCAAGCAACGACGTCATTCGCCGCGTGGCCAAGTGGGCACTGATCATCAACACCGTCTGGGCGGCCGTGGCTGCCACTTTCTTCGCCCTGATCGCCAACGCCTTTGTCGTCGGTGCCGCCGGAGCGAACACGCCCGACTACTGGATTTCGCTAGCGGCCTGGCTACTCACTTTCCTGGTGGCCTTCTTCAAGGGTGGTATCGTCATCGGCATCATCGCTGCGATCTTTCTGCTGATTGCTCTCTCCGGGCGCAGCACGAAGTCGTAGACTTGTACAGGCGGCAGAGCCCAGTGGACACTCTAGTCACTGGGTTCTGCTTGCCTGCCTCTTTCCTCTGTGTTATTTCAAAATCGCCTTTCTACTACTTTACGTAGCATCGTAATTATACTGCCCTCAAAATGCCAATATCGCCCAGTTAGACTCTTCACAAACACATAGGCATCTCTAGAACTGACCGCTGAAAAAACTGACAATGAGACTGGAGATACAACAACTATGGATTTAGGCTTTCTTCTAGACCTGAAAGGCAAAACCACCTACCGTTCCTTGGCCGATGCCATAGCCAAATCAGTCGATTGTGGCACACTTGTTAAAGGTGAGAAGCTTCCCTCAGCCAGAGAATTGGCGCTCTTCACCCAATGCTCAAGAACTACAGTTGTCCACGCTTTCGATGAGTTAACAGCGCGGGGCTATCTTCATAGTGTCAAAGGTGATGCAACGTACGTATCGCGTACATTTACCGAAAGCCAGCCACTCAGCAATCTAAGAGAAACAGTAGAAGATACAAGAGACTTTGACTGGACAAAGAGGTATAACGATCACTCCCAGCAACTGCTGTTGCAAAAAGCCGATTTTGTTTCCTCGGGTGATTTCAAACAGCTCAACTATGGTGCTCTTCCCAACGAACTTTTGCCCTTGAAACAGTGGCGCAGAATTTTGTCTGAGCATTGCAACAGTGAAAATCCATTTGCTCTTACAGAACGACAGGACGTATTTGGCTACCGTCCTCTGCGTCAAGCAATTGCCGACCTGCTCAGAAGAAGCAAAGGCATGCGCTGTCGTGCCGAACAAATTGTTCTCTATCCAAGCTCTCAGAGCGCACTAGCACATCTTATGCACCTTCTGGTTAAACCCGGGGATAGCGCCATATGCGAAGAGCCAGGCTACAGCGTAGCCCGTGAACAGTTCCGCACCCACGAGGCCGAGGTTAGGTCGATTCTAGTTGATGAACAGGGCCTGAACGTCAAGACTCTGCGAGAAAACATAGAAAAAGCCGATTGGTTGTATCTCACCCCGTCTGGACAAGATCCCACCGGAGCGATCTTGTCAGAGAGTCGTCGCATAGAACTACTCAACTGGGCCTACGCTCGCGGAGCGGCAATTATTGAAGACGGTTGGGATTCTGATTTTCACTACGGTGGACCAGTTCTTCCAGCGCTGCATACCTTAGATAGCCAAGGCTGCGTTATTTATACGCACACATTTTGGCGACTACTTTTCCCCTTGGTCTCTACTGCATTTTTAGTGATACCAGAAAAATTGATACCACTATTTTCCAATTCTAAGCATGTTGCTGACCATCAATATCCACTGATTGAGCATTATGTTCTCACCAAATTCATAGAGGACGGCGATTTAGAAAATCATATTCGCTCTTCATGGAAGATACTAAGAGAGCGAAGACAAGCGATGATATTCGAACTGAAGCAGGCATTTGGCGAAAGAATTCGAATAACCTCTCCAGGAGCGGGGATGCATCTAGTGGTGCGATTTGATCAACAGTGGAGCCAAGCGGTAGTTGCTCATGCTGCCGAGAGCGTTGGTCTTCCCTTGGCTTCAAGCTCGTCGTATTATAGCGGCCCAGCTCATGCAAACGAATTTTTGGTACCATTCACTGCTCTCTCCACAGAGAAAATAGCCAGCATTACAAAAGCGTTCGCTCATGCGCTTTTCACCAGCTAGCAGAGGCGGCAGAGCGGGATTCGCCTTCGATCTGCAATAATTCAAGCTCAAATAAAAAGCAAGCACGAAAATTCGTTCTTGCTTTTAACTTATATCTAGCTAGCGAAAGCCCGGCTAGCACTGGTTAAGTGTACAACTTTTGTCTCTTTAGGCAGACAAGTAACAGGCGAGATAGTGCAAGATCTCTCGTAAAAGCCCCATCCTAATCACCAAACAAGATCCTGAGCACGAGGTTATAAGAGAGCAAAAAGCCTGCTCCTTATGACTCTCCAACAGTTACTACAACTAGAGCACAGAATTAGTCACCAGTAATTGCTTAATGCTAAGCATAGGTAGATCCCATCCCATTTCTCCGTTCTGGAATATTCAGCAGCAGCACCGCAACAGACAACTATAACTTCCTCTAGACACAAGAACTGAAGCAATTATGCTTTGCGTCAACGGCTCGTTCAGCCATTCATCTAATACAACCAACCAACCAACCAACCAAGCAACCAAGCAAGCAAGCAACAATCCAACCAACACCACTAAACGGAAAACTCAAATGACCCCCTTCATCGGCTACTTCATCCTCTCCCTCGTCGTCCTCGGCGCCCTCAGCTTCATCCACATGGTGGCGGGCATCGGCGGCGTTGGCGGCGCCAGCCGCATGCCTAGCAAATACGCCACCATCCTCACCATCATCGCCGTCGTCTTCGCCATCATCGTCGCCTCGGTCGGCGGCGGTGCTGCTCTCGGTGCCTGCGCTGCTGCTGCCGTCGTCGTGTTTCTCTTCTGGGCGGTGCAGCGCTGATCAACAAGCCTAAGCAGTTGTTGTACTGAATCACGTCAAACGGCAACCTTAGGAGCCCAACCAAATCATGCAAATCAACACAATCTCTCGCGTAGGCAACATCGCAACAGCACTCCGCCAACTGCAAGTGGAACTTCTCGATGCCTCAGTCAGCGTGCGCCACGAAGAGCGCGAGGACATTGTCATCAACGCCAACTACCCGAGCTGCTGGGAAATCGACGGAACCGTCGTGCGTCAAACCAAGGTGATGGTTCCCTCTGGCGACAGTGCAAAAGTCGTAGGCGGCTGCTTCATCGGTGGCGTCACTCAACACAGTCGCGGCATTGTCTCCATCGACAGCATCTCGGTCGGCAACGGTGGGGTCTTCGTCGGCGGCAACAACTCCGGCTCCATTTCTGTCGGTCACGGGGGCGTGCACGTCGGCGGCAGAAATACCGGCTGCATTTCCACCTCTGCCGACCGTACCGAGATCAATGCCGGTGGTCGCCGCATTGTTG
>LNEX01000570.1 GCA_001464165.1 bacterium Ga0077546
ATAGCGCATAGTTTCTTTGGCTTTGTTTAGTGGTGCTCCACTCTGTGAGCCGGAACAGTCAATGACAAAGACCATTTCTTTTGGTGCTACTTTTTCTGGTGTGATTCTTTTTGGTGGAATGAGCATGACTGTGAAGTAGCCGGCACCATCTTTTGCTGAAGGGTCGCGGTAAGTAACGTAACCGCTCTTTAGGTTGTCTTCTGCGACATTCCAGCTTAGTACAAAGTCTTTGTTGGGAATAGTTGCTTTGTCTGTAAGGCTGATATCGGCTTGACCACTGCCAGTATTGCGCACATGTACTTCATGTAGTTTTGAAGATATTTGCGAGACCGGCATGCCAGCATTGAGGTGTACGTTAATTGAAATGTCATGACCGTCGCGCTGGCCTTCTGCCACTACATTTGGTGTAATTTTTGAAGCAT
>LNEX01000571.1 GCA_001464165.1 bacterium Ga0077546
CCGCTTTGCCCACTGGCTCTCCAGGTATAAACCTTGGGCCTACCACTGTGGGGAAGGTGAAGCTAAATTTGCCCGCTTCGTAGGGAAGGGTCTCTATATATTTGATTGTGATTTCAATTTCTTTGCCGGGCTCAATGTTTGCTACTGATTGTGTGAAAATGTTTGTGCGTTCTTGGTCTAGAAGAGAAGCAACGTAGCCATGGGCTCTTGCTTGATCATAAATTTGCCTGGCTTCTTCGCGCTTCTTTATGCTGCCTTTGATTACTCTTGTGCCAACTTTCATTTGCATTTCATCAACAGCACCATTCTCAGATAAAGGGAATGTATAGACTGCTTCGATTTTATCTTTGAATGGATTTTGAAATACCTGTTTGACTGTGACTCTGGCGATGTAGCCTGAAATTTCAGTTTGGACATCTGTATGCTTGAGGGGGCAGCTTCCTAACGATTGGCCGCCAGAGGCCATGGCTACTAGCGTGCCTGAACCGGCCTGTTCATTGGCTTTCATCAGGCCTGTTTGATTGTGATTTTGAAGCTGATTTTGATGGGGCTTATGTCTTCGTAGCTGACTCGATTGGCGATTACTAGTACTAGCATTAGTATTAGTACTAATATTAGCGTTGGCGGCGACGAGTTCCCTTGCTGATACCGGTTGTGCCATTACTGATACTGATAGTGCGGCGTTCAGGAGGGCAAGAGTTGTCCCTCCCACAAGTAGCCTTGTGAGATGATTCGATTGCATGTTCGTTCTCCACCAGAGGTTTGCTACTACGAGAGTACCGAATCGCTCATGGTTATCACCTAGGGATAAGCCTAGATCTCGACTGGGTGACCTCCCGAACTTAGTTCAGGTGTCCGCTTTTGTAGACAGTTTTATTGTCTTGCTTGATAAGCCGTCCATCGATACCTGTGGCAAAAAGTACATAGGCGCCTGTGGCGTCAATCAATATATTTATGGTGCCGGGCCAGCGCCCGCCATCTTCTGCTGCCAGTGCTTCCACAGTGCGCAGTGGTTCTGATGGATTGATTATGGTCGGTCTGCGAAAAAATACACGGCTGCGCCTGGTTGGCGTGCTCTTTTCTCTGAGGCCATCATTGACTTTTCCCACGCCCTCAAATTCTAGAGTCATTTTAGTCCGGTCTACTTCAGCTTTGAGATGAGGGTCTTGCTCGAAAGGGTTTGGCCCGGCCACTTGATCAAGCTTTTCTAGCAGTGCCTGATTTTCGTTGAGGTTCTGGGTTCCTTGTGACTGTGCATATGAGAGAAGCACCGGCAAACGATTTGCCAGTGCTTCGATATTGCTTATCAGGTCTTGATTGGCTCGGTTGGCGTGACCTTGGAGCAGAATCAGCTCACGCACTAGAAGACGCTGCTTGAGGTTCTTGGCCGTGTTTGACATGGCTGGTTGGCTGTGAGCCCGAAGCTGAACTGAGAGGGCCAAAGTTGCAACTAAAACTGACGCTACAGCTAATTGCTGCGCTGGCTTTGACCATTCTCGTTTAGTTCTTCCAGCCAATTGCTCGGCACCTCAACAGACTTGCTGTGCTCCATCAGAGCTTTCTCTTTAAGATCCCAAAGATACTCAAATAACCCTTGCCTCTGGTCGTTGGACATCAGTTTACTGTTATGGCCTCGACCGTCATAGGCTTTATTGAGTTGTTCTTTTAGGGTATCGGTGCTGATTGAAACTATCTTGCTAGTTTGCTTCTTTTGGTTAGTTGCCATCTGAGAATCTCCCACCACTACCTAATTGATTAAGCCAATAGACCGTGCTTCAGAGCGCCTTGGTCAGTCTATTTTGTAAGTCTTTGTTGATTCAACTATTCCCCCTGTTGACCAAATGTCACTCTTCAGGAGGGAAGTCATGTGATTAAAACTGGCATGGTAAATTTGCAGTAGCCGACAAAAAGCCCCAAACAGCTTACTGCTCGGGGCTTTAGGAAAACTCAATTTGAATGTGTAATTCGAATGATGGTCATGGGTGAATGTTAAGAGCGGCGTTTTCTTGCTGCTTCAGCTTTACGCTTTCTTTTAACGCTTGGTTTCTCATAACGCTCTCTGCGTTTGATTTCTGACAAGATTCCGGCTTTCTGAATCTTCTTCTTGAAGCGCTTCAATGCGCCTTCAATGCTTTCACCCTCGGCTACTCTGACCTCTGACAAACGAATTCACCTCCGATTTTGTTCTGAAAAATTGTAGTTATACAGAAGATATCTGAATATATCTCAATAGGTCATAGTAGCACTGGATTCTAGCGCGTACAAGCACTGGTGGGCCTTCCGCGACACTACTTAACTAAATAGAGCCTAAGGTTTTGGCAAACTCAATGAAATCCTAAGAAAAAAGCCCGGTTAAGGGCTCTTTTGCTTGCTTTATTTACTTAGGGAGGCTGGTTCTTATTGAACGCTTTTTACAACCTAGCGGTCATATTTGTTCTTGGAAACTTTCTGGCCGTCTAAGTTTGTTCTTTCGTCAGGCAGCATTTTTTCGATTTTGCGACCGAAGAAGTCTGTGTCTTCTTGTATTCTGTGCTCGAATACTTGTTTATAGAACTTCGCGCTGGCTCTTTTGGCGAGGGGGAAGTCATAGCGACCGGTGTTCTCATTGAATGAAATTGAAGTCGGTTTGGCTTCGTCGCCGCCATTGATGATGTGGTTAAGAGTTTTGGTTCCAGGTAAGCCAATTAGGTCTGAACCGGCACAGATGCAAAGCACAGCGCACAAGAAGAACGAGGGGCCGATCAGTACGTGAGCCAACATGCCTTCTCTGGTTTTAACCAAAGAGCGTTTGCCTTGGGGAAGGTGAACTAGCCACGGCGATATAAGGGTGAATGGCAAGAAGCCAGCCCAGTAGCTGAAGCGGCCCATGACGCAACCTTGCCATCCTTTCCATATAAAGGAAAAACCAACAATGATGACAAGAATGCCGATGGCAATTTTGGGAAGGTGGTCGTATAGAAAACTCATTGAAATTTGACTCTTTGACTCAAGGCAGGATAGTAAATATTCTCACAGACTATATTTAGTATAGAACTTTCTTCAATTTTGACTACTTCCAATTCGTAACAGCCTGGCCTTCTTGCCGTCTTAACCGGTCTAAAGTCCGATACAATGAGCCTTTCCTGTCGGATTGCTCCAGATGGCGCCAGATTGCTGTAGATTCTCTACTGTGTGCTTGGTCTGGGCCGGAAGGGGGTCGTGCCCTTTGGGGGAGCGACTAGTTGGCTGTTGAATATTATTGAGTTTACTGGAGTTCAGGGGGTTGGATAGTGAGTAGCTCGAGTCTTAAGCGAGATCACAAGTGTGCTCAGATGAGCGCGGAGTTAGCCGGGAGAGAGGTTTGCCTGGCTGGTTGGGTCAACGTGGTGCGCGATTTAGGCGGCCTCATATTTGTTGAACTGCGCGACTCTACAGGCAAGGTTCAGCTAATTGCCGACCCTAATAAGAATAAAGAGATTCACAAACACTTTGTCGATTTGAAGAATGAGTTTGTTATTGCCATAAAGGGTACGGTTGCAAAGCGGCCAGAGGGCACTGCCAAGTCTGAAAGCGGCCCTGGATCAATCGAGATTTATCCTGAGCAGTTTGAGTTGCTCAATACCTGTAAGCCGCTGCCTTTTCAACTTGACCAGGGCGACAAGGTTGATGAAGCGCTGCGCTTGAAATACCGTTATCTTGACTTGCGTCGACCAGAGATGAACAGCAACTTAGTGATGCGTCACCGTGTCAGTCAGGCTATTCGGCGCTACCTTGACCAAGAAGGTTTCATTGAAGTTGAAACTCCAATTCTTTGTAAAGCAACACCTGAAGGCGCTCGCGACTTCCTCGTACCTAGCAGGTTGAATCCAGGTAACTGGTACGCTCTGCCACAATCTCCGCAGCTGTTCAAGCAAACTCTGATGATTAGTGGCGTTGATCGCTATTATCAAGTTGCTCGTTGCTTCCGTGATGAAGACTTGAGAGCCGATCGACAGCCCGAGTTTACGCAAATTGATATGGAATTTTCATTTGTTGATGAAGATGAAGTGATGCGTGTCACTGAAGGTGTTTTGGTTGATGCCTTTAAGTGTGCGGGAATTGATATCAAGCCGCCTTTCCAGCGTTTGAGCTATGCTGATGCCATGGGCCTATACGGCAGCGATAAACCTGATTTGCGCTTTGGCCTGGTATTCAAAGATTTGACTGAAGTAGCTCGCAATTGCGAGTTCAAGGTCTTCAAGCAAGTGGCCGAATCTGGTGGTGAACTAAAAGGTATTGTGCTTGAAGGAAAAGGCGAAGGCACTTCGCGTAAGCAATTAGATTTGTGGAATGAATACACTCGCTCTGTGGGCGGCAAAGGCCTTGCCTGGGTTGCCTTTGGCAAAGATGCCAATCGTTCATCTGGTTTAGATAAACACTTGAGTCCTGCCGAAATGCAAAAGCTCAAAGAGTTGTCTGGAGCGAAAGAAGGCGATTTGCTTTTGATGGTGGCAGATACTGTGAAAGGTGTCGCCAATGTACTTGGTCGTTTCCGTTTGAAATTGGCAGAAGAACTAGACCTAATCAGCCCTGATAGTCATAGCTTGCTTTGGGTTG
>LNEX01000572.1 GCA_001464165.1 bacterium Ga0077546
TTCGAGCCTGTTTGAATCTCTCAGCGAATCAATTTTTTCGCAAATTTCGAGCAGGTTTTTATTCACGGGAATCGCCTCAGTTTATTAATTTGAGTATTCTAGTCTAGCTCGCTACTGAACAATCACAGGGAGGTGAAAATTCATATTGTTAGCACCAGCATTTTGAATCTGAATGTTTATGTGGGGATCAAGTCCGTGAGAGTTGTCAACGTCATAACGGACAGCCCGAATTGAGCCGTCAGCCATGCGGGACATAAATTGCCGGTCACCAAAACCATATGTCCCTAACGGTTTTGACCAATTTGCGCTGCCAGGAATTGGCGTGCCTTCATTTAGCCAGCTAGTCAACGTTTTCGACATCTCCTTGACGTAAGCTGGGCTGCTCTTGTCAAGCGCAGCCAGTCTTTCTAGGATTGGAAGGCTAGTGCCAGAATTGACACCCGACGAGTTAGTTGTCGAAGCAGCAGCAAGAGCAGCGGCTCCACCACTTCCAGCAATCCCAGCAAGATGTCTTGCTATCGCAGCAATGGCAGGAGTAGAAGAGGCCATGCCATAAGAAAGCACTCTGAGCGTAGCTGCATCAACCATAGCAATTGCCGCAGCACTTCCAGCCGCATATGCGCCCCAGGCCAGCGGTAGTAGGCCAAGAAAAGCAATCCCATACAGAGCTTTCACAAAGTCGTATTCCAAGCCAGAAGCAAGGCTGTCCATCAGATCTTTTGTGAATTGATCAATCGCTTTCTTGATCTGATCAATGCCACTTGACCCACCAAGCCCATCATCCAGAAGCTTGTAGCCAGAGCCACCAGCCGACAGCCCGTAGCTGAGTACACTGTTCAGCCCGTCAAAGCTGTGACCAAAACTAGCTAGTGGATTAGACGACCCCATCCCAGCGTTGAAAATGCCGCCGAGGTTCATGCTAGTTGGGGCAGCACCGGTACCACTGCCTCCATTGGGGTTCATGTCAGCAGTAGGACCTGCCATGACTTGTGCAGAACGACCCAAGGTAGGCTCGTAGGTTGCTCCCATGGGAGAAACATACTTGTCCATGGATGGCTCGTAGCGGGCACCACCGAAGCCAAACGGCGTACCAGTCAGCGGCGCCGATTCACCAAACGGTGAATACGAAAAGCGATTTGTCACAGCACCAGCAGCATCAGAGAGCGCCACAATCGAGCCGTTGCCTTCCGCGTGGAAGAAGCTCTTTGTACCAGCACTCGAAATCTGCAAACCAGGCTCACCAAAGGCACCAGCGACATATCGATTTTGCAGTGTGCCTGCCGAATCGTAATCTCCCATAACTTCACTACCAGCGAAATAGGCAACACTTGATGCCCCGTTTACGGTCTTTTCCATCTGCCTAGAGTTGGGGTCATAGTCCCAGCTGACGCTGGTTCCTGCCTTGCTCGCGCTTGTTGCCTGTTGTTCAGTGTTGTAGCCATAGGTCCAGGTACCATCGCTGGTCTTTGAGCCCTGGTTGTTGTAAGACTGAGAAACGCCTTCAACCGTTGGGTACTGACTGACACTATCAGCAGCACCATAGGCTTTGGTTCCTAGTACGCTCGGTGCCCAGCGATATTGCGGGTCGCTAATCACTTTCATCGCTTGATCACCTGAGGCATCAGCGATATACGAATAGGTCAATGTGCTGCTGGTCAGACTGGAAAGCGGATTTACATTTCCATTTGCGATTGCATTTGCTGGGCTACTGGCCCCACCAGTCAAGGCAAAAGTATTGCTCGTGAATGTGTGCGACAAACTTGACAGCACATCATCGATTTCATAGACGTAGGCAGCACTGGTGCCGTTCTCTTTACTCTGCGAGATGCAACGAGAAAGCGCATCGTAGCCCACAGAGATGGCTGGCGTGCCTGCCCCGTTGAGCTTGACTGTGGTTGGACGGCCAAGTTCGTCATACGCTCGCTGAACATAGTAACCATCCGGCCACGTCGTCTTGGTGACGTTGCCATTGGCATCAAGTTCATGAGTGAACTGCTTGCCTCCCGGATAAGTCTCTCTGTAGAAACGGCCTGCGCTGTCGTAATCGCGAGAGAAAGTGCCAGAGCTTGGTTTGCCCCCAACTACAGGTTTGCTGGTTGACAAAACTCTTCCAGCAAGATCATAAACATAGGTAATCGTCGGCTGACTCGTTGGCGATTTTGTCTCCACACGATTGAGTGCATCGACCGTGTAGGTAATCGCTGTCGCATCGCGAAGCTGAACAGCTAGCGCGTTGCTGTTAGCATCATATGTGGTGACCTCCTCGTAAGTGGTATTCGGATATGTCGTCCGTTTCGGCCGATCAAAGCCATCAAAACTGTAAGAAGTGACATTGCTGCGTGCGTCTGTCACTGAAGCAAGTAGGCCATTGTCTGTGTACGCCTGAGTGACACCAACAATTCCCGCGCTGTCTGTGACAGTAGAGACCCGACCTGCATCATCAAATGCATACTGCGTCACTTGATTGAGCGGGTTGGTCACCGAAGTCAATTGCCGCAAATTGTTGTAACCAAATCTGCTGGTCTTACCAGACGGGCCAATGATCGAGAGCGGCTGATCATTGGCTGCAAATGTCCACTGAGTGGTTTGCCAGGGCGTTGCCGGAATGTTCGTCTGCTTCTCTAGCTTGATCAAGTTGCTGTTGTCGTCATAACTAAACTTGGTTAGGTAGCTGAATGGTGCAGGTGCAGTAATCTGAGTCGGTCGACGCTTCGCGTCAACGGCGACTGCTGTGGCGTAGCCCCGGCGATCGGTCACACTTGTGATATCGCCAACTGAGTTGTAGCCGAACGAAGTCGTCAGGTTGAGGTGTGGGCTTACTCCAAAGTCAACGATGGCCGAAGTCATCTTTTCGGTAGTGGCATCGTACACAAATTTTGCGACCACACCGGTCGGATCTGTCACCGTCAGAGTTTGGCCTCGGGCATTCGATGTAAAGGTTGTCGTCGGGGTCAAGCCACCAACTTGCGGCGACTGAATGCTCAACAAATTGCCGGTAACGGCATCATAAGAATAAGTGGTAGTCTGACTTTTGCCATCAACAAAAGTAGCAACCTTGTTGAAGGTCGGATGATAAGTAAAGCTGTTGACGATATTGCTCAGACCAGAGCCTGACTTTGCAATTGAGGTCTTGGTCAGAAGATTGTCATTCTGATCATAGGCAAAAGTGGTGCTGTTGCCCTCGTGCATGATCTGTTGAATCATTCGCCGCCGGGCGTCATAAACCCTCACAGTGGCCTTGCCCACCTCATTCACGGCCTTTATTCCATCACCGGCCCGATTGAGGTAGGTGACTACGCTCTTGCCGTTTGCGTTGACAATCTCCGTGCGATAGCCTGCAAAGTAGAAGCTGAGCAAGTTGTTGAAAGCGTCTCGCCGTTCCTTGACTTGGCCAATCGAATCAAAAGTGTTCGTCAACACTGCAATCGCCGGATTAGCCGGGTTGAAAATCTGCGTCAAGCGGCCCGGTTGGTCATAGGCATAGACAATGTTCTTGCCCAGCGGGTCGGTCACTTGAGTGAGGTTTTTGCTGCCATCCACAGTGAAAACGACACTGCGGCCGGTGCCATCATTGATGCTGTTGAGACGAGCGCCGGTATAGACAAAGTTGATCTGGCGAGTCATGCCGTTGCTTACGCTGGCAAGCTTTCCAGAGGAGTAGGTGAACGTCCAGGTTACACCCATCGGATAAACAATGGTTGCCAGCGTGCCATCAACATTGAAGTTGTAGGCAATTTGCTGGGTAGTTTTGAACGTATAGCTCGTGTCGACGTTCTGAATCAGCGTGCCCGTGGTTCGAGGCATTGGCATAAAGGTGCTGTCAGGCATTTTCGTGAATTGCGCCGTCGAGTTAGGCGTGTTGAGGTTCACAACATTGGCGACAATATTGTCGCTCAGCCACTTGTTGCCCAAGCACGAAATCACAAACTTGTCGTGAGGTCGAGTCATATCAGAGATCAAATCGTTGGCAACGAACAGCTCAACTATAGTAGCAGCAGCGGTGAGCGGGCTCATCTCGCCAAGAGCAGCCTGGCTATTACTACCGAGCTTGGCCGTCAGCATGAAGTTGTGACTCCAGCCTAGGCCAAGACCAGCATCGACCGTGGCACTTGCCGCGTTGTAATTGCGCTTGAACGAAATCTTGTACGGCTCGTTTTGGCTACCGATGCTCAAATCTTCTTGCGCCCATGTGAAGTTGCCGTCTTGAAACGACAGAGCACCAATACTGGTTTTGCCACCATCAAGCGGCACGGGCTGTGGCTTGCCGTTGAGCACATCGCTTCCCAGTGCACCCTTTGTGCCGCCGAGAATACCAAAAGCACCGTGGACTGGCAGTGCCCAGAAGGCATTCCCAGAGAATAGCCCCAGAGTGTGAACACCGTTTTCAGGTATAGCCACACGGAAGACTTCAAAGGGATTGTTGATGTAATCGTTCTCAATTGAGGTAAGCAGGGCAGGGTCCCAACCCACCAATGCCGGCTTTACTGTCGAAATCCAATTGGCAGCTTTGCCATCAAAAATCTTCTGACCGGCCTGAGCAGCAAGGTCAGTGATTGTGGTTGCGCTAACACCTACTGGCCCGGTGTTCTCTTGAACTGCACTGGCTTCGAGCATGACACCATGCATCGCGCTTACAGTGTTGTTCCAGTCACGACGGGTATAGTCGTTGTCTAGGGCAGAGGTGGTACCGAGCACGAGGCCCATGTCAACCATGGGTGCACCGAGATCGCCAACCAGCCCAAGCTGGTGGTGGATAATAGTGACGCAATTAGTCATGCGATTGGTGAGATCGATTACTTTTGAGTACTCGGCGTTCATCGTATGGAAAAAGCTCGCGAGCAGCTCACCAAGAACACTTTCGTCAGTAGCAGGCAAACCAGTGGCCGCGTTCTGGAAGTATTTCTTGTGGTGAATAACTCCCATGCCAGGGCCAGCTGTCCCCCAGCCATTGGCAATGACATAGTACTTGTCGGTATAGACTCGCATCCAACGAGATTTGTCAGCCCAAGTAGTGCCATATGGGTGAGTGGCAGAAAGGAAAACCGAGTTCCAGCCGCCAAAACCCTGGGGCGAGCTAGTAGCGATAAGTGTGCCGTCTAGCCGCAACTCTGCCTGATGGCTGGCATTGAAGAAAATGGAAAGGCGCTTGCCGTAAACATCAGCAGCATAGAAGGAGACGTTGATGTTCGGGTCATCGTACACAACACCAAGGATGTGTTTGTACGAGTTTGGAAGCGATGTGTACTCAACAGGCGTGGAACCAGGCTTCTCGTAGGGAAGCGACGTCAGGCGCGCACCAAGAGTGATGCCATTGATTGTCTTGCCCCCGACAATATCGTCGACAGAAGCCCCAAAACTGTTGGTCTTGATATAGTTGACCAGGTTAGTGGTCATGGTAGTCAGGTCGGCGCGAATATTGCTTCTGTTCAAGTTTTGAACATAGTCGGCGGTGATAGTCGCTCCAGAGCGGGCGTTCGCCAAGAAAGTCGACTGGTTGTAGCCCGTTGCTGTGGCCAAGTTGACGCCAGCATTGTTTGTGTAGCTCTTGAAAGATGGATCGAACACATACCAGCTACCGCCGATATTGACCTTCACCCAGCAATGGGTGAAGTCGAGGTAGTCAACGCCTAAAACGTTTGTCACCACTGCCGGAATGCCGCCGTTCACGAGCAGATTTCTGGGGGCATAGATGGGATCGATGATGGTAGGATCGGTCCCAAACCAAGCAGCAGCCTGAGCTACAGAAATGCGGCAATCGCCGATCATATAGTTGGCCGTATAGCCCGCTTGGCGCAAGAGCTGCACCATCAAGTCGGCCAAGTCGAATGCCGTACCACGCTGCTCTACTAAAGCGCCAAAACCACCTTTTTGCAGTCCAAAAACGGTAGTCAGTTCAACTTGCGTGGTCACGAATTCGGCGATCAAATCGACATCGCTCTTGAGGCCGCGGGCCAGTTCAACGATGGATGCCGGGGCAAAGACGGTACCAGATGCAGCGCCAGACGAGAACGAGCGAACAGCGCCAGCTCCAGAAACATCAATGGCACCATCACCGGGCACATAGATATTGTCTGGCTGCTTTCTGCTTTCGATTACTTTTCTGGCTGTATCGGGGTCAATGCCTTCGCCCTGCGCAAAGCCGCCTGAAATGGGGCCGATTGAGCTCATCTCTGCAAGACCTGAAGGTAAGCCATTACCACTTGGTGCAGACGGTAGAGCCGTGCCGGAGAGAACAAGGCTAGAGCCTTGTGTGGAATTTTGTTTGTTAGTCATTTGGATTTCTTTCCATTCAGCGTTTAGCTGAAAATTGTTTGTTTGAAGAAAAGCAAAACCCCTAACTTAGCGACAAGTCGCAACCTCGGGGTCAGTTTTCTAATTGACGCTTCGCTTAAGCTACTTTTTGCAAAAGCAAAATCGATGCTTACGAAGTCACCACACTCTGGCGATTGCCCATGTTGTCGTAGGTGTAGTTCTGCACTCGCCCATTGGCGTATCTGATTTGCGTCAGACGCCCAAGGGCATCTCGCAAATACAAGTCGCCAGGCGGCTGCTTCGCCACAAGATACGGTGTACCTTGGTAAACCGTGGTCAGACCAGTCGTGTCCTGCAGCGAGCCCCAGATGAACGGCTCGGCTTGGTCTGCCAGGTTGACGCTAAATGCTGCTTTACTCATTTGCTTTCTCCTGTTCTAAAATTACTGGTTGACGACCACAGGGCCGCTGACTGTCGCCGTCTGCGTGGTGCTGTTCCAAACGTCGAAGAAAATATCGACCACACAGTTCTCGCTCGGCGTAAACGAAATGGTGTACTGAGTCCAGACTGTGGCGCTCACAGGCACGGTGACATCGGCTCCAGCAGAACCGACACCGGCATAGCGACCACCAGGCACTCGCAGCTGGGCGCTCGGACCAGCTGCACTCAACTTGGCCCAGTAAGTGATGTCTGTCGTCATGCCAGCTGGGCAAGAAACCTTGCCAATGTTGACACTCAACGGGCTGCCAGACAGCGCGTCGGTATCAGGAGTGAGCTTCCAGGCAATGCCGGAACCAGACTGCCCAACCACACCAGTCGTGGTGATGGTGCCGAAGTCGGTGTACTTGGTGTTGTTAGCGGCAACGCCGCCCTCTTTCTGCGAGCTGACAGAGTTGCCAGCAGCGAAGCCAGCGCCCGAGCTACCAAGCTTAGTAAGAACAGCTGCAGGGGCGCCACCGGTGTATTGCGTCCAGCCGTACACAACAGCTCGACCGCTGACATTGTTCGGAATTGAGATCTGGGGCACAGCAGAGCCGCCCACGGTGTTGGTATCGAGGCCGTAGATTTCAACGTCGGCATTATTCAGGAGAATTTCGCCGACAGTGTTGCCACGAGCGGTGAGGCCGTAGGACACCATCTCCTGAATAGCCTGGAAGTTGATGCCACCTAGTGTGTTGGCTTCTGCGGTGTTGGAGCGGAAGTTGCAGATCGACTGAATGTCGAAGCCCAAGCCAGTGTTGCCGGAGCAATCGCAGCCAGTGACAGTTGCCGGAGCGGCAGCTACGAACAGTGGCACCTTAATACCGCCGACAGCTGCCCCCCAGACCTTCGTATTGGTGATACTCCAGTTCAGGTTGTCAGTTTTGTAGTTGGCCGTGGCCGGAATGTTCAGGATAGCCGTCGTGCCAGTGCAGTTGATGAAGTTTGAACCAGCCACGTTCACTGCACGAGTCGGCATCGTAGAAAACGAGCCTGTGCCAGCAAAGCCGCTGTTATTGATGCTGTAGCCACGTGCCGCAGCTACCAGACCAAGCGGGAAAGCCGCATGGCCGAACATGAACTTGTCGACAGTGATGTAGCCAGTGGCACCAGTAAGGTTGATGCCAGAAGCGGCCCAGTCACGGCGGTCGATCAAAGTCAACCCATCCTGGGTGCTCATGTCAGTGGTGTTCCAGCCACCAGAAATGGTGATCGGGTTGCCAGCCGAGCCGTTGCCAGAGAAAACCTGGTCGTAGACGGTGTTGCCGGTGCCAATTGATACAACCGTTGGCTGCAACATGTAGAAGGTGGTGGAGCCCGTGGCACCGCGATAGCCCTTGGCCAGGGTTGCCGCAGTCGTCGCCTGTGCATCGACATACACGGTTGTGCCGTTGACACTCTGCACCGGATACCAGACTGCATTGTCTGGTGAAATCAGCGAATTCAACGTCAGGCAATTGGCCGCCGAAGGAGCTTTGGCTGCGAAAATATTGTCGATGAGAACTGTCTTCGATGCCATCGAAATCAGTGCATGCAGACGCACCGCGTTGATGGTCGCGCCAAGTGCTGCACCATTGTCAATTGTGACAGCAGTCCACTGATTAGCGTTGAGCGCCACATTGATAGTAAAGGAGTTAACCACAGTGTCGCCTGCTGCGTCACTACAGAGGTCAAGCCTCAACGTGTTGGCCGCCAAAGCCACTGTGCTCTGAATCCAGAACGACACCTGCTGATAGGTCGACAGGTTGAGTGCGCCAGTGGCAAAATGTGCCATCTTGCCGGTGGTGAAGCCAGCGGCACAGACGAGCTTGGAGCTGTTGCTGCCTTGCTTGGGAGTCGGGGCCGTGGTGTTGGCGGTGGCCGTGACGGTTGCGCCAGACGCAGTCCAGGCGCCGTCGCCATACACCAGCTGGTTCATTGCTGCTGCGAGTGTGACCAGAGGCGAGCCTTTGGTCCACGTCGCGGTACCGCTGTTGGTGCTGAGTTTGCCCATGACGCGGATGACGTCGCCAGCAACAGCAACTGCAGCAGCCGATGACAGGGTCTTCTTACGCAGCGCGAAAGTACTGCCGTTGTTGGCGTCTGAGCCGCCTACGAGGTCTACGAATTTGTTAGACATTTGTTTTTCCTTTAAATTGGTTTGGTCCGGAGAAATCGAAATGATTTTTCCGCTTTGAGCGCTTGCAAGGCTGGGCCAGGCAAAGCGCGAATCTCGAATCTGTAGCTACCTACAGATGATTGCTTTGTTCATTTGCAACAAGAATCTGGCGCCCGATATGCGAAATAGGGGTGCGCAGAATCTGTTAACTGGGGTCGATCTAACTAGGCTGCACTTAAGAGAAGATGCTGCCAGTTAAATGGGTGCGAGGAAAAGCGGGATGGTGGGCTGGCTTGAGTTTCGGGGCATACCCGAGAAATCAATAAGACATAAAAACTCGTTCTCTGACTCATGATTTCCGAGCCCTATCAGACGCCTCTGAGCTTGATTTCCTAGCTCTATCAGCCACTCCCTACTAGTTCTTGCCTAGAGCGCTACTACTTCTTCGGCACCGCAATTGGTATCGCGATCGGGTCGTCAACGAGCTGGTTCCAGAGCTTGCGAACCGCAGGGTCTTTCAGGGCCTTGGCCAGGTCTGCCTTGTTCTTCGCCAGCTCAGCTTCAGCCAACTTGAGCGAAGTCTGCATCACCTGCTGATACAGCACGAAGATCTGCTCAGAACTCAAGTTCTGATTCATGCCTTGCTCGCAAAGCCTGAACAGGGCCTCTCTTTGGAAGCTAATGAACTGGCTACGGCGAGCCAAGTCGATGACCGCAGTCTGGAAATCCAGCTGCGCTTTAACATCAACATTGGGGTTGTCGAGTTTGACCTGGGCCAGCATGCTAGCCACAGCAGACATCGCAACGTCGGGTGACGGCTCAGAGCAAACAGCCATTCCTGCGCCGTTAGGCTTTGGAACCATGATGATCGCCCTCGCCGAGGCGTCCAAGTCAACGACAGTGGGTTGACCAACTGTGAGTGGATGAACTCGCACTGACGGCGTCACAGCACAACCGCCAAGAGTTAGCGCAGCGATGGCCGCGAGAATTAGAGATGTTACTCTCATACGTTTACCTTTCTTCTGCCTTACCAGAGGAACCGCTACCAAAGAAACTTGGCACGCTCCACAAGGCTGGCAAATGGGGCCTTACTTGCCCGGGGCTCCAGAGCACTGGAAGCGGGGACAAACAAAGGCGAGAAATCCGGTTGCTCCATTTTGGAATAGTCGCAATCGGTACAATTAGATTTGGTGGCTCCAGCCAAGCCAACTTGTACAGAAGTAAGGGCTTGCTGGTCCAGAAGAAGCTCTTGATAGCTTGCCTCGTGTAGAGGGGCGAAATCAGGCTGATCCATATTTAGGGCTCTTTCGTTTTAAGGTTGCGAATTCGGCGGCTCAGCTGGAGGAGCTGCAGAAGTAACTGCTGGCGGCAGTACCGGAGGAAGCGCAGGAGGCGCAGCCGGTGGGCCTGCTTTGTAAAACTGACCTTCCATCACCGGGATGATCAACGTCGTCAAAATCAGCACTACTGAACCTAAATATGGTTTGTAAAAGGCAAGGGTGGCGAAAGGGCCACCCATGGCGAACACCCACGAGCTGAAAGCCAGACAGGCTGTCACCCAATGAAAGGTCTTGGACCAAGCTATGCCCGGCGGGGCGGTTTTGACCAGACATACATACAGTGGTGTCAGCGCAAGCAGCACACCGAAGACGCCCCAGGTGAGCCACAGCGGCGGGTCATTGCTTGCTGTGATGCCAGAGATAGCGACGTATGCAGCTAAAATATCAGCCGGAATATAGCGCACAAGTTTTTCAAAATAACTGTCAATATCTTTGCTATCAGGAGGCGGTGCCTGTGCGGCAAAGCGACCCTTAAAAAGGTTGAACATATAGTTCTCCTTTCTATATTGTTGATTATTAGAACAGTGAGCTTTTTCTTGATTTA
>LNEX01000573.1 GCA_001464165.1 bacterium Ga0077546
GAGCTCACCGCTACCAACCTGAAAGAACTGGTGCGGCGTTACAAAGAACTGGTGTTCAAGGAAACGGGCGAACCCTTCCCTTCCGATACCAGCAAGCAGCTCTACGGTGCCGTAGAAGCGGTGTTTCGGTCATGGAACAACCCCCGTGCCATCTACTACCGCAACCTCAACAGGATTGACCACAATCTGGGCACCGCGGTAACTGTGCAGTCGATGGTCTTCGGCAACCTCGACGACCAGTCGGCCACTGGCGTTTGCTTCACCCGCAACCCCAGCACCGGAGAGAGGACCCTCTACGGCGAATACCTGGTACGTGCTCAAGGCGAGGACGTCGTCGCCGGCATTCGCACCCCCAAGAAAATCGCCGAGATGGCCGTGGAACTTCCGGCAGTCTACGAAGAGCTCGTGGCCACGGTGGCCCGCCTGGAAGACCACTACGGCGACATGCAAGACATCGAGTTCACCGTCGAAAGCGGCAAGCTCTACATCTTGCAGACCCGCACCGGCAAGCGCACGGCTGAAGCCGCTGTTCGCGTCGCTGTCGAGCTGGCCGAAGAAGGCATCTTGAGCCGCAGCGCCGCCCTCATGCGTGTCGATCCGATTCAGCTCAACCAGCTGCTCCTGCCGAGCTTCCACGGCGAAGAGAAAGATGAGGCCAAGAAGGCTGGTCGCTTGCTCGCCACTGGTCTCAACGCTTCGCCTGGTGCCGCCATCGGCGAAATCGTCTTCGACCCCAACGAGGCTGAAAAGCGCGGCAGTGCCGGTGAGAAGGTCATTCTTGTGCGGGTCGAGACCTGCCCCGATGACATTCACGGCATCGTTCCTGCCCAGGGCATCATCACCAGCCGCGGTGGCATGACCAGTCATGCTGCCGTGGTGGCACGTGGCATGGGCAAGCCCTGTGTCGCCGGCTGTGAATCGTTCCGCATCGACCTCGACAAAGAGTTGGTGCAGGTGGCAGGACAAACCCTGAAGAAGGGCGATGTCATTTCCATCGACGGTTCCACCGGTGAAATCTATCTCGGCGCCATCGCCACTCGCCAGGTTGGCCTATCTGAGCAGTTCCAAAAACTGCTTGCATGGGCCGATCTGGAGCGCAAACTCGATGTGCGCGCCAACGCAGACACCCCGCAAGATGCACGTGTTGCCCGCCAATTCGGCGCTCAGGGCATCGGCCTGTGCCGCACTGAGCACATGTTCATGAGCCAAGATCGTCTGCCGGTGGTGCAAGAAATGATTCTGGCAACCAGTCTGGCCGATCGGCAAACGGCTCTCAACAAGCTCTTGCCCATGCAGCGCGAAGACTTCGCCGGCCTCTTCACCGCCATGAACGGCCTGCCGGTCACCATCCGCCTGCTCGACCCGCCGCTCCATGAGTTTTTGCCCAAGCTGGAGGAGCTGGTGGCCGAAGTGGCAACTCTCAAGGCCAACGCCAAGAACCGTGCTCACCAAGCACGCTTCAAGGTGACCAAGGCACGTGAAGCCAAGGCACTGGCAGCCCAAGAAAGCCTCTTGGCCAAGGTGCACGAGCTGCACGAGAGCAACCCCATGATGGGCCTGCGCGGCTGCCGCCTCGGCCTGGTCTACCCTGAAATCAATGTGATGCAGGTGCGGGCCATCTTCGAAGCAGCGATTGCTGTGAAGTCGCAAGGGGTGGTGGTCGAACCGGAAATCATGATTCCGCTGATTGGTCATGTGGAAGAGCTGAAGGCTGCTCGTGAAGTGCTGGAACGGGTTGCCCGCGAAGTCATGGCTGAAGCTGGCGAGACCGTCAACTACAAGTTCGGCACCATGATCGAGATTCCCCGCGCCGCCCTCACGGCCGAGGAAATCGCTGAGTACGCCGAGTTCTTCAGCTTTGGCACCAATGACCTCACCCAGATGACGTTCGGCTACAGCCGTGACGACGCTGAAGGCAAGTTCCTGCAGCACTATCTCGGTGGCGTCGAAGTCAACGGCGAAAAGCGCAAGATTCTCGAAGACAATCCGTTTGCCATTCTCGACCGCAAGGGCGTGGGCAAGCTGATGCGCATGGCCGTCGAAGATGGTCGCAGCCAACGCCCCGATATCAAGCTGGGCATCTGCGGCGAACACGGAGGTGACCCGAGCTCCATTGCTTTTGCACACTCGCTCGGCCTCACCTATGTCAGCTGCTCGCCCTATCGCGTTCCCGTGGCGCGACTGGCTGCAGCCCAGGCGACCATCGTCGAGATGGCCGAGAAATCGGGCACAGCCACTGCTCAGCGCGACAAATAAGCGACGCAAGCAAAAGTAAAAAAAGGCCAACAGCCGAAGCAACAAAAAGCTCTTTCATCAAAAGAGAATAGCTAGACATCTCAATAGCTAGAGAACTCAGTGGCCTGAAATCACGTGAACCTTCACGAAGATTTCAGGCCATTTCTTTTCCCGCCTGCTACTACCAGCAATATCATATTCTGTTAGCAAAAAAAACTGTAAACAAATGCCCTGCAAGCTTTTTCGCCATCATATCATCTTTTCAAAAGCTCAGTAACACTATAGCAAATAGTATTACGAGAAGCGAGACGTCAAGCCGATAACAACAATAGTGCACCTGGAAATGCAAAAGCGCTTTAGCTCATATCAATTGAGCAAAGAATTGAACAAGGCCTTGGCGTTCTCATTCTGCGCCTTAGAAATGAAAAAACTCTCGTTGAACGGTACTTTTTTATATCCCCGGGGGACATCAAAAACCGCAGCAGAAATTGGTCGGCCGTGAATTTGCTCTGCCTTTAGGGTACTCTCGCTCTTGCCCGTTGCCCTAATGCGTTTTACTGTCAAGGGCACCCCAGGAACCGCTGGCATTCCAAAAAAACGAGCGAAAACTGAGCCGCTGCTTTTGCCTGATGGACAGTCAAGACAAATAACAATCGCCTTGTTCAAATCATCAACATTGTCTTTGTAATTCTTTTTGCCGATGGCAGACTGCATATAGAGACCAACCACTTCAGTTGATGGGAAAACACAGTGGAGAGCGGGAACACCCATCACCCAATCTTCCTTAACAGAGAGAGGCTTAGTCAATTCAGCTGCCCAGTGCATTTTGTTCATGTGATACTTATGGCACCAATCGGCATTGCTAACATTCATGATGGTGCGATCGTTACTGTTCCATGCCACCACATTCCAGTCAGGAGCCCGACTCACTAGCGAACATTTGGCGTTGTTCAAATCTACACGCAGGCCCGACTTCGTCACTTGTACTTTAAACTTCTCAGGACGATTGGAGACAAGATCGATAATATACCCTTGTTCCGACTGACTATTATTGGCAAAGAGTGGTGCTGTAGACGACAAAGCCGAAGCTGCCAGCAAATGAAGAGCAGCAAAAACAGCAAATAAAGCGCGACAATTCACAACACTCAACGCCTCAACAAATACTTAGATGTAAGCCAATAGAAGACTACTCCTATAACAATGATCACAGCAACTTCGTACCACGGATGGCCAGCAATGCAAACAAAAATTGACTGTGTAGTGAGTACAGAACGCACGTCATTGACAATCAAGGCGTCAAAGAGATTATTAGCAACATGCACGCCAATAGCCACTTCTAGACCATTAGTACGCAAAGTTACAAGAGCCAAAATGAAACCAATGCCGAAATAGCAAATCGCCATGGGCAGCATTCCGTATGAGACTTCAGGATTAAACAAATGCGGCAACATGAAGATCAGGCCGTTTAGAGCAGATGCAAACCAAATATTGCGCACCCACTTTCCTAGGGCTTGCAACAAATAGCCCCTAAAGAAGAGCTCCTCTGCCAGGCACTGCAATGGCGTAAACAGCAAAACTACCGGCAGGTAGAGCAAGAACTCGGCGCCAGGAGGCACAAACTTGTAAGACTGCGGGTAGACAATCCAACCGACAACGCCAGCCAACCCAGCCAAGCAAAACCACGAAACGACACCAAAGGCAAGGCGCCGCCAATCAAATTTATCGGTAGTGGTAATCAGGGAAAGTAATGGCCTAGCGTGCAAAAAGCGCACAACCAGCAGAGTCGAGAGACAAAGAAACCAGCTGGGAATATTGACAGCAATATAGTTGGCCATCGGATGCACACCAAGGATTTGGCCTGTGGCTTCGTCAATTTTTGGCATAGCACCGTGAGTAGAAACAAGAACAATTAGAAGATACCAAAAGACACTACTTACAAAAAACACTGTACTAACGGTTATAACACCAACTAAATAACGCCACCAAGAGCCTTTACCAGCGCTACCGAGGGCTAGATAACTTAGATTGAACGGCATCCCGCCATTCAGAGACTCGCTTGATATAGCGTCTTCAGGCAAAGTTCTCTCTCACTTCTTCAATATTTCTCGTAGGTGTGTTTCGCCGGGTCCTAAGTGCCAAAAATACGGGTCAAAGACTGGTTCAAACTCATAACCAGGAATAGCTCGTATAAATTCCTGCTTCCTGTCCTCGGGCCAGCTACGGTCGAGCTTTAGATGTTGCAGCGCCGGCATACGCTTAAAATATGCCAACGAGTCGGGT
>LNEX01000574.1 GCA_001464165.1 bacterium Ga0077546
AAGCTGTCTCAGTCGAACCCAGTTCAGCGCGGGCTCATGTGGTTTTAACTAAGGCTCTTTTGACGTCAGGTGATTACCATCCTGCTTTGCGAACAGCCAGGCAGGCAAGTTTGCTTGAGCCAGCATCTGCGGACAGCCATTTGGCGTTAGGTCGGGCGCTCTATGCCAACAAAGACAAGAACGGTGCGGTGGAGGAATTTCGTCAGGCGGTGAGACTAGACCCACTCAATGCTCAGGCCCGAAATGACTTGGGATATGCATTGTACGGCAGAGGGGATGTCTCTTCGGCGGTTTCGGAGTTGCGCTTGGCACTTAGGCTAAATCCGCACCTTGGAGAAGCAAGAAATAATCTGGAAATTGCAATATATGGTTTAACTGGCAATAAGCGACCATAAGTTTAAGGAAATACTGCGGTATTCAAGTTAGAATGGCGCCTTGGAAAAAGATCTACCCGAGGCACCCATAGTGCAATTTAAAGGCCAAAAGCCCGCACTTAATTTGCTGATATCAAATGCGGTATCACTATCACTCTTGTGTGCTGGTGCTCTTACAGCTTCGTCGGCCCCTGTTATGGCTGAAGATGGCGACCATAATCCCACTGTAGGCGAGAGCTCTAGCGGCTCTTCTTCTTCTTCTTCTTCAAAGAATAGTGGATTGTCTTATGCTCCAGTTAGCAGTGGCAGTGGCAGTGCCAGTGGCCCAGCCCATCTTTCTGATTCTGATTTTGGTGCTGGCTCTAGTTCTACTACTAATACTAATACTAATTCTAGTTCTAGTAGTAACCCTGCGGTCGATTCTGATAGCGAAGGTCGTAAGATAGCCCAGGGGTCTATGCGTTCGGTAACACGCAATTCCCTACCTGGAGTGACTGGCACCGTAAAAATTCGTCGACCTTTTCAGCTCTTTGCTCAGACAGAAGAAGGTCGGCAATTAATACACCACCTCAGTTTTAGAGATACTCCAGTTAAAGATGTAATTACTGAAATCGCCCGCCGTGGAAACGTCAATATCATTATCGACAAGTCTTGCAGCGGAAAAATTACCGGCGACTTGCGTGACGTCAATCTCAACGAAGCAATGGACAATGTTTTGGCCGCTGCTGGTTTGCAAAGCCGCATGCTCGATAATAAAACTATTGTGGTGGGCTCAACTCAGGCCATGGTGCAGCTGGGCCTAAATCGCCCGATGGCGAGAGCTTTTAAACTGAGCTATTCGCACCCATACGATGTTGCTGCTTTGCTTTCGGCTTCGATTTTCAATAGAGGCTATCTGCCAGATTTTAAAACCACCACTAAGCGGCAGCTGGCCAATGAATCTACTGACGAAACAGCAAGCGAAAAGAAGGGATCAGGTCAAGGCGCTGATTTAGGCGGTCCTTCCGAAGAAAGAACCGGCGAGAAAACCAGCGATCGTGAGGGCAGCAAGAGTGATACTGATACTACGCAAAGCTATTCGCTGGAGACTCAGCCCCGCACGTTGCGCGGTACCAGTCGTGCGCAAACTCAAGAAGGTGTAGGTTTTAACAATGCTGCTACCGATCCTGGTACGCAGCAAATTCGAGCCAATTTAGAAATCGCTGCCGATTTTAGCGTTGACCCTAATGGTGGTGGCGCTATTGTCATACCTGATGTAAAAGGTCGACAAGTTATTGTAGTGGGTACGGCAGATGATGTTAATATCGCCGAAGATGCTATTCGCCTGATTGATAGACGTCCTAAGCAAGTGCACATTCAAGCGTCGCTTATTGAATTGAGCAACCAAGGTATTCGTCAACTAGGTGCTACCCTTAACCTGCAGGGTGAAGGTCTCTCTAGCTCAATTATGGGCAATTCACAAGCACCGTTGAAATCATTCTTGCCAGGCTTGGGTTCACCGGCTAGTTCTGTGGCTAATCCCAATATTCCGGCGATTCCGTTTACTGGTTCAAACGTCACCAACGGTGCCGCTAATGGTGCCGGTACACCTGGTACTGCGTATACTGGCTTGATCGGCTCTCTCGTGCCGATACTTGCTCCTAGTATTGCTGGTGTCAATGCCGTCACCACTGCTCAAAGTGCTTTCAATTTTATAGCCGCTGATGGGCGCGCCGGCGGAAGAGCCAACATTGCCACTGTTCCCCACGCCATAAACCTCTCGGTCAATTTGTTGCTGCAAACTAATAAAGCCAAGCTAATCGCTAACCCGTCTGTCGTGGTGGTAGATAATTCAGAGGCACTAATCACTATTGCATCAGAAGTTATACACAAAGTGACATCGACAGTCAGTTTGGGTGTGGTTACTGCCAACGTTGAGTTGACTAAAGCCGGAATTTTCTTGAACGTATTGCCGAGGGTGACCCAAGATGGTTTCATTACAATGCGTTTGCGTCCTCAAGTATCGACTCCCCTAGGTCCGCCTCAGACTTTTGGACCAGTGAACCAGCCAACCGTTGTTGTCACCCTGCTCAACTACCGTGACATTATGGCCCAAGAAGTGCGTATCAAAGATGGTCAAACTTTGGTGCTTGGTGGGCTATTCTCGGAGACAGAAGCGGCACAGCTTTCGAAAACTCCATATATGGCTGAAGCGCCAGTTCTTGGTGCACTATTCCGCAATACATTGAAAGGGCGCAACCGCACTGAGCTGATGCTGCTAATTACCCCCAAGATTGTTGAAGAAGAGCCAAGCTCATCTCTTGCTGATAGACGCGGTTCTGTTTCTATGTAGTAATTCTAGGTCGTAATTCTAGATAGCAATAAAATGGAGCAATTTGGTTTATTTAATGCTAGTTTCGTGGGCGTGTCTGTGTACGCCTCAGTCTTTATGCTCTATTACTTCTTATTGCCATCGGCCCTAGCGTATCCTCCAGCCATGAGTAATACAGCTGCTAAATCGGCAAAATCTCATTCTCATTCTACATATGCCCATCTAGCTCAGGCGCACGCGGCGTTGAAAGCGCACCATTACAGCCGCGCCTTTAATATTTTGAAGATTAAAGCGAAGCAAGGCTGCCCCTATTCGCAGACTATGCTTGGCCATATGTATGCCACTGGTATTGGTGCTAATCAGAGTTTCGAAAGAGCTGCTCATTGGTTTGAGAAGGCTGCAGAGCAAGGCTATGCCAATGCTCAACTGGCTCTAGGGAAGCTTTATCTTGGCGGTGAGCGAGTCGTAAGAGCGGAGGAACATGCCGCTGGAGCAGAGCTTGCTAAAGCTGTCTTTTGGTTGCGCAAGGCCGCAGCCCAAGGAATTGATGAAGCCCATGAACTATTGGCGAAAATTCCCGGCGAGAAGACTGCCGAATATAGAGTCGCGCAGACCAGAGCCGAGGCGGTACAAGCTGCTAATCAGGCAGAATCTGGTGTGGTCACTGGCTGGAAGGGATATGCCGATATGACCAACACACTCAATCAAGCAAGTCAGCAGGGTAGCCGGTAGTTAAGCCAAAGGTGGCTCAATCGCGCTGATGAGAACTTTTAATGGTTCTGCCATGGCTTTGACATGACTGCTTTCTATTATCGCCTTATGGTCACTCTTCGCTCATTGCTTGCAGTGAGCACTTTTACTAACATTTTCATGAGTAGTGAGGCGCAGTCCATGGGCAAAGAATGTTTTCTTGATTCTATAGGTCAGTCATCTAAAGAGCAATTCATTAGTCCGGTTCGAAGCGAAGCCATTGAGGCACTGCTTAGCAGTTCTATGCCAATTTTTGGCCAGAGAAATGATTGCTCACATAATCAGGGCGAGAGAAATTTGGGCCTCAATAGTGGCTCAATTGATTTTGGTAATTGCGACAATATATATGAAACCACTCATTTAAATGGGCTGGCGAAGAATAGTCTTTTAGACAAAATTGATGAGATTTCTCTTGATGTTGAGCGAGCAATCAGGGCTAGCCAAAGAGGTAGTACAAGAATGGCTCGTGAATGGATAGAGGCGCTAGAGCCAGTTGTTGATAATGCATCGCAAGATGCAGAGAGCTGCCAGCAGGGTCAGTGTGAAGACTCGCCGCCGCCACACTCTTCAGCGGGTGGTGAGCAAGCTTTAGACTATTCACGCGAATTTGAAGAGACTTCTGATAATCAGTCACTCACAGACCGAAGCAATCCGGTGGCCGGTACTGTGGAGCAAGTATTGGCTCAAAATGATCGTAGTCAAAATTCAGTTTTCCCTGGAGAGAATACGGATAGATTTGGCTGGTATGGAGGGCGCGCAGGCGCTGGTATAGATAAGCCAACGACCCCTGATTCTCGTTTTAATTATCTTATGGCTTGGAACATGGTTTATCCGGAGAAAGGCAAACAAGCTAATCCTGAGGCCATGGTTGAAATGCAAAAT